>JAZBPR010000158.1:0-11056 GCA_036351735.1 Wenzhouxiangella sp. | reverse complement strand
TACCGCATGAAGGGTGGTTGCAGTGCCCAAGCTGCTACATTGCAGTCGGCCATCGCTGGAGTTCAATCAGCTTGCGGGGACAACCCTGGAAGTAGCACATGTGGCGCCGCAATCGAGTTCTATAATGCAGCCTCGGTTGACTATATCAACTGTATTAGTGCCACTTTCGATATAAAGTAGCGCTATACACTCCAGGCTGCAATCTTACTAGTGAGGGCTTATGGGGATGTTGCCGACTAGTCGCGACGTCCGGCTTGCTAGTATTTTCCTAATGTTAGATCTCTAGCTGCGTAATAACCAGACGATCTTGATGCCTTTGCCGCAGAGCCCAACGTTCGACCAAAAGCAGCACGTTGTGTCGTCATGCCGACTGATAACCGAAACGTCGCTTGACAGCTTGCATCGAAGCCGCTTCTGGAGGGGGGAATATGGATAGGGACACCATTGAATCTACCAATTTGGCCGAGCTTTAAGCTTTGGCTGAATCAGTGCGCCTGTGGTAACCTCTCGCCCTGGCAGGGTAGGACATGTTGATGCGTCTAATAGACAGTTTTGATGTGGGGGTTCAACGTCGGTGAGGCTCAAGTCGGTCATGGTTGTGCTGCAGTGGTTGGCGCTCTATTTGATCTTCACCGTGGCGATCCAGTTAGCGGTAGCTGCGCTCTTTCCGCCCGAGCGGAGTGCCAGCATTTTAATTTACTCGCAAACACTGAGCTGAGCGTCCGTTTTGGCGCTCACCGAAGCCTCCGCTCCGCACTCTTTGCGCTACCCGGCGCCAGCTCAGCCAATCACTTATTTTGACGACGGCTGCTTTTGGCGTGTCCCGTTGGATGGAGAAACGGCTGAGCACTATTGGGTCGGTGACGAAAATCGTGAGCGTCTGGAGAAGTTGCGGCAGTTTGATGCGGAGGTTGAGACATCGCAGTATGAAAAGAGCATCACTCCAGCTCTGGGTAAAAGGGATGGCCCCTTGACTGGTTCGCTTGCCTTGCTACCGAGTCTGTGCTGGCTCTTCTTCAAAATTCAGAAAAGAAGCCACCGACAGGAGGAATCTCCATTATTACGGGCCTAGTTCATTAGGCCACCCTGCGGCGAGAGAGTTGCCGCGAACGGGGTTCGCGCGCTGGCCAGTTAAACCTAGAATTTGAGGGATGAATAATGTATCAGGTGAGTATATGGGCGCAAATCGGCTCCATCATCGTCTTCCTGCTGTTGTTTGGGTCCGTCGCATCACTAGTCTACTTCATAGTTAGGGGAGTCTGGGGGATCTATCGAGAATCCAAGACGGCAAACTACTATCGACGCCTCTCCCTGCGCTTGGCTGCATATGAGAAGTTTGATACCGAGCCTGAAAAGACCCAGCTTGAGAAAGATCTGAAGGAGGAGATTGCAAACCTGCGATGATTCGACGAGTGCAGCCTGATGGCCTTTTCTCAGAAATTTTGCATTTCGACTGAAGAATCGCCCAGCTCGGCTGTAGGAAAAGATAGATCCCTCAAATCATCGGAGTCGAAATGTTGATCAAATTCGGACGTTGGGCAATTGGAATGGTTGCTGGGGCCGCACTTTTGCTTGTGCTGAGCGGCTGTGGCTCTGGTACCGAGTCCGAGGCTGAAAATCACGAGTTGCGTGTGTATGACGTGTCTCACTTGCAGGCCGAAGAGTTCTCTGAGGAACTTGCTTTCCTACTATCTAGGGAATCTTTGCCGCTGCACGGCAGTGTGACCTTAATTGATGAAACCACCATGGCCGTCAATGGGCCCAAGGAGCTGCAATCGCAAATTGCCCGTTTGCTGAACGAGTTGGGTCAAGCACCAACGGCAGAAGAGCGTTTCCAAAGAGAGTACCGTCTTCAGTTCTGGCTTTTGGCCTTATCCCCGAAAGCGGACAATCAACCCTTGCCCGCCCCCCTTGAGCCCGCGGCAGAGGCAATGGGTGAGCTTTTCCCAGATTATGGAGTCCGCGTGATTGAAGCTATTGAAACGTCCGGGAATTTGTCGATAACTCAGGCTCGTCGAGTATTGCTGAACTCAGGTTCAGGGAGCGCCTATAACATTTGGAGCCTGGATTTGCACGAGAATGGGGGCAAACTCTTGGCCCAGATTCATACTCGCACGGAGGCACCGTTTCGCGGCACTGCGCAGTTCCAAGTGAGCAGGAATCTTTCGGTCGGTCAGCCTCTGGTGCTGGGACGGGCCGGCGCTTCCGCAGAAGATGGTCAGCTCCATTACCAAGTACTCGTGGCCAGGATGGATTGGATCGACTAAGCCGACCACCGGCCCATGGGACTCTCCCAGGCATCTTTTGAGGCGGCTTACCGTCGTCTCGAGCGGCCGTTGTTCAATTATCTTTATCGGTGGGTCTGGGATTCAGGGGTCTGCGAAGACCTGATTCACGACGCCTTCGAGCGGATTTGGATGAAGCGACGGCGGATTGATCGCGAGAAGCTTGATGCGCTGATCTGGACAACCGTGATTAACTTAGCCCGCAACCAGCATTCGCGCAGCAAGCGATGGGCTTGGTTGCCCTTGCCGACGGCTTTGCTGGGACCAGATAATCCAGAGGGTTTATCGGAGTTGGGCGCAAAAGATCGCCGTTTGCGCGGTGCACTGGGCCAGATTTCTCCCCGCTCTCGAGAAGTTATCCTGCTGGAGTTGTACTCAGGTATGAGTGGCGCAGAGATTGCCCGAATGCTCGGGATTCCAGAGGGCACCGTCGCATCGCGCAAGCATAACGCTATCCGAAGACTTCGAAGCCTTCTAGAGGATCCGGACAAATGAAACTTGAAGACTACTTTTCACATCGAGAGCCTTTGGATGGAGGCCTGGAGCGACTGCGGGCCCGATTGGCCGCTGATGAGCAACCGCGGAAATTGATGCCTCGCTTTGCGCTCGCAGGTGTAATTGCCATGGCAATCACGGTTTCCGCCGTGTCGCCGTGGATAAAGCACTCTCAAGAGCAGCGAGAATTTTCAAGAAAGCTGGAGTCGGCTTTCCTTAAGGCTCAGACTCCGCCGTTAATGATCAATGGTGAAGAGCCGGTCCAGCTTTTCGTGGAACGAGAGGACGTTGTTGTGTTCGTTTCGGCGCCACAACAAACCGCCAACTCCGGGCGGTAGCAGACCGCTGCGAAAAGCTTCCTGTCCTTGATTCGCAGGCCTCCTCCTCAGCCTGACTCGTCTTCGAATCGCTATCCGGGGGCCGCTCCTGCACAAAATCTGGTCTCGGAAGACTCTAGATAGAAAACAGGAGCCATTGATGCACCCAAATTGGGTCGAAAACCTCTTTCTTGAGCATTCGAGAAAGTTCTACCTGGTTGCCTTGGGGATAACCGGACAGCGAGAACTGGCAGCAGATGCGGTACACGACGCTATGGTTTCGTTGGTTCGCTCAAGATCGACCCCCGATGATCCAACCGCCTACGCCTACCGTTCTGTGCGTAATCGGGCTATTCGGTTGTCAACTGGGCGAGATCGGTTTGTCGTCAGCATCGAAGAGTTTCTGGTGGACGATGCCGAGAGCGAGGCCCCACAGCCGGAAGAGGCGGCGTTTCTCCACGAGGTGTGCCAGGGCCTGGAGGATCTGTCACCAGATCAAAGAGAAACGCTGGTGCTGCACCTGTTTGGCGGCATGACCTTTCGAGAGATTGCTGAAATTCGAGAGATTTCGCTCAATACGATTACTTCCTGGTACCGCCGAGGAATCGGCGCACTCAGACGAGGATTAGTGCACGATGGAAAATTTTGAGGAAAGACTAGGCCGATATCGCCTTGCCGAACCCACAGACGGATACAAGGAACGGGTTTTGAGCGGTATTCACGCGAGACGCCCAAACCGTCTGGGTCCATGGGTCTGGAGTATGGCGGCGCTGCTGCTGTTATCGATCAGCCTCAATATTTACCAACTGGGCGTGGCAGGCAGTGGGTCCCGCTCTCTTGAACCAAGGGTTGCGGACACACAGCACCGCGGTGTCCGTGTGATTCAGGTCCAGAATGTCTATGTGCCGGGCGAGCTGAACCGCCCTGATGTTAAAGCGAGGGAGTATTTTTGATGCGTACTGTATTGATTCTGATGCTGTTGCTGGCTGCAAGTCCTACATCTGCAGAAGAGATTGAGTTCGAAGGTAGCTTGCGACTCGTGGGAGTAAGCTCACCTGATGGAGCGGCTCCCACGATCACACCGCTGGCGGATTTTGTTGTTCGGCAGGGCAACTATCAGTACAACCTTCGTGAAGGACAGCCCAATTATCAGGGTATTCCTTGGAACTTCCTCCTGGAGAAACGATCACCGAGGAAAGTGCAAGTGGTGTTCTGGATTGCAGAGGACGACGGCTGGTTTGACGAAACCGATGAGGCTATCGTCAACGAAATCTATGACGGAGGAGCTTTAAAGCCGATCGCTTTCGATCTCTATGCCTTCCCTGATGGCTCTACGCTTCAGGTGACTGTCTCACCGAAACAGATCCCGCAACCCCTATCTCCGATGGAGTTCACTATGCAAGAGGCCGGGCTTGCCATGTTCTGCATCAAGCATGCTCAGATCATCATGAACGGTGCCTTTGTTATGGGTGCGATCGCCGATGGATTTGGCGAGGAGATCGTGATTGATGTACCCGACAGGTCTCTCATTATTATGTCTCTTTTGCCCGAAGAGGGCTATGAGGTTATTGGTCGCTACGAGCACGGCGTAATCACAATCCCTCTGGATGACGGAGATGAGCTATCCGTCACAGGGCTGAGATTAGGGCCAATGGGGGATGAGCCGGGTGGTCCGTTTGAGGTTTACGGAGCGTTCTTGCCGTCTGAAAGAACGATGGAAGAGGCCCGAGCAAGCACCGTTCGGTGGTTGCAAAAACAGCACACCGGTCAAGTGCTCAAAGCGCATGTAGATGCCATCAAGGCGAGTCCATTTGGCGTTATTGGTCGGATAACTGTCCGTAGCCGTCAGAGGAGGTCGGAGTATATTCAGCGTTATGCGGGACCTTGGGGAAACAGGCTCCATGCATGTAGCGTCGATTAGAAAGTGAATTGGCCCGCAATCGGACGACTTGCGGCCTTGATCCGACCGACAATTCGTCAGAATGGATCAACATGAGACCTGAAATAAATTTGTTCAGACGTTAATCGAAGCTATATCCCTTGCTTTTTGATGATCATATATTTACGAGAAGTCCGCCTAAATTATTGAGACTAAAGGCTGTATTTTGTGTATCTCAAAAAAGGTTGTAAATAGCTGATAGTAAATATAAAAACGGGATACAAACGGCTGCTCGATCAAGCTTGAAAGTTGGACTCTCTTCATGTATTTTCTGGCGAAATCTAGGGGCTCGCCGGGGCTTGAGTGATCGCTTTGATCTGTCCTCGGCGACGCGAAGACCATAGAGTTGGGTGGTGGAACGTGGAGGATTATCAAAAATGCCGACAGCAACCTGTCCTGAAGAGGAAAAGCTTCTCAAGATGCTGGATGCTCCGGATGTTGACCACCGGAACTGGACCGGTTTTCTCCTGACCCTTGAACGGATTCAGACCAGGGTTGAAGAAATTTCGCAAGCATCGAATAAATCCCATGACTGGCTTACCAGCGCCATAAAGTCTGTGCTCAAGCGCCGCTCAGAAGCGCCTTCTTCTCGGCCAGCAGAACCCCTCGTCTCGGGTTTGATCGGGGAACGCGCCCTGTTTGCTGCGTTCGCCTATCCCGTCAAAACTCTCAAGATTGAGCCTATAGCTCGAGAAATGCAGGCCCACTTTCTGATCTGTTTGGCCGAACGCGAGGAATATCGAAAGGACGAAAAGACGACGCACTACCTCACAGACGCAGCGTTAGGCGTGCGGAAATTTGGAACTCGGGACTTTTCGAGTTTGCCAGAGATTTCGAGATTATCCAAATGCTCTAGTCCGAAAAAACTGTATAAGGTAGTCAAGTCTCTGACTGAGTGTCAGGAGGAATCAGAGCCAGAAGGGTTGAGGAAAAGTTTTCTGGGCGCGCTCCGGAACTTCCGAAGTTTGCTGCATTACGTCGATAGCGCCTCGTCAGCAAAAGCCATCCAACACAGAACGCCGTCTGTTAAAGAAAGGCACACCGATCGCCTTTCGCAGTTGGCTGGTGATGCCGAGCTCGAAGCTCAAGACCAAGCTCAACCTACTGTCATCATCAATGAGCCCGAACCAAAGATCCGGAAGGCATATGTTCGGGATGCATCTGCTCCGCAGGTTGAGACGAATCAGGATGTGCTTGTGCAGGACAGTGCACCGCTGGTTCGTTCAAACGCAGTTGATGCCAGCCAAATCACGGAAGCCCAGGCCAGTGCGCGAGCAAAGCGGCGGGCCGATGCCATCAAGCACTCCTTACAGCCAGTACCCGCCAAGCGTTCCAGCTTGCTGCTTCCGGCGCTTCGTGTCTTGGCTGGACTTCGTTTTGATCGCGCCGCCCCGCTGGAAGACACTCAGGCAGATGTTTTGCTTGGGGTCATGCTTCTCACCGGCTGTCACCCCGAGGAAGTCCGAGACGTCAGGATTTGGAAGACCGAATCGAGCGCGAAGAGTCCGGATAAGTTCGCAATCATTCTAGACTCTAAAAAGTTCCGGATTCCTGTTCGCCCGATTACTGAAGGTTGGAAGCCTGGCGTGGACGAAGCCCACTTGTATCGAAAGACCCAAGACCATTTTTTTGTCTCCATACCGACAAAGCTTCCGGTCGCACGATTAGTTCTTGACTATGGATTAGCAAGGCATAAGGGAGAGATCGAGTCTAGCTGGCCAACAGATCCTGACGACATCAAACAACTGCTCAAGGCAAGACTGAAAACGCTGAATGATCAGTTCCACCTGAGCCTGACGCCCGTGCGCGTGAGTGGATATCTCTCATCGGCAGTCTATGCCTTGGATGGCGATGCGGCTGATGCTCTCTTGCTGACCGGGTCCAGAGCAGATAAGAATGATTCCAGAAGCTTTTACTACTCTCCGAGTACGGCCCACCTGGAGGCCGTTTATGACGCGATTTGGGAACGACTATATTCTTCGCTGCATTTGAGCGCCTTGCCTCGTAGAAGAAGGGTCTCGAGCACGCATCAATGTAATTGTATGTGCGCCGGCTCTCAGGGTGTTCCAAAATCTGAAGTTCTGCGCGAGATTTTGTTCAAGCTCGACTCAGCAATCCGAAACGCGCCGATTGGTCGAGGGTCAAGGGTAGCGGCAAAGAAATACCATAATCTTGTCACCGCCGCGTTGTCCACGCAGGTCTTATGGATGACAGGTATCCGGCCCGCTCGCGATGTGATTGAGTATCGAAACTACGACGCATCGACTGGATTTTTGGCCGTGCGCGACAAGGACAATGAAGATGAATCCACAGTCAGGCTTGTCTACCTAATTCCTGAGTTACAGGCACAGATTGAGGCTTACGACCAACACTTGCGACGACTGGCAGAGCGCTTTGAGGTTGACCCGGATGACCTTGCATTTCGGGTAATCGTTAAGGCTCGCTCGGGCTCCGAATTTCGAATTCGGGAACTAGAGGCGCATACAGGCGTCAAGTATCCCATCAGACCGAACTCCCACCGGCATTTTCTACGGACGCGGCTGCGCGAGAAGGGAGTTGACGGGGCCTATGTGGATGGCCTGCTGGGGCATGGTGGCATCGCGGGTGAAGTCCATGGATCGTTCAGTGCAATTGCACCTGGTGACATACAGCGGGCGACTTCTACGCCGATTTCCGAACTCTATCGTGAGATCGAGCTCAGGCCCGTTTTCAAATGAGCGCAGGCAGGAGTCGTAAACAGAGCCGGACGGATCGGCAGCGAGAGAAGTATGCTAGACGGCAAAAGGCGCGCTTGAAACGCGTTGACCACCTGCTCAAGGCCCATGCGCCGGATCTTTTTAAAGGCGTTAAGGATGCTGGAATCTCTGAGGCGTCCGTTCAGATGATCCTCGAAGAGCTCAGCCAATCCTACAAGACGCGGCACTTGGCTGCTGCTATCGAGGTACTCCGACGGCGGCTGCGAAATTTGGCTAAGAAAACTGAAGGAGAAGTGTTTCTACCCGCGCCTGCCGCAGTGATCAAGAGGGAGCCGTCCCCGTATCCAGGCGATGCGATTCGACATGCCAGCCTATTGGCTGTTCTTGAAGAGGCGTTTTACGACGACATCAAGTCCTTTCCCAGCAAGCCTGCACGGCAGAGGGCTATGCCTGACAATATCCGCAGTGAAGCGGTTTCGCTCGCGCTCGGTCGAATATTGTTTAGCGCCGCTGTGAACGGTGGGCTTTTAGAGAAGACGTTGCTGTGGCGGTTGCCGGAAGAGCTTGTGAGACAACCGGAGGCCTGTGATGACCTCGCTTGGATCACCTTTGCGTTGGCAGAGGATAAGGACGACAGTCTTGAGGCCGAAGTTGGGCGAAAGCCGCCGGTAAGACGCTGGATTATCGACTATGTGACGTTGGGGCTGATACAGCGCCTTTTAGCTAAGCTTACCAAGTCAGAGAGAGAGGGCTTGGGAAGCTATAGTGGACCCCGAGTTCTCAGGGAGTATCTGACCAAACTTTACAATCAGTTGGGCGTCCCGACCGAGCAACGACTTAAGGTTGCCCAACATGGCAGGAAGGGCCAAAGTTTTCTGCAGGCTGCTGAAATCCGAATCCGGTATTCGACTCCCCCCGTCGTGGTCCGGTTCCTGCTGTCCCTAAACGCCGGTGAATCGATGTCAGAGAAATCCTGGTGGCGTTGTCTTTTCGATCGGCATTACAAAGAGAAGCAGCAAGATGTGGCTGCTGAGGAGGATTTGCAGAGAGTTTCACCGGAGACTACGCTGGATACCAGCCGCTCTGTGATGACGTCTATGGAGGGTGTGCGGCAGCAGCAGATGCTGACCCTGCTAAAAATTGCTTTCAAGCGGCATAAGCCTGACATCAAGTTGGCGTCGTCCGAGGCGCATGGCAACATCGTCAAGATCCTGGAGGAGCATGAGAGCAGGATGGCGCCGTTGGTGCGGTGCATCTTTTGGTGGTTTGAGTTTTTGTTGTCGTCTACTTCTCGGCCCGGTAATCCCATTCGGACTGTTTCTGCAGAGACCTATCGGTCGCGTATCGTAAAGCCGATGATCGACACAAACTGGGAATTCGATGTTTCCACCCATAATCCTGAAGTTTGGGAAGAGTTCTATGCGGACGTGCTGGCCGGGATAGGTGCTCCTGTGCAGAGAAAGCACGCAACGACCACTATCCGGATGCTTCACCGATTCTTGATGGCAAAAATTGGAGCGCCCCCGGTCATGTTAGCAGGGGAGCTGGAGGAAGGCTCGCGCTGCCGAAACGTGCTGATTTCTGAAGCTGATTTTCAGACGCTCCGTGACTATCTGCGTTCGGGCGCCGACAACCCATACATGCGAAAACTGATCGAGGTCATTGCGATTTTGATCTATCGGGCCGGGTTGCGCCCGAACGACATTGTGGCCTTGAGATTCAGAAACATCTCAGGCTGTTCGCTTGCCGATATCAAGAAAAAGACCGTTTATCCAGTGCTGTATTGTCGGACAACAACCACCGTAGATCTGAAGACGTCGGCAGCGGTACGTCAGGTGCCGCTGCCGTGGTTCCTTCCTGCAGAAGAGTTGAAGGTTGTTACACAATTTTTGTATGAACGACTCACTCAACTTCAGGCAAACGGCATGAATCTGAGTCATTCAGTCGTGTTTGCAGAGGATTGGGGTGTAGATGGCGCGATGAAGAGTAGCCAGACATTTGGATTGCTCTCGCAGCTGCTCAAAGAAATTACGCGCGACCCCGACGTTTCAAGCTACCATCTTCGCCATTCATTTATTTCTACCTGGATACATAAGCTGCTGACGGATGGTGTAGATGATCCTGATCATCCGATGCTGCGACCCGGATGTCGACCTCGAGAGTTAATCTACGCGCTTTCGACGATCGCGGCGCATGATGGACCCGAAATCACTACAGGCACGTACTGTAAGACGATGGATATGGTGGCGCATCACTATATGCAGAAGCGGCTTGTCGATTTGCCTGCTAGGGTTCGAGCCGGGCTTGAATCTGTCAGACTTGAGTCGTTCTATCAAAGGCGTCGGCCACGGAAGAAGGCCATGGTGGTGCATTGAGTCGGACCATGAAAGGAAAGCGGCTCACGCCTGAGAAGGAGCTGCTCCGAGGCTATGAACGGCTGGTCGGAAAGCTCGGCTGCCCGAAGGCACCCAAATTGAGGCGGGTGATCAATAAGGGGCTGCCGAAGAAGATCACCGACCCTCACATCACGGATCTGGAGCTGCCTGCCCTGTTTAGAGTCGCAAGGCAGGTCGCTATCCATGGTGAGGAGGGGGCGAAGTATGCGGCTCCGATCTATGGGCTGCCACAGTCTGAGATTGTCGGCCTAAAAAATCATGGCAAGGCCCTGGGAACTGTGCAGTCGGCCGCTCGATCGGGAATCAGGCGGAGCAGAACCATCAGGTCTGGTGAGCAGGTATCAGACGGTAAATGGTCTCCGAATCTGAGGCCTGCAGATATCGCCCCTGCGCTGCCTGCCAGGCGGCGTGATCGGGAAGAAGCAGAGAAGCTTTGCAGCCTGTTTGTTCGTCGTGCTGTAAACCTGGGATGGAACGCTGAAAAGATTGAGCAGAAGGTGCTCAAACCGCTTGAGCGCCTTCTGCATCATTACTCGTTAAGTGTTCGGGGCTGGACGATTCATTCCATCAAAGAGCTTGAATCGTTCGTTCGCATGTTGAAAGACTGCAAGATAGCAGGGGATAGAGTCCGCATTGTCGTAAATTCTGTGCCGAGAAAGTACGTTGGGCGCCAGGAGGAATGGTTTGCCAGTCTGCGCCGGCGGCGTCTGCTGAGTGACTCCCAGATCACCCCGAGCAAACCGAAGGGTTTGCCGGGTGCGCGAGAGTATGTTGATTTTGGTGTATGCGTGGTTCAAGTTCTAGGACTGCTGGAACGGACGGAGTTGGAACGCGCAAAGGCCTGGGGTCATCAGCCCGCGAGCTCAGGGATCGTCGCTGCTTCTGTCCGCGTGGGCTGTTACTACGCGTATATCGCGATCAAGGCAAG
>JAZBPR010000157.1:0-19790 GCA_036351735.1 Wenzhouxiangella sp. | reverse complement strand
TTCCGGTTTCCGGGTTCAGGAGTGACAGGGCGTGCCCGTTAAGTGGCGAGCTTGAAGACTAGACAGGGATGTGAATGTGATTGACAAGAAGGAAAACGCTGATCAGGGCGCGGTGACTGTGGATGACGAGAATCGCCTGATTGCGGAGCGGCGCGGGAAGCTGCAGGAGCTGCGCTCTGCCGGTCAGGCCTATCCGAACGACTGGCGTCCCGACAGCGATGCCGCTGGACTGCTGGCGCGTTTTGCCGACGAGGAAACCTGGGGTCAGGACGCGCTGGAGAGACTGGAAGAGCGCTTCTGTCTGGCCGGGCGGATCATGAGCCGCCGCATCATGGGCAAGGCGGCTTTTGTGCATATCCAGGACGGTTCGGGCAAACGCATCCAGCTGTATCTGCGACGGGATGACCTGCCGGAAGGTGTGTATCAATCCTTCAAGCACTGGGATATCGGTGATCTGGTGGGTGCGGCCGGCCGGGCCATGCGAACCCGCACGGGTGAGCTGAGCATCCACGTTGACGAGTTGCGGCTGCTCAGCAAGTCCTTGCGGCCGCTGCCGGAAAAATGGCATGGCCTGACCGATCAGGAAACCCGCTACCGCCAGCGCTATGTGGATCTGATCGTCAACCCCGAAGTACGCGAGACCTTTGTTCGCCGCAGCCAGATTGTTCGCGCCATCCGTCACTTCATGGATCAGCACGGTTTTCTGGAAGTCGAGACGCCGATGATGCACCACATTCCTGGTGGGGCTGCCGCGCGTCCCTTTGTGACCCATCACAACGCGCTGGATCTGGATCTTTACCTGCGGGTTGCGCCGGAATTGCATCTGAAGCGTCTTGTGGTCGGCGGGCTGGAAAAGGTTTACGAAATCAACCGCAACTTCCGCAACGAAGGCGTCTCCACCCGGCACAACCCCGAATTCACTATGCTGGAGTTCTACTGGGCCCACGCCGACTACAACGACCTGATCTCGCTGACCGAGGCCATGCTGCAGAATGTGGTTTCAGAACTGCCGGGGCTGGAAGATGGCAGAGTCACCTACCAGGGTCATGAAATCAATTTTGCGGGGCAGTACCGTCGCCTGAGTGTTACCGAGGCAGTAGCCGGGCATTACTCGGGGCTGGAGGCTGAGGATCTTCGCGATCCGGCAAAGCTCCGTGACGTTTGTGAACAGGAAAACATTCATGTCGAACCATCCTGGGGTTGGGGCCGCCTTTTGATGGAGTTGTTTGAGCATGGCGTGGAGCAGCAGTTGATCCAGCCTACGTTTGTGACGGGGTATCCGGTCGAGGTTTCTCCGCTGTCTCGCCGCAACGATCACGATCCGGACATCGCTGACCGATTTGAGTTGTTCGTGGCAGGCCGGGAAATCGCCAACGGCTTTTCCGAGCTCAACGACCCCGAGGATCAGGCAGAGCGTTTTCGTGCTCAGGTCGAAGCGCGCGATGCCGGAGATGCCGAGGCCATGCATTTTGACCACGATTACATCCGTGCGCTGGAATACGGCATGCCGCCGGCAGCAGGCGAGGGCATCGGGATCGACCGGCTGGTGATGCTGCTGACCGATTCTCCATCCATTCGGGACGTATTGCTGTTTCCGTATCTCAGGCCGGAAGCCGAATGAAGAAAGGTGCTTTTACCTTGGCGATGGCCGCCCAGCTGCTGAGTGTTCACGCTTGGGCGAGCGAACCGCTTGAGCTGGTGGATGAAGTCGATCTGGAACGTTATCAGGGCCGCTGGTACGAAATCGCGCTGCTTCCGAATGTCTTTCAGCGTCGCTGCGTATCGGATACCACTGCCACTTATGGGCTTCGCGAGGATGGGCGGATTGACGTGCTCAATCGTTGCCGCGAGGACGACGGTAGTTGGGCCACTGCAGAAGGAATTGCGCGCAAGCAGGATCCGGACGGGCCCGATGCCAAGTTGGAGGTCCGCTTTGCGCCGCGCTGGCTGGGCTGGCTGCCCTTCGTATGGGGCGACTACCGCGTCATCGCGTTGGACGATGCCTACCAGTACGCCATGGTGGGGTCGAAGAATCGAAAATATCTCTGGATATTGGCGCGTAGTCCGGATCTGGACGAGGCTGTCGTCGAGCGTTTGAAAGCACAGGCCACCGAACAGGGCTTTGATGTCTCGGAGATGGTCTCCAGCCCGCACACTGATGACGCATGATGTCTGCATCATCGGGGCTGGTTGGTCGGGGTTGACGGCGGCCAGCGAGCTGGCGAGTGTTGGCCTCGATGTTGTCGTCGTTGAAAAAGCCAGAGGCCCGGGCGGTCGTTGTGCGACCCGCCGTCAGGACGGGTTCGCGTTCGACCACGGCGGTCAGTATTTCACCGCGCGCTCGCCCGAGTTCGCCGCGCAGACCGAGCTATGGAAAAGCGCCGGCCTGGTCAGCGCTTGGACACCACAGATTAGCGTTTTTGGTGAACGCCCCGATGTGGTCGGCCGTTCACCCGCAGAGCGCCTCGTGGCGACACCGGGGATGAACGCCGTGCTCAAGTCGATGGCATCAAGTCTTGACTGTCGGTTCGGTTGGCGGGCTGCTGAACTGGCTTATGAGCACGAGCGCTGGCGTGTCCGGCGCGACCAGGAAGACGATTGGATTGAGGCCGGGAGCTTGCTGGTTACCGCGCCACCTCAGCAAAGCGCTGACCTTTTGAGTGATGTAAGCGCGCTGGCAACTACGATTGGCGCGGTGCCTATGAATCCGTGCTGGGCCGTGATGCTGGGCTTTGATGCGCCATTGAATTCCCGGTTCGATGCGGCTTTCGATAACGAGGGCCCCTTGTCCTGGATGGCCCGTAACTCCTCCAAACCCGGACGGAGCGGGGAAGCCTGGATATTGCACGCATCGGCCGAATGGTCACGGACGCATCTTGAGCGCGAAGAGGGCTGGGTTGTTCGCGAGTTGCTAAATGCCTTTCGGCAAAGAGTACCGGTAGCCCTTGCAACGCCCCCGGCTTTGTCACGGGCGCATCGTTGGCGATATGCGCTGGCGCCCAAGCCGCTGGCTCAGGACTGTTTGATCGATTCGTCAAACCGACTGACTGTGGCCGGAGACTGGTGTGCCGGCAACCGCATTGAAGGTGCCTGGATCAGCGGCAAGGCGGCGGCTGAGCAGATTCTGCGTTGGCATGGATCATCGGCGCACTGACGTTCTGGTCACCGGTGTGCCGCGCGGCGGCACGACCTTGGCGGGTGCCTTGCTCGATTCTCTGCCCGATACCGTTTGCCTGAGCGAGCCGCCGTGGCAGTGGCACAAGTCCACCGGCGGGCAGTTGGACATCGGCTCGGACCCCACAGGCGAGGTGTTCGCCAAGTGGCTGGTCGGCGATTTTGTCGACATTCGCCGTCGCTTACTCATCGGGGAAGAGGTTCTGGACCGCAGACGGCGGGATGCGCGACCCTCGACCAATTACCATCCAGCCAATTCGGGGTCGCAGCCTGTCTCTGCGTCTGATCTGTCTATGCGGCCTGTCAGAGGGGGCGAGTTGACGACGGATTTCACGCTGGCGATCAAGCACAACGGCCCTTACCTCACTGCACTGCGCCCACTGCTCAGGTTGCAGCACTTCAAGGTCATTGCGCTGGTGCGCCATCCTGTCGATGTGATCCACTCTTGGCGGTCACTCAACCTTCCGGTCAGTCGCGGCAAGATGCAGGACGCCGCTCGCTGTTGGCCAGAGATGGCTGCGGTGACGGACTCGGGCGATGTGCTCAAACGACAGGTGTTGATTTATGACCTGATCTGCGAGCGGCTGCAGAGCTTCCGTGATCAGATCTCTATTCTGCGATATGAGGATGTTTGTGCGGCGCCCGGGCTGATTTCCGCTGCAGTCGGCGCAAAGGATATGCCTGACAAGCAACTGATCACCAAGCCCAGTCGGCAAGTCGACGCAGAGCAGTCTGAAATAATTGCTTCAGCGTTGAATGCCTACGGTTCGCACTATCGCCACTTCTATCCTGATCTGGGGGCGTCCGGGTGACCGACAAGGGCACGATCTTTGTCAGCATCGCGAGTTTCTGCGATCCCTACCTGCGCTTCACCATTGAGTCGGCGATGACGCAGGCAGCCCAGCCAAACCATGTGGTGTTGGGTGTGGTGGATCAAGGTCGCGAGTCATTGAGCGGATGGCTGTCAGAACAGGCCTATTCCGACCAGGTTCGTTATCTGCAGCTGGACCCCCTTCATTCGCGGGGCGTCTGCTGGGCGCGGCATCTGGTCCAGTCATTGTTTGATGGCGAAGCGCTCTTTCTGCAGGTGGACTCGCATACCTGTTTTCAGCCTGGATGGGATGCGATTCTGCATGAACATCTGGATCGCTTGTCTCAGATTAGTTCCAAACCCGTCTTGAGCATTTACCCGCCCGGATTCGAATTTGACGATGAAGGGAAGCCAGTCGCGCGCACTGATCTAGGTGCCAATGTCGGCTCGTTCAGACCCAAGCCGGACCAGTTGCTCCGCGAGGACGACCGGGTACTGAAGTTCAAGGCGGTGTCGCATCGTGCGCCGGCGGAGGCTACCGGTGCGGTCGAGACATGCTGGCACTACGCACGCGGTGCGCATTTGGCCGGCGGGTTTCTCGCCACCTTGGGTGAGTTTGTTCATGAGGTGCCTTACGACCCTAATTTCTATTTCCATGGCGAGGAGCAGGGGCTGGCCCTAAGAGCGTTCACCCATGGTTGGGATGTGTTTCATCCGCAGTTCAACCGGGTGCCGCTTCGCCATCTCTATAAAACACCAGAGTCGACTTCACCCAATCTGCACTGGCGTCAGGATTTGGAAGCCAAGCGGCCAGTCAAGTGGTCGGAGCGGCGAGCCTCGGCGAGACAGCGGCTGAATGATCTGATCGCCGGCCGGTTGGAGGCGCCTTACGGGTTGGGTAATCAGCGATCTCTCTCGGAATTCATCGCTGTCAGTGGCCTGGATTATCTTACCAACCAGATCCTCGAGCCCAGAGTCGAGTTCGTAAGTCTGCCGACATCCGCATCGTGAGAGCTTGCAAGAGATTTAGCCCCACATTACCGGTAAAGGGGAAGCTGTTGCAGATCTAGGCCTCGGCCGCTGGAATACTGTCCAAGGTCTGTATTTCAAGCGTGCCAGTATTGTTGTAGCCAAGGCGCAGTAGGGCCAGCGAGCCTTCGCGGTCAATGCGAACTGCGCTGCCCTGATGATCATGCCAGTCCCCCAGCACGATCCGCGCGACCGAGCGGCCGTCCACCTCAAAACGATGGATCGCGGGACGATGGGTGTGGCCGTGGATCAACCGCTCAATCTTCAGTGAGCGGAAGCATTCAACCACCGCGCCCGGGTTGACATCCATGATCTCGGCAGATTTGTTGCGATTGCGGTGTCGACTGATCATGCGGGCGAAACGGGCAAGGATTTTGCGCCACCACAGCGGCTTGGCAAGGGTTTGTTGTTGCCACTCCGGATCCCGAACCTTGGCCCTGAATCGCTGATAGTCGGCATCGTCGGTGCAGAGTGTGTCACCGTGAATCAGCGCGGTCGGCGGCCCATAGTCTTCCAGCGCTGCTGGTTCTTCAAGTCTCTGCATCCCGGCTTGGGCGCAGTACGTATCTCCGAGCAAAAAATCTCGATTGCCGCAGAGAAAGTGGACTGGCACGCCGGCATCAGTCAGTTTCTTTAGGGCGCGGCCAACCTGCCGGGCGTTGGGCGACGGGGCATCGTCGCCAATCCAGACCTCGAACAAATCGCCAAGGATGTAAACGGCTCCAGCCTCACGGGCCGGACCCGCGAGGAAATCAAGCAGAAGCCGGGTCGTTTCCGGTGTGCCGACCTCCAGGTGGAGATCGGCAATCAGGAAGACTGGCCGATCACTCAGCGGCTTCAGCCTCCGACTCCGGCATCTCGATCCGCTCTATGATCACGTCTTCGACCGGCACATCCTGATGCATGCCGCGCCGACCCGTGTCAACCGCGCGAATGGCGTCAACCACGTCCATCCCGTCGATGACCCGGCCGAAGACAGCGTAGCCCCAGGTTTGGCCATTGGCCTTGCTGCGGTGATTGAGGAAGTCGTTGTCGGTGACGTTGATGAAGAACTGGGAGGTCGCCGAGTGCGGATCGTTGGTGCGGGCCATGGCGAGCGTGCCACGCTCGTTGCCCAGACCGTTGTCGGCCTCGTTCTCGATCGGTTCACGGGTCGACTTCTGCTGGAAGCTGGTGTCAAAACCGCCGCCCTGAATCATGAAGTTGGAAATAACACGGTGAAACAGGGTGCCGTCGTAGTGGCCGTCGCGCGCGTACTCGACAAAATTCGCCACAGACTTCGGTGCCTTGTCTTCAAAAAGTTCGACGGTGATGGCGCCGAAGTTGGTATGCAGGATCACGGTGGGGTACTCCATCATGGGTTGATCGGTCTGTTCCTGAGGCGCTTCTTCAGCCATTTGCGCTGTGACCAGTCCAGGTATCAGCAGGCAGATTGCAAGCAGCTTTTTCATGATCGAAATCATTCCTCATCAAGTTGGGGCGCCAATGATAAGGGTTTTGGGTTCGTTGTGCTGTTCAGGCACTGGCTGCCCAATGGTCCTTTAAAATAATGTCATGGACCATAAATTTGACGAGACCCGCGACGGCTTTCAGGCCATTCGCTTCGATGGCGAGGTCCTGCATCTGCTGGATCAGCGCCTTCTGCCGGCCAAGGAAGTCTGGCTGTCGTGCGGGGATATCGCGCAGGCCGGCCAGGCCATCACCGATCTGGTGGTTCGTGGCGCACCCGCGATTGGCATCACTGCAGCCTATGCAACCGTGCTGTCTGCCCGTGCAAGAGGCGACGACCTCAAGGCTTGGCATCAGGATCTGAATGTTCTGGAGCAAGCCCGCCCCACCGCAGTGAACTTGAGCTGGGCGGTCAACCAGATGCGGGCTTTGGTTCGGGAGGCAGGAGAGCTGAACGCGCAGGCCTTGTTGGCAAGGGCCGTTCAGATTCACCGCGAGGATATCGAAGCCAACCGGGCAATGGCCAAGGCCGGCAGCGCGGTAATCGAGGCAGGTAGCGGGGTCTTGACGCATTGCAATACCGGCTCTCTGGCGACCGGCGGCATCGGTACGGCGCTTGGCGTGGTGGTTGAAGGCTATCGCGCGGGTCGAATTGCCCGTGTTTTTGCCGACGAGACCCGTCCCTGGTTTCAGGGGTCTCGACTCACGGCATGGGAACTGGCAAGAGCCCAGGTGCCGTTCCAGGTTTTGGTCGAGGGGGCTGCCGCTGCGCTGATGGCGGTCGGCAAAGTGCAATGGGTGATTACGGGTGCCGATCGGATCGCGGCGAACGGCGACGTGGCCAATAAGATCGGCACCTATGCAGCTGCGGTGGTGGCGCGCCACCATGGGGCGAAGATGATGGTGGTTGCGCCCTCGACCACACTGGATCCTGACATGCCCAGCGGGGAAGGGATCGAGATTGAGCAGCGTGATCCATCGGAGATCTGGCGGGCTGCCGGGATTTCGGATGTGCCCGACGGGTTCAGCGCATGGAACCCCGTTTTTGACGTAACGCCAGCCGGTTTGGTTGACTGCATTGTGACCGAACAGGGTGTTTGGCAACCGCCCTATGATTTTTCCTGAGTAGCTCGGCCTCAGCGCTGTTTTTCCTGTCCGATCGAACGGGTAGGGAGTAGCTCGCTATGTGGTAAAATTCACAAGATATTCAAGCGCTTCAAGAACGCAAGGCCTGCCGCGGTAGGTCTGCTTGTTTAGCCTGAAATATAAGTGGCTTACACAAACAATCAAGAATTAATCTACGGAATCTATTAATGGCGGAACTCGCTCGGGAAGTGCTCCAGGTCAATCTGGAAGACGAGATGCGGCAGTCCTACCTCGATTACGCCATGAGCGTGATCGTGGGTCGGGCGCTACCGGATGTTCGAGACGGCCTGAAACCGGTGCATCGGCGCGTGCTTTTCGCCATGCAGGTGCTGGGCAACGATTACAACAAGCCCTACAAGAAATCCGCCCGTGTGGTCGGTGATGTGATCGGTAAATACCATCCTCATGGCGACACCGCGGTCTACGACACCATTGTGCGCATGGCGCAGCCGTTTTCTCTGCGCTACATGCTGGTCGACGGGCAGGGCAACTTCGGCTCGGTCGATGGTGATTCCCCGGCGGCGATGCGTTACACCGAGGTACGCATGGCGCGCCTGGCTCACGAAATGCTGGCCGACATTGACAAGCAGACGGTCAATTTCGTTCCCAACTACGACGAGTCCGAAGAAGAACCGTCGGTTCTGCCAACCCGGGTTCCGAACCTGCTGGTCAATGGATCATCGGGCATCGCTGTGGGTATGGCGACCAATATCCCCCCACACAATCTGGGCGAAGTCATCGATGCCCTGTTGGCATTGGTCGATAACCCCGAACTGTCAATCGACGAGATCATGGGCTACTTGCCGGGTCCGGACTTCCCGACCGCCGGCATCATCAACGGTGCTGACGGGATTGATGAAGCCTACCGAACCGGTCGTGGGCGCATCTACCTGCGCGCGCGGTCGCACGTCGAGACCGAAGACAACGGTCGGAACCGGATTGTGGTGACTGAACTGCCGTACCAGGTCAATAAGGCTCGTTTGCTGGAGAAGATCGCCGAGCTGGTGCGGGCCAAGAAGATCGAGGGGATCTCTGAACTGCGCGATGAGTCCGACAAGGACGGCATGCGCATGGTCATCGAGCTCAAGCGTGGGGAAGTGCCCGAGGTTTTGCTGAATAACCTCTACCAGCAGACGCAGCTGCAGACGGTCTTCGGGATCAACATGGTTGCGCTGGTCGACAACCAACCGCGGGTGCTCAATATTCTCGACATGCTGGGCGCGTTCCTGGCGCACCGGCGCGAAGTGGTCACACGGCGCAGCCTTTTCGAGCTTCGCAAGGCGCGCGATCGGGCCCACATCTTGGAAGGCCTGACGGTTGCGCTGGCCAATCTGGATGAGGTCATCGAGATGATCAAGACCTCACCCACCCCAACAGAAGCGCGCGAGCGTCTCCAGGGTCGGCGATGGGATGCCGGATTGGTTAGAGCCTTGCTCGGGCAGGCCGGGGCCGAAATGTCGCGCCCGGAAGAACTGTTGCCGCAGTTTGGGCTGAACGAAGAAGGCTACCTGCTGTCTCCTGCGCAGGCTCAGGCCATTCTGGATCTGAGACTTCAGAAGTTGACCGGACTCGAACAGGAAAAGCTGGCCGACGAGTACAAGGAAATCCTTGGAACGATCAAGGAGCTCATGCGTATCCTGTCCGAGCCGGACGCCTTGATGCAGGTTATTCGCGACGAGTTGACCGACCTGCGCGAACGTTATGCGGACGAACGACGTTCTGAGATCATCCGTGATCACCTCCATCTGACAATGGAAGACCTGATCACCCCTGAGGACGTTGTGGTGACGCTGTCCCACGCCGGGTACGCCAAGTATCAGCCGCTGGACCGATACCGGGCCCAGCGCCGCGGCGGCCGTGGTCGGACGGCAACCAAGACCAAGGATGAGGATTTCGTTGAACGCTTCTGGGTGACCAATACCCACGACACGCTGCTGATCTTTACCAGCGCGGGCAAGGTTTACAAGACCAAGGTCTACGAGCTGCCTCAGGCCGGCCACAACAGTCGTGGCCGTCCCATGGTCAACCTCTTGCCATTGGAAGAAAACGAGCGGATCAACGCCGTACTTCCGACGCGGGAGTTCCCCGAAGACTGGTTCGTGTTTTTCGCCACGCGTATGGGGCGGGTCAAGAAGACCCCGCTTTCAGACTTCGCCAACATTCGCTCGAACGGGATCTGGGCGGTAATGCTGGAAGACGACGATGAACTGGTCAATGTGGCGTTCACCGACGGCTCGCGTGACATTCTGCTGTTTTCCTCAGCCGGCAAGACCATTCGCTTCCACGAGACCGACGCACGCCCGATGGGCCGACAGACCCGCGGGGTGAACGGCATCAGGCTCAAGAAGGATCAACGCGTCGTCTCCATGCTGGTTACCGACGATGAACCAAACGACGTACTGCTGGCTACAGCGAACGGTTACGGCAAGCGCACTGCACTGGAAGAGTTCCCGGTCTACAAGCGAGGCGGGCAGGGGGTCATCGGCATTCAGGTCTCTGACAGAAACGGAGAACTCGTCTCGGCTTTGGCCGTGACCGAAGAGGATGACGTCATGCTGACGTCGAACGCAGGAACGCTGGTCCGCACGTCGGTCTCGGGCATTTCGCAGCTCGGGAGGAATACTCAGGGTGTGACCCTGATTCGTCTGGCCGATGGAGAAGAACTCATCGGGATGGCTCGAGTGGCCGCCTCCGATGAAGAAGATGGCGAAGTCGCCGAAGACGAATAGCCATCCGGGCATTCAATCCAAAAGTTAAGGACATGAGATGAAACACGGGTTTGGGCGCGGTCTGGTCGCGCTGGTTTTGACGTGCATTGCGGCGCAGACAGTGGCCGAGACAAAGCTGCTGAGATTTCCCGACCTCCATGGCGACTATGTCGTGTTCAGCTACGGTGGTGATCTCTGGATGGCGAGAGATACGGGCGGAACGGCATGGCGCCTGACCAGCCATCCCGGCAAGGAAGTGTTCGCCAAGTTTTCCCCGGATGGTGCGCAAATTGCCTTTACCGGACAGTACGGTGGCGATGAACAGGTCTTCGTCTTACCCGCATCCGGCGGCGAACCGACGCAGCTGACCTGGTACCCGGCATCAGGACCATTGCCCCCACGCTGGGGTTATGACAACCAGATTCAGGGATGGACTCCGGACGGAGAGAGGATTCTGTTCCGTTCCCAGCGCGACGCCTGGGGCTCCAGCAGCGCCACCTTGTTCACAGTGAGTCCTAAAGGCGGTTTGCCTCAGAGAATGCCGATCCCGATCTCCGGCGCCGGCACCTTTACCGACTCTGGTGATGCGGTGTTCTATTCGCCGCTGTTCCGCGATTTCCGCACCTGGAAACGCTATGAGGGCGGATGGTCACAGGATCTTTGGTTGTTTGACCTTGAAGCCGGTGATGCGAAACAGCTAACCGATCATCCCCGCACCGATCGCGACCCGATGTGGATTGACGGCATGGGGTATTTCGTGTCTGACCGCGATGGCAAACTCAATCTTTACCGTGTTGATCCGGTAACGGCTGCCGTTGAACAACTGACCTACCACGCCGATTGGGACGTCCGCTGGGCGAGCGCTAGTGAAGACGGTCGCATTGTTTATGAACTCAATGGCGCCTTGCGAATTTTCGATACGGAAAGCGGCTCAGATACATCAATCGTGATCAATGTCCCCGATGACGGACTGAACAGAAGAGTTCGAACCGTCTCTGTTGGGAACCAGATCCGCGGGGCCGAACTGAGTCCAACCGGGCAGCGCGTTCTTTTCGAAGCCCGCGGAAACCTGTTCAATGCACCCGTTGGTGAGGGTGTGGTTCGGGATCTAACTTTCCGATCCACCGCGCATGATCGTGAGGCCGCCTGGGCGCCCGATGGGCAGACTCTGGCTTTCGTGTCGGATATTTCGGGCGAGGAGGAGCTTTACCTGATGCCGGCCGATGGCAGTGAACCGGCTGAGGCGCTGACATCGGGCAATCAGACCCGCTTCTACCAGCCGTTGTTCTCACCGACTGGCGACCATATCGCCTTGTCCGACAAGGATGGCCGCATTCTTGTGATCCGGGCCGACGGTCGCGGAGGACTGCGCGAAGCCGGAAGGGATCCGGGTTGGCGCAACCGCGACTATGCCTGGTCGCCGGCTGGCGACTACCTCGCATTCAGCCAGGTCCAGCGCTCAGGGCTGAGAGCGCTCTACATTTACAGCGTGGAAGACAATGAGACGCGCAGGATCAGCGATGGTCTGTTCTCTGAATACTCGCCGGTGTTTTCTGCGGACGGCAAACACCTGTTTTTCCTCGGTGACCGTGAGTTTTCCCCCCAGATCAGCCAGCGGGAGTGGAATTTTGCAACCAACCGAATGACCGGTATTTTCGCCCTTGGGCTGACGTCAACTTCTCCCAACCCGTTTTTGCCTGAAGATGCGAAAGAGGAGGGTCTGGATCCTGATACCAGCGACTCGGAAGACGGTAACGGTGACGAGAATGAAGATCAGTCCACCGATATTGATTTCGATGGCCTGATGCAACGTGTGGTCCGAGTGCCGATTGAGAACGCCAACATCGGCGGGTTAAGGGTTGTCGACGGTGGGCTTTTGTTCTCGGAATCCGATGCGTTTTTCTATGGTCGCGGACCTGAGCGACCCACGCGGGTCCGGATGTTCAAGTTTGCCGACAAGGAGGTTGTTGATTTCCCCAGCGGATTAAGCATCTCGGACGTCAGTGCCGATGGAAAACGCATCCTCGCCCGTCAGGGCGGCCAGTGGCAGGTTCTTGATGTCGCCAAAGCGGGGCAGGATCCGACCACAGTGGACACGTCAGGGCTACAGACCGCGGTTGATCCGGTGGCTGAGTGGGAAACAGCGTTTGACGAAGTCTGGCGTCGCTTCCGCGACCACTTCTATGTTGAGAACATGCATGGCTACGACTGGGAGGCGCTCAGGGAAGCCTACCGACCCTGGCTTGAGCACGTCGCACACCGTTCCGACCTCAATTACCTGATGGGCGAGATGATTGCCGAACTCAATGTTTCTCATGCCTACGTTGGCGGCGGAGATCAAGGGTTGCCGGAGCGTCCCTCGGTGTCATTGCTGGGCGCAAGGTTTGAGGTTGACGATAAGTACTACCGGATCTCGGCCATTCTTGACGGACAGAATGATGAGGAAAGATATCGTGCCCCACTCACTGAATTGGGGGTCGATGTCGAGGTTGGTGATTACATTCTCGCCATCAACGGCCGCAGTATCACGTCGGACGAAAACATTTATCAGCGTCTTCAATTGCCTGCCGGTCAGGCTGTTGAATTGACGATCAGCGAGCGCGCTGACGGCCGTGATGCCAGAACCGTGTTGGTGGAGCCGATTTCAGACGAAACCCCGTTGCACTATCTGGCCTGGGTGCGCGATAACCATCGCCGCGTCACAGAAGCAACTGACGGCCGGGTGGGGTATCTACACGTGCCAGATATGGGGCCCGACGGGATCCGTGAGTTCATCAAGTGGTTTTATGGACAACTCAGGAAAGATGGACTGGTGATTGATGTCCGCTCGAACGGGGGCGGTAATGTGTCACAGATGCTGATCGAGAGGCTGTCGCGTAAGCCTTTGTCTCTGGGCTACTCGAGAACCATGCCGTATGCATCCACCTATCCGGCGCAGGCTTTTAATGGTCATCTGGTAGCCGTGCTAGACCAGAATTCAGCCTCTGATGGCGATATCTTCCCGTATCAGTTCCGCAATGCTGGACTGGGACCGTTGATTGGAAAGAAGTCCTGGGGCGGCGTGGTTGGCATTACCAATCACGGTCCGTTGATCGATGGTGGAAGCGTCAACGTGCCCGAGTTCGGCTTCTCGAACGTCAACGGTGAATACATTATTGAGGGCGAAGGCGTGATGCCGGATATCGAGGTCGAGAACGATCCGGCCAGTCTGATTGCGGGTCGTGATCCGCAACTCGAGCGGGCGATCGATGAGGTCATGAAAAAGATCGAGGCTGATCCCCCGACTTTCCCCGATCGGCCCGTTGCGCCGGTCAAACTGGACTAAAGTGCAAAACATGGCCGCGGCATTTTCCGCCGCGGCCTTCTGACTACTGGAACTGAAAGCTCGGATGGGCCTGGCCGCTCAGTCCTACAAAACTTGCGGGATCGGTTTCATCTCCACACGTAACGATTGGGGCAGGCTTAACTCGCTTCGAGCCAGTCACTGAGTGGCGGGCACGAACAGACAAGGTTGCGATCACCGTAGACGTTGTCGATACGCCCTACCGGGGCAAAGAACTTGCCTTGCCGCAGTTCCTTGACTGGCCACCCCGCCTCTGTCCGGCTGTAGGTATGCGGCCATTCATCCGAGGAGAGTTCAGCGACGGTGTGGGGTGCATTCTTGAGCGGATTATCTTCCTTGTCCCAGTGGCCGGTGGCGACCTGCTCGATTTCGCGGCGAATGGCGATCATCGCCTGAATGAACCGATCCAACTCCGCTTTGGACTCGCTTTCGGTGGGTTCAATCATCAGCGTGCCAGGTACCGGCCACGACATGGTTGGGGCGTGGAAGCCGTAGTCAACCATGCGCTTGGCAACATCTTCCTCGGTGATGCCGGCCGATTCTTTGAAGGGCCGGAGGTCAATGATGCACTCGTGAGCCACGCGGTCGTTATTGCCCGTGTAGAGCACGTCGTAGTGACCGGAGAGTCGGGTTGCGATGTAGTTGGCGTTGAGAATCGCCACCTCGGTAGCACGCGTGAGCCCCTGACCGCCCATCATCCGGATATAGCTCCAGGAGATCGGCAGAATTCCGGCGCTGCCCCACGGCGCTGCCGAAACCGCTCCGTTGGCACCGTGCTCAGGCCCGAGCAGTCCGCAGATATGTCCGGGGAGGAATCGGGCAAGATGCTTGCGCACCCCGATAGGTCCAACGCCAGGCCCGCCACCGCCGTGCGGAATACAGAACGTCTTGTGCAGGTTGAGATGGCAGACGTCGGCGTAATCGGCGACTTGCGAGAGGCCTACGAGCGCATTGGTATTGGCTCCGTCCAGGTAGACCTGCCCACCTGCTGAGCGAACCTTGTTACAGATCGTGACAATCTGCTCTTCAAACACGCCATGGGTGGACGGGTAGGTCACCATCAGGGCGGCAAGCCGATCGCGGTGGGTCGCAATCTTGTTTTCCAGATCGGCCAGATCAACGTTACCTCGCGCATCGCAGCCGACGACCACGATCTCCATGCCAACCATCTGAGCGCTGGCCGGGTTGGTCCCGTGGGCGGAGGAGGGGATCAGGCAGACGTTTCGATGCGACTCGCCTCTGGATTCGTGATATGCCTGAATCGTGAGCAAACCGGCGTATTCGCCCTGAGAGCCTGCGTTGGGCTGCAAGGAGATGGCTGCAAAGCCGGTGACTTCCTTAAGCATGCCCTCGAGCTGTTCAATCAGCTTGTGATAGCCACCCGCCTGATCCCAGGGGCAGAATGGATGCAGTTGGGAAAAGGCGGGCCAGGTGACCGGGATCATTTCCGCGGTCGCATTGAGTTTCATTGTGCATGAACCCAGCGGAATCATGGCATGCGCCAAGCTCAGATCCTTGTTTTCCAACCGCTTCATATAGCGCAGGATTTCGGTTTCCGAGCGATATCGGGAAAAGACCTCGTGAGTCATGTATTCCGAAGTTCGCCGAAGATTTTCCGGGATCCGGGAGAAGTTTGCTGGAAGATCCAGATCCAGAGCTTCCAGATCCGTCTCAGTATCAAGAAAGACCCCCAAAAGCGCGGCTAAATGCAAGGTCGTCGTGCACTCATTGAATGAGATGCCAATATAGCCATCACGGTCAGCACGAAGATTGATGCCGGCCTGCTGAACCCGATGAATCACTGCAGCGCGCCGCGGTTCATCCAGTTGAATGGACAGCGTGTCGAAGAACGCGTCATGTTCGAGTTTGAAGCCTGCATCGGTCAGGACTCTGCCGGCCATGCAGGCCATGCGATGAACCCGCTGGGCGATGCGCTTGAGACCCTCGGGCCCATGCCAGACCGCATAGAAGCTGGCCATGACCGCGAGCAGGGCTTGTGCGGTACAGATGTTGCTCATGGCCTTCTCGCGGCGGATATGCTGCTCGCGCGTCTGCAGTGCCATCCGCAACGCCTTGGCGTTGTGCCGGTCGCGTGAGACACCGATGATGCGCCCGGGAACGCTGCGACGATAGTCCTCGCGCGTTGCAAAGAAGGCGGCGTGTGGACCGCCGTAGGCCATTGGTACGCCGAATCGCTGGGCCGATCCGACAACCACATCGGCTCCGGATTCACCCGGCGGTTTGAGCAGCGCCAGGCTCAGTGGATCGCAGGCTACCGCGACCAGCGCATTGCCCTCATGCGCGGCTCTGACGATGGGTTCCAGATCACGGACGGCGCCGTTGGCGTCGGGATATTGACTCAGAACGCCAAAGCATTCCTGATTAGCTATCGCGTGCGATAGGTCATCCACAACAATGACTTCCAGACCGAGGTGTCGTCCGCGGGTCTTGACGACATCAATGGTCTGCGGGAAGCACGCGGCGTCGACCAGGAAAACGTCGCTCTTTGACTTGCGGTTGACCCGCTTGAGCATCGCCATGGCCTCGGCTGCAGCGGTTGCTTCGTCGAGCAGCGAGGCGTTGGCCAGCTCCATTCCGGTCAGATCCATGATCATCTGCTGGAAGTTGAGCATTCCCTCCAGCCGGCCCTGAGAAATCTCGGCTTGGTACGGCGTATAGGCGGTATACCAGCCTGGGTTTTCCAGCACGTTGCGCTGGATGACGGGTGGCGTCAAAGTCGGGTGGTATCCGAGTCCGATCATGCTGTGCCTGACCGTATTGCGTGAGGCGATATCCTGTAACTCCTCCAGCATCTGTGCCTCGGTCATGGCCGCAGGTAAAGCCAAGGGCCGTGCCTGTCGAATGCTGTCCGGCATGGTTTCGTTCATCAGCGCTTCGAGTGACTCGCTGCCGATCGACTCGAGCATTAGCGCAATGGATTCCTCGTCGGGGCCGATATGGCGCTTGATGAAGTCTTCGTTGGCCTGGAGGTCGGTCAGCGGAGAGCGCGAGCGATCAGTCTGTTGCATTGGTCAGGACACCATGGTCAGGGAGGGTGGCAGGTAATGATCCAGAAGCAGGAATGCAAAAAGCATCATCAAGTAGTGAATGGAGTAGCTGAACATGCGCATGGGCAGCATTTCATTGTCGGAACGCAGCAGTGCGATCGCATAGCCCAGAAAGCCTGCGTTTAGGACCATGGCCCCAGCCAGATAAACCAGACCGTTCATGTTCAGAAGCCATGGCAACAGGGTGACCAGGGCGAGAATGATGCTGTAGAAAAGGATTTGCCAGCGGGTGTAGCGCGGGCCATGGGTGACCGGCAACATGGGGACATCAGCCGCTGCGTAATCGTGACGCCGGTATATGGCCAGCGCCCAGAAGTGTGGTGGGGTCCACACGAAAATGATGAGAAACAAGACCAGCGCATAAGCGTGGATCTCTCCAGTCACAGCAACCCAGCCCAGTAAGGGTGGGGCAGCACCGGCCGCCCCGCCGATCACGATATTCTGCGGCGTGGCGCGTTTCAGAAAAACCGTGTAAATGACCGCGTAGCCAATCAGGCTGAAGAAGGTCAGGACAGCGGTCAGCGGGTTGACGAAGTACACCAGAATCACCATGGAACTGGCACTCAGCGCCATCGCAAACGACAGGACCTGGCGTTCTGTCAACTGCCCTTGAGGCAAAGGCCGGTTGCGGGTTCGCGTCATGATCTGGTCGGTGCGGGCATCAATCAGGTGATTGATCGCAGCCGCCCCCGAGGCCGCCATTCCGATGCCCAGAGTGCCCCAGAACAAAATCTCCAGCGGAACAATACCGGGTGTGGCCAGGGCCATGCCGACAACAGCTGTGAAGACAATCAGACTGACCACTTTCAGCTTGCACACAGCGAGCAGGTGACTGACCCGACTCTGGGAGAGGACCTGGGTATTCATAAAGGGCGCGGCTCCCTGGGAGAAGTTCGGTGAAGCAGGTAGACCATGGTGGCGATCAGCAGGGCCGCTACTCCGTTGTGCGCGACGGCAACCGTCAGGGGGAGGCTCATGACAATGTTGAGAATGCCAAGCGTGACCTGCGTCGTGAGTAAAAGGACCAGAACGGATGCTGGTGGCGCCAAACCCTGTGTTCGAAAGAGTTGGATCAATAGCCATGCAAAGACCGCGACCACAATAATGGCGCCAATCCTGTGGGTCAGGTGAATTGCCACTCTGGCGGGCTGATCAAGAATGCCACCCTCGTAATCAACGCCAATTCCGCGCCAGATCTTGAAGCCTTCGGTGAAGTCTGTATCGGGCCACCATTGCCCAGTGCAGGTCGGAAAGTCAGGACACGCAAGGGCTGCGTAGTTGGTGCTCACCCACCCCCCCAAGAGAATCTGGGCAATGAGAACTGCGGTGGCTGCTGCAACAGCCGGCCTGAGCTTGCGCTGCGGCAGAGTAGGTCGGGATTTGACCGGGCGGGTTCGGAGATAGAGCAGCACCAGCAGGCTGAAGGTCAGCAGGCCTCCGGTCAGATGAGCGAGAACAATCGCCGGCTTAAGCAGGAGCGTAACCGTCCATGCCCCCAGCGCACCCTGAAAAAGGATCACGCCCAGAAGGAGGATAGGGAGCTTGGTCGGAAACGTCGGATCGTGCCGCTTCTGCCATCCCACAGCCGCCAGAACGACGACGATGAGGCCCAGGATCGCGGCTGCGTAGCGATGCACCATCTCTCGGATGGCTGCGCCGACATCGACCGCGCGGTCTGCCCGGACCTGATCGGCGACTGAGATCTCTTCCGGAGAATCCGGCCAGGTCAGGTGGCCGTAGCATCCGGGCCAGTCGGGGCAACCAAGTCCCGCATCCGTCAGGCGTACCCAGGCGCCAAGAACGATAACAATCAGGGTGATACCGCAGGCCAGCAGGCTTAAATTGTTGTAGGTGGTTCGGGTCATCAGATCAGTCGCGCTGAGTCCATGTCACAAGGCGACGCAGATCACGGCGGATGCCGTTGTGGTCTGCGTCCATGGGATAACGCAATATTATATTGTTGAGGGGGTCGCCAATGTAGAAGCTGCCTTGACGGTCGCTCTCCGGAAGCTGTGTCAGAAAGGCATTGGCCGAATCTCCGTGGAGCACAATGAAGTCGGGGGCTAGTTCGTAAATGGCTTGCAGAGCTTCGACAGACTGTTCCTGCCCGCTCACGAAAATCAGGCCGATGTCGGGCTGGTGTCGGTCCTGAGCCAGCCTGACTTGTCTGAGCCAGTAGAGATTCTCAAGGCAGCGATCACCACAATTCTCGTTGGCGATGTGGATCAGTTGCCAGCGGTCACGAAGTGTTGCCAGCGAAACGCTCTGATTTTGGGCATCGGTGACTTGAAAGTTCTCAAGCTCGATCACCGGCTCAATCAGTTCGCCGTGATTGCGGCCGCTGCCCAGCTGCCAGTCGAGCCACTGGCTGTGCATGAGGGTCGCCAAGACGACAGGAATCAAAAAAGCGGCGAATACCGCGACGATGGCAACTCGGTTCATGGCTTGCGAAAACTCCGGTAAGTCAGGATCAGCCAGATCAGCAGGACGGCTGTGCCGATGGCGGCCCACTGAAAAGCGTATCCGACGTGACGTTCCGAACCCATATTGACGGGACGCCAGTCATCTCCCGTCAAATGAGCGGGATCTTGGGGATCAAGCAGCAAGACTTGGCTGGCCACTTCAGGCCCAAGCGCTTGTCGAATGAGCTCTGTGTCGTAGTAGGTCATCAGATTGGGCCACTGATCTTGCTCAAGCGCTGACGCTTCCCCTAACTGAAGACCGACCTTCGGGGCGTCACTAAGGCGCGCAGTGATAGTGACGGGCGTGTCTTCGGTTGCAAACTCGCCTCTCCGGTCTGTGGTTCGGTCCCAGGGCAGCCAGCCGCGGTTAACCATATACACGACATCAGAGCCTTCCACATGAAAGGGCGTGAACACATGGACGCCGGGATGATTGTTGCGAATCTGATTGTCAAGCAGAACGTGCCGCTGAGGATCGAATTGTCCGGTCGCCGTCACGGTTGCAAACATCGGAACAGATGGATCCTGATTGAGCGAGAGGGTTGGTGCGTTTTGCCACAAATCCATGCGCGTTCTTTTTTCGTCTGCGCGGTCCAGCTG
>JAZBPR010000156.1:0-5413 GCA_036351735.1 Wenzhouxiangella sp. | reverse complement strand
TCAATCCATCGATTAAGCGCAGCCAACTCTTCCTCGGTCAACTTATGGAGGCCTGCATCCCGAAACTCGCGACCGGTCATGCGCTCCTCCAGGCTCGAAAACTCCCGAGCCTCAGCGAAAGATGCAGCCAAAACAAAAGCCACTGCTGTGGCCATCGATATGAGTTTATTGATCATGGTCAGGGCCGATTAAAGATCATGCTTGTATCGAACGTAAGGAATGCGTCCATAAATCTGATCGACTGAGTCATCCAGACCCATATCGACGACCGGATCATCCAGATTCCGAGGCGGCGTATCTAGAACATTGCTGACTCCGATGGTGATCGATGCATTCCGGACAGCCTGCCATGAAAACTCGAGGTCGAAGGAATTCAGTACAGCCTGACCATACTGGCCGGGAGACAGCCAAACGGGAACGTCACGGGCGCTCCCGAACAGATCACCGCTAAAGCGCCCTTTGCGCCAGCCCACTGCCAGTTGGGCGCTGTTGGCATAACGCTCCAGATCGCCCCCCGATAGCGCACCGATGCCGGAAAGCCCCAGATCAAGAAGACTCATTCGTTGGCGATAGCGGGCCACCTGGAGACCGATCAGAAAATCACCGATGCGCTCATTGGCAATGCCAAAGCTGACTCCCGCGTCTACGCCCTCTCCCGAGCGCATGCCAGCCAAAGAATCAGTACCCGGCAGAAGAAAGCCTTGGGAAACAGGAGAAAAATCGGATTCGTTCGATCGTGCACCGAAGGCACTCAGGCTCACGTCCAGGCCCGGCGCGGCCGTCCACTGGCCGCTGACCCGCATCAGATTGACGGACCCCTGCGGCACTGGATCCTCGACAAATCGACAGTCCTCAGCCAGGAAGGAATCGATCGTCGAGGTCAACCGATTGCACTGGATGTGAGCGAGACTGGCTGTATTCAGCTGCCAGGCTTCCAATGACCACGAAAACATCCGATCATCCGAGTCTCCGAACCCTTCAGAATTCTGCAGCGGAAGTGACATGGTCATGCGCGGACGCAAACCGGGCAGGCCAACCAGGTCCCGCTGGGCCAATCCGCTGGGCGCGGCGCGCTCGGCATTGATCAATGACCATGACCCGTCCTCCGATAGCTGAGCGCTCGCCTGCCCCATTAGGGCAAAAGCGGCTGTCAGCAATGAAATGAGGACGAAACGACGCATGGATTTGGTAGCCTGATTCCCAACTTTCGCTCTTAGAGCAGTAATTTCACAGAAAGTTTTGATTAATTTCAGTCTAGCAGAACATGCCGGCCGGCGACTACCGCTGCAAAAGCATTTCCCAAAAAAAACGCCGGGCTTGATGGCCCGGCGCTGATCTCTGAAGCCAGTTGAACCGGAAGGCTTACTTGATCTTGCCTTCCTTGTACATCACGTGCTTTCGGACCACCGGGTCGTACTTTTTGAATTCCAGCTTGTGCGGCGTGTTTCTCTTGTTCTTATCGGTGGTGTAGAAATGACCCGTTCCGGCCGATGAAACCATGCGAATCTTGTCGCGAGCGCTGCCTGCCATGGTGGTTCTCCTTTAAATCTTCTGACCGCGGGCACGCATATCGGCGAGCACCTGATCGATACCATTTTTGTCAATTACGCGCAGACCCTTGGTCGACACGCGCAGTTTCACCCAGCGATTCTCACTTTCCACCCAGAAGCGGTGGCTGTGCAGATTCGGCAACGAGCGCTTCTTGGTCTTGTTGTTCGCGTGGGAGACATTATTTCCGACCAGCGGGCGCTTGCCGGTTACCTGACACACTCGGGACATGACGCTTAAATCCTGCAAAAGACAAAACTAGCCCGCCTTTATACCCCACTTCATGCCCTGAATCAATATGTGTCGGCCAAAAGGGGCGGGAATGCTAGCGCGCTGCCGCCAGATCCACTCCCCCGACAGAGAGCGTGTCTCCCGGGCGAAGATCCAACTCTGCCGCCTTCCCGGCGTTAAGCTCCAACACAAACTGAGCCGCCCCCCTGCTGGGATAGCTGGGGCATGGATCACGGCGGCAGGGTTTGACGTCGGCCGCAATGCTGACCACGCGCAATTCCCGATCCAAATAGATGATGTCCAGTGGAATGCGCGTGTTCCGCATCCAAAATGACCTCGGAGCCTCTCTCCGAAACAAAAACAGCATGCCCCGATCGTCGGGCAGCTCGTCGCGGAACATCAAGCCCATGGCTCTGGACTGGTCGTCAGCCGCAATTTCGATGTAAAAGCGCTGCCCTTTAACCTCGACCCAGGGCCCGCTGGCCTGGCAGGCGCCCAGCATCATCACGGCGACAAGCGCAGTGCCGAATTGTCTTGCGATTGCCCACATTGTGAAGAGTATCACCCCGCTTTAATCGTCCAGCAAGGCCCGGAGTGCCGCGATATTGGCCTTGGCGTCATCCGCGCTGGGTTTCTCACGTCCTCCCCGGCCGGGCCAATCCACGACATCTTCGGGCAACTCATCCAAAAACCGGCTCGGCTCGCACTCATGTTTCTCGCGCTGACGCCGGCGGGCGCGACAATGCGAGATCACCAGTCGGCGGCCAGCCCGAGTGATGCCGACGTACATCAGACGCCTCTCCTCTTCGATCTGGCCCTCATCAATGCTCTTCTGATGCGGCAGCAAACCCTCCTCACAGCCGGCCAGCCACACCCGCGGAAATTCCAGTCCCTTGGCAGCATGCAGAGTCATGAGCCGAACCAGATCGGCTTTATCGTTCCGATCGTCATCAGGGCCGGCCACCAACGCGACTCGGGCCAGTAATTCGTCGACTGAATCCACTCCAGAACCCAGACGTCGGATCCACCCGGTGAGATCCTCCAGGTTCCGACGCCGCCGGTCGACCTTCTTTGGGTCGTCGTCCTGAGACGTCAACCACTCCAGGTAACCGATGTGTACCATCAGTTCTTCAAAAACCGAGCCGATGTCTCCAAGCTCAGCCTTCTCAATACGATCATTGAAGTCAATCAGGAGATTGGTCAAACCACGGAAGGCCCTTGCCGTCGGCTCGTTGAGCTCGCTCTGAAATAGAGGTTCGAGCGCGGCGCTGAACAGGCTTTTTCCAGTCGCTTCGGCATATCGGGCCAGCCTTGCCATGGCAGTAGATCCCAGACCTCGGCGCGGCGCGTTGGCGACCCGAAGAAAGGCGGGATTATCTTCAGGGTTAACCGCCAATCGCAGATAGGCAAGACCATCGCGGATCTCGCGAGCATCGAACCAGCTTGGGCCTCCGGACACAATGTAGGGGATGCCATGCTCCCTGAACTGCTGCTCCAGCGCCCGGGCCTGATGATTTGAGCGATAGAGCACGGCGCAGTCACCCCAGGCCATCCGGCTGCCGTGATGAGCGCCGAGGATATCCCTTGCAATCCCCTCGGCCTCCTCCTGTTCATCGCCGTAGCCCATGACCGTCAGGTTATCTCCGGGCCCCAGATCGCTCCATAGCCGCTTTTCCATCTCATGGGGATTACCGGCGATCACCGCATTGGCGGCTTGGAGAATCTTGCCGGTTGACCGGTAGTTCTGCTCCAGCTTCACCAGCGTCAGGTTTGGATAGTCTGCAGCCAGCTGGCTCAGGTTTTCCGGTCGCGCCCCTCGCCAGCCATAGATGGACTGATCGTCGTCCCCAACGGCAGTGAAGGCACCAACATCCCCGACCAGTTGGGTCAGCAGGCGGTACTGCGCAGCGCTGGTGTCCTGATATTCATCGACCAGCAGGTAGGCCAGTCTTCGGCGCCAGCGAGTCCGAATGACCGGATCGGCTAGAAGTCTGGCGGGCAAAGCAATCAAATCGTCAAAATCAACCGCATTCAGCGCGGCCAGCCGTTCGCTGTATTCGCGGTAGAACCCGGCCGAACGGGCGTCGTTCTCATCCTTCGCAGATGCCATCGCCGCCTGCGGTTCAAGACCAGCATCCTTGTACCGGCTGATGCCCGCCTGCACCGCATAAATCATGTCGTTCTTGGCACCCACCGGCAGAAGCTCCCTGACCAGATCTGAAGCCGTGTGCTGGTCAAGAATGCTCAACCCCTTACGGCGGTCGGCGGCTTCGGGCTCTTCCCTCAGGATGCGCCAGCCCAGAGAGTGAAAGGTGCAGACTGTCAGACCCTCGGCCCGGCCACGCTTAAGCCGCTGACCGATACGGGACTTCATCTCGCGGGCCGCCTTGTTGGTAAAGGTGATCGCCGCAATTTGATCCGGTGGATAGTGCTGACCATCGATCAGCCAGGCGATCTTTTCTGTGATGACCCGCGTCTTGCCCGACCCCGCACCGGCCAAGACCAGGAGCGGTGAACCCAGATGGGTCACTGCTGCTTTCTGCTGAGGATTGAGCCGGATCATCAAATATGTGAAAGAGTCCGAGGGCGCCGAATTGTATCCGATCGCGCACCGGGCCCCCACAGCCGTGGCGATATACTTCGGCCCATGAAGCGACTCTCCTTTTTCCTCTTGGTCATTTTGCTATCGCCAACGAATGCCTCGGCCGAAACGCTTGTGATCCAGCTATTTCAGAGCTATGAAGTCATGGCCCAACAACAGCGTCTGGTCGGTAATTTGCGCGCTGTGGCCAAGACCGACGGGATCGTGGTCAAGGTCCCGCAACTGTACGTTTATCATGAAGATCAATCGGCGGCCTTCCACCTTGGTGGCTTCAGGTCAGGCTTTGAGCGCGAGCTGGAATTGGTGATTGACCGGCGCCGGGGCGAGCGCTCCATGGTTCGGCTGGACCGGCTCCTTGAGCGCACCAAAACACCGCTGGGCGAGCCGCTGCTTATCGATGATTTGCCGCCTGCCGACGTCACTCTGGCCATGTACAGGCAGCCGAATTGCGAAGAGTGCGAGCAGGTTGCCGAAACCTTGCGTGAATGGATTGCTTCCAATCCAGAGCGCAGCGTTCTATGGCTGGATGTGCGAACCGACCCACCCCGCGGGCTCTAGGGGCAAGCGACAACGGTGGCCAAACTTTATTTCTACTACTCGACCATGAATGCCGGCAAGACCACGGCTTTGCTGCAGTCGGCATACAACTACACCGAACGCGGAATGCGGCCTTTGCTGTTAAGCCCGATGATTGATGACCGGGCCGGACACGGATTGATACGCTCGCGCGTTGGCATTGAATCGCCCGCCCTTGCAGTCAAGCCTGACGACGACCCGTTCAGACTGGTCAAAGACGAACTGGCCAGCGGCAACATCCACTGCGTGCTCACCGATGAGTCCCAGTTCTTCTCCCGCGACCAGGTCTATGGGCTCACCGAAATCGTAGATGAGCTGAAAATTCCGGTCCTCGCCTTTGGGCTTCGCACCGACTTCAGGGGCGAACTGTTTGAAGGCAGCCGCCACCTGCTTGCCTGGGCCGATGAGCTCAAGGAACTCAAGACCATCTGCCATACCGGCACCAAAGCCACCATG
>JAZBPR010000155.1:0-6451 GCA_036351735.1 Wenzhouxiangella sp. | reverse complement strand
TACCCCATTATCTCCATCGAAGATGGCATGGATGAGAACGACTGGGACGGGTGGAAGTTGTTGACCGACCGTCTGGGCAAGCAAATTCAGCTGGTGGGTGATGATCTGTTCGTGACCAATCCCGCCATTTTGGCGCGTGGCATCGAGCAGAACATCGCCAACGCCATCCTGATCAAGCCAAATCAGATCGGTACGCTGACCGAAACACTGACCGCCGTGGACATGGCGCGCAAGGCCGGTTACGGCATCGTCATTTCCCATCGATCCGGCGAAACTGAAGACGTGACGATCGCCGACATTGCCGTGGCCACGGGTGCCGGTCAAATCAAGACCGGTTCGCTGTGCCGCTCCGACCGGGTCGCCAAGTACAACCAGCTGCTGCGCATTCACGCGCGGCTCGGCGCGCAGGCCAGCTACCCCGGATTGGCGGCGCTTGCCCCACAGCACTGAGGAAACGAGATTCATGACGAAGGAAACTGCGTTACATGCGGCCCATGTCAATGCCGGCGGCAAGATGGTCGAATTTGCCGGTTGGTCCTTACCCATCCATTACGGATCCTTGATGGATGAGCATCATGCGGTGAGGAAGGCTGCTGGGATGTTCGATGTCTCGCATATGACGGTCGTTGATATGGAAGGGCCGGCAGTCGAGTCGTTTCTGCGCCGGGTGTTGGCCAACGATGTTGCCAAGCTGGTCGACGGGCAGGCGTTGTATGGCTGCATGCTCAATGACAGCGGTGGCGTCATCGATGACTTGATCACCTATCGGGTTTCCGGGACTTTCTTTCGTACCGTAGTGAATGCCGCGACCCGCGAGGCTGATCTGGACTGGCTGAACGAACAGGCCACCGGGTTTGACGTGCGCGTGACCGAACGCGACGATCTGGCCATGGTTGCGATTCAGGGCCCACTGGCGAGAGACAAGGTGATTGATGTCCTCGATGCGCCCGCGCTGGCTGAGATCAAGCCTTTCAGAGCCAGCGCGCACGGTGACTACTTCATCGCCCGCACCGGCTACACCGGAGAGGATGGTTTCGAAGTCCTGCTTCCGGCCAGTCAGGCCGAAACGTTCTGGTCCCGGCTGATGGATGCAGGTGTGCAGGCTTGTGGACTGGGCGCGCGTGATTCGCTCAGGCTCGAGGCGGGACTGAACCTTTATGGTCAGGACATGGATACCTCCACGACTCCCTTGGTGTCCAACCTGGCCTGGACGGTGGCTTTCGAGCCGGAAGACCGCGACTTTATTGGCCGGGCGGCCCTGGCCTCACAGCGTCAGGATGGGGTGCCGCAACGGCTGGTCGGGCTGGTACTCGGAAAAGGTGCGATTCCCCGCAGCGGCGCGATCGTTCGAACAGCCGAAGGCGAGGGGCGGGTGACCAGCGGAGGATTTTCGCCGACGCTGGAGTGCCCGATTGCGCTGGCCCGGATTCCCAGCGGTGAGTCCATGGAAGCCGAGGTTGAACTGCGCGGCAGAGCCTTGTCAGCCCGTATCGTGCGGCCACCGTTCGTCCGTAACGGTCAGGTCAAGGTCTGACCCGATCGCGTTAAGTATCCGCGGAAGCGGTTCCTAGCAAGCCTCAAACTGGTTGGCGGCTCTGTTCTTGCGCACGTGGGCTGGATCCCAGACCCGGCCGTGCATGACGATCCAGACACCGGGCGGCAGTTGCTGAACCGCGCCAATGGCCGTGCCGATGTTGAAGACCGCGTCAGAGTCGATGAAGCGCGCCGGGTGCAAAGCGCCGGTCATCACAATGACCCGGTCGCCGACCTCTTGGAGGGCAGCAGCAGTCTCGGTCATGGTGTCGGTGCCGTGAGTGATCAGGTAGTAGCGGTCGTCGCCGGCCAAGACGGCTTGGCGGATCAGGCTGCGGTCCTCATCGGTCATGTGCAGCGAATCTTTTCTGAGCAGCGCGCGCACCTCCCATTGGAACGCGACCGTCATGTCGTTCAGGATTCGCCCGATTTCCGGTTCCCCGATCTTGTAGTCTGACTTGTCGTCGTAGTAGATCTTGTCGATTGTTCCGCCGGTGGTCAGGATGTTGAGCTTGTCCACGATGTCTGGTCTGCGGTTAGCGTGCTTGGGAAGCGAGTGCAGTAGTATAGCGGCGATGAGAATCCTCGCTGTCTTGCTGTTGGCCGTGGGTTGCTGTTTGCCGGTCTGGGCCGTGCCGCGCTTGAGTCCGGATGACATCGCGCAGATGCACTGGCTGGATGCAACCGCGGTTGAAGCCCGGCTTCGCACAGAAGCTGTGGCGCAGTGGTTGCTTGATCCGCAGGCCGAGGCACAAAACTGGCGCGAACAGATTGAGCTTCGGGTGCTGGCGCTTGCAAGTCGGGGCCCTGCGCCGTACCCAAGCCATAGCGTGCTCCTTGACGGGATGCTGGGTTGGCTTGTCCACGCTCGAGCCCGTCCGCTGGATAGGATGGGCCAGAACGATTTGCTGGCCGAGACCTTCCTCCAGGGATTTGGCATGCCGGCCGACGAGTCCGCCTTGCGCGCCGCTGAGGTATGGACCCAGCTACAAGCCAGACTCGAGGACGGCGGACTGGTCGCGCCGGGTCTTGCCATTGCTCAGTTCTGGGCAGGACTGTTCGCAACGGCCGAACGTATGACGCCTCAGGTTCGTGATCATGCGGCCGCGCAGGCTGAGAGAGCGGCCCAACTGCCGGCTCTTGGGGGCATGGAAAGAATGGCTGCCCTGGCGGTGATGGCGCGGGAATCGGCGGAATTCAACTGGGGGCAGAACCAGATCCTGGCGGCCGTATGGCATTTGATGGATGCTCTGGCCATCCAGGCATCCCTCGGGCAGGCCGAAGAGCTTGACGCGCTGGAGCAGTTGCTGGTTCAAATGGCGAATGCCCAAGCGGGAGTGCTGCAGGCGGTTGATGCTGATCTCCCGTTGGTTCTGGCGCGACTGGCTGACGTGCTGGTCTACGCCCGCGCAGAGCCCATGCAGGCTGACGAGGCCATTGCAGAACTGACCGATGCCTACTTCCAGCTGGCGTTGATGGCGCCGGACGCCTCGTTCTATCTCGATCAGCCGGTCAGGGACAGGCTGACCGATCTGGTGGAAGATTGTCTGCCCAATCCGGCCCTGGTCGGGCCTCTGCCACTTGGCAGCATCGAGGAATGCCCGGAGCGTTTGCTGGAGGCGTTGCTCAACGTGCTCGATAGCGAGGAACTGGTGGGCGGCACGGGACCGTTCGCGCCGGAATTCCTGCGAAGAGAGGCCGACCTTCTCAGCTGGCAGCGTTCGCGCTACCTCGATGGTCATCTGAACTGGCAGATGCAGGCCGGGTGCGAGCCGCCGGCCCGGGCCAGCGCGTTGGAATGGTCAATTCTGGTTCAGGCTTTGAGCAGCTGGATGACCCAGCGTCCGGTTGTCTTTCAGACTGAGCGCTGGCAGTCCTCGATTGCCTTGGTGATGGAGGCGATCGAGTCCCAGGTCGCGGATCAGCGGGCATGGCTGGACTGCCTGACCGGGCAGGGCGGGCAGCGCATTGATCCGGTCACTCGCCTGTTGACGCTGCACGATCGTGCGCTGGTTAATCTCGACCTTGCCCTCGATTCGGCCTATCAGGACTTCTTGCTCGCTGAAACCCGGCCCGGATCGGACGTGAATCTTGGCGCCGGTGTTGAACAGCAGACAGCATATCGGCCGGAGGGGCTGGTGGTCGGTCCGTGTGCGGACGGTCTGACCTGCGGAGCGCGTGTCGCACTTCCAGTGAGTCGGGCGCTGCTTGGCTTGTTCCCGAATACTTATCTGCTCGCCGATCAGCTGGGGATGGGAAGCCTGGCGCTTTGTTACGACAACGTGAGGTGGGTGGATCGTGAAATGCGTCCGGCCCGGCCTGACGACGACCTGGTCGGCAACTATTACGGCAGACTCAGCTTTGAGCTGATCGGTCAGTTCGAGGTCGAGGACGATCGGGAAACCGTCTTTCGCCAGCGCCTGATCGCTAACGAGGCTGAACACTATCTTTTTGCTTCGGCTAATGACGAGGTGCTGGAGCAGGAGTGTCCCGATGGCATGGCGGGGCGTCCGGTCGCCAGTCACCTGCCGGCAGATCGTCTGGGTCTGGTGCCAGACCGGCTGACGTATTTTGCGGCAACACCCGTCACCGCCAACGGCCTGCTGGCCGCCAACTGGGAACAAGGTGCTGAATGGAGGGACTGGTTTATAACCCCGGATCGCACGGAGGTGCTTGAAGCCCCGGGCGCAACAGCCCTGCAGGTTCGTGTGCAAAGCGCGATGGACGAACTGTCAATGCGCCGCGAGCGCCTGGTCGCCTCCCGCCTGTTGGGCGATCCGGAGGCTGATCCGCTCTCGGCCGCCCTGGCGGTTGTTTCTGACAGCCGGATTCTGATTCGCCGGCTGATCGAAATTCATTACCCGCGCCTGCACCGTCACGACCAGACGATTCGGTCCCTGCTGACCGGAACCGAAGGATTGATAGGTCGCGAGCAGATCCGGCGCTTTGCTGAGCGGGGGCGGCCCCTGTCGATGCTGGCTGACGAGGGCCGGTCCCACCTGGCACGGCTGAGATCCGAGTGGGAAACACTGCCGGGCCTGATCCGGGAGCAGGGTCAGATTTCGCCTGAAGCGGTCCACGCGACCCGTTTGTTGAGTCGGCTGCGATCGCTTAGTTCGACGACCGCTGGCGTCGAATCGTTGCCAGACCCGTAAAGTACGCCAGCACCATCGCAACCTGAAAAACCGCGGGCAGTCTGGCGTCTGGGTTCGCCCAGGCCTCGCTGATACCGATAGAAAAGTAGAACAGCAGCAACAGGCCGGTGATCACCAAGGGTCTGGGCTGGAGCGACCAGATCAGCGGCAGGGCAATGAGCAATGGTACGGTCGATACGCCCAATGCGGCCAGCCGTGCCGGCGTATCCATTGGAACCATAAAACCAAACCACATCAGCTGGATGATGATCAGCCCGATCAGTGACCAGCGGCACAAGCTCAGCTGAATCATTTCAGTTGGCCGGCGACGGTGGCAACCCTTTTCCCCAAAGCCCGGCAGAGGGCGGCTTCATCCTGGTCCAGCGCCCGATCGCTGTCCTTGCCGGCCAAATGGCTGGCGCCATAGGGTGTTCCTCCGCTTTGCGTAGTGGCCAGTTGCGGTTCCGAGTAGGGCAGGCCGACCAGAACCATCCCGTGGTGCAAGAGCGGCAGCATCATGCTCAGAAGGGTGGCTTCCTGACCGCCGTGCAGGCTTCCGGTCGAGGTGAACACGGCAGCCGGCTTGCCCGTCAGCACGCCTGAAAACCATTCACTTGCCGTCCCGTCGAGAAAGTACTTGACTGCGGCTGCCATGTTTCCGAAGCGGGTCGGGCTGCCGAGAATCAAGCCGTCGCATGCACTCAAATCTTCACTGCTGACCAGAGCGGGGCCGTCAGCAGCCGGTTGCCGGGCAACCGGATCAATCGCCGAAGTGACGGGAGCCACCGACCGCAAACGGGCGCTGGCATTACCCACTGATTCGACACCGCGTGCGATCTCGCGCGCCATGGCGAGCGTGTTGCCATGCACCGAATGGCAGACAATCAGGATTTCGGTCATCCGGCAATCTCCAGAACCGCCTCGGGTGGTCGTCCCAGTCGGGCGCGATCGTTGTTGATCAGAATCGGGCGCTGAATCAGCTGAGGGTGCTCGCACATCAGTTCAATCAGTTTCTCCTCGCCCAGTTCAGTAATCGGACCCAAGCCCAGCTGCTGAAACTTCTTGTCTGTCGCGCGAACAAGCTCGTGCGCACTGCATCCCAGTTTTTTGAGGATTGCGCGTAATTCTCGCGGGCTGGGCGGTTGTTTGAGATACTCAAAGACCTCGGGCTGGTAACCGCGCTCCTGCAGAAGAGCCAAGGCCGCCCGACTCTTGGAGCATCGTGGATTGTGATAAAGGACTAACGCCATCTTGAGCGACTCGGATCTCGGAAAGACAAAGAGCGTAAACGCTAAGCGCAAGGTGTCAATAGCCCGTGTGCAAACGCCGATCCAGGCGCTCATGGACCCGAACTGGCTGAAAGCCTTTGCCCGCCATCTCTGGCGACATTTCCGGGAGGATCGGAACCTTGAAGCTGCCGGTGCGCTGAGTTATACCAGCCTCTTGGCGCTGGTGCCCCTGATGGCGGTCATGCTGGGGGTGATATCGGCCTTCCCGGTTTTTGACCAGTGGGCAAAGGATGTGGAGAGCTACATCTTTTCCAATTTCGTGCCCGCTGCCGGCGACACGGTGCATCAGTACATCACCGAGTTTGTCGGGCGAACCGCAGGGCTGACCGGTGCGGGGACGGTGTTTCTGATCGTGACCGCGATCTTGCTGATGTCGTCGATCGAGAAGAATCTGAACCGGATCTGGCGTGTGCGCACTCAGCGCCAGCCGGTCAACCGTCTGGTGATTTACTGGGCCGTGCTCACCTTGGGACCGCTGCTGGTGGGTGCCAGCCT
>JAZBPR010000154.1:0-2932 GCA_036351735.1 Wenzhouxiangella sp. | reverse complement strand
TGCGCGCGATTCAAGAAGGCCGCGCCGACTCAGCGCTGGAAAATTTCATTGAGGAGCATCCGTCTGCACTTGAAGACCCAGCCGCCGACGCGCCCATCGACACCTTTGGTTTTTCTGCAAAGATTGAAGTTTTGCCATTGCTGAGAGTCGCTGAAGGAGATGTTGTTGCCCGGGAACGAGCCTCGCTACTTCTTGCTCATGTTGAGGATGACCCCGATGCTCCGTCGCAGATTCGTAACTGGAGACTGTCGATCTTGTTCGGCGTTTTGGGTCGACCCGATGATTTGATAGCAACGTGGCGCGAATTGGACGATGGCCAGTATCAAATTGGCATCTGGTTCTGGACTGAAACAGATCTGCGACCGCTGCCCGAGACGGTCACTGAGTCACCGATGATGAAAGCGTATCTAGCCGAACAAGAGGCGGTGCGAGAGCGCGAAAGAATGTGGTTAACTCAATCGAACAACATGCCCGATCCAGCAACTTCTCTAGCCGCGATGGCTGAGGCCCGTGAGCGGGCAGAGGTTGAGATCGAGGGGTTTGGAAACAGCCAACGATGATCATGGCCGTGGTAGCGCCCCTTCATTCAGGGCCGTAACCCCAACCCAAGAGCGCTACAATGCGGCGTCATCCTGATACCGCTTGTTCCGATATGAAAACTCCTCCTCGTCTGCAACCTCTGGAGGATGATGGTCTGATCGACGAGGTGCTTGCCCAAGTCAAAAGCGGCAAAGAGGCCGACGTGTTCGTGGTCCGCTGTGGCGATACACGTCACTGCGCCAAAGTCTTCAAGCAAGCCAACCAGCGCAGCTTTCGACAGGCCGCAATTTATCAGGAAGGCCGCAAGGAGCGAAGTTCACGGCGCGCGCGGGCCATGTCGGGTCGCACCCGTTATGGCCGCAAGGAGCAGGAAAAGAGCTGGATCAACGCCGAAGTCGACGCGCTCTACACCCTCTCCGACGCGGGCGTGCGCGTACCCCGACCCATGGCTTTCGTCGACGGCGTCTTGCTGATGGAACTGATCACCGACGCCGAAGGTGCTGTCGCCCCCAGACTGGGTGAAGTGATCCTGGATGCAGAGACCGCACGCGACTACCACCAGCGGCTGATTGCGGACGTCGTACGCATGCTTATGGCCGGCCTGATTCACGGCGACCTGTCGGAGTTCAACATCCTGATCGACGCCCACGGGCCGGTCATCATCGACCTGCCGCAGGCGGTCAACGCTGCAGCCAATCTATCGGCGGGCATGTTGCTGGTCCGCGATGTTGACCGACTGCGACGCTGCCTGGGCCGCTTCGCGCCAGAACTGCTCGACACCGACTACGGCAAAGAGATGTGGGCGCTGTACGCCAGCGGCCGACTGAGAGCCGACAGCCAGCTGACCGGCTACTACGAGCCGGAACAGGTCGACGTCAACCTGGCCGAACTCATGGGCATCATCGACGCCGCCCGGGAAGAGGAAATGGAGCGCCGCGAGCGCCTGCGCCAAGACGAGGACGACGAGGCATGAGCCGGTCGGTACTGCTGGCCGAAGCCCCCATTCCCGACACCAGCAAAACGCTGCGGCTCTACGAGCACAAGGACAAGTTTTCGATGGTCATCCCTGGCCGTGGTGAGCTCATGAATAGCCGCGTGCACGGATCGGAAAAAGCCTTGGCCGAGTTGGCCTGTGCGCGCATGGGCCAGCCGGCCAAGCCCCGCATCCTGGTCGGTGGCTTGGGCATGGGTTTTACCCACGCTGCCGCACTGGCCGCCGTCGGTCCGGATGCGGAAGTGGTAGTCGCCGAACTGATCCCGGAGATGACGGACTGGCACCGGGACTTCATCGGAGAACCCGCCGGCCAGCCGCTGAACGATCCTCGCAGCACCGTCTTCATCGGTGACGTGGCCCAGATCATGCGCGCAGAGCCAGCAGGTTTCAACGCCATCCTGCTGGATGTGGATAATGGTCCACAAGCCATGATCCGGCGAGAAAACGACTGGCTTTACAGCATGGAAGGCCTGGCGACAGCGCGAACGGCCCTGCGCCCAGAAGGGGTGCTAGCGGTCTGGTCGGCCGGCCCGGATGCGCAGTTTACTGCCCGCCTGAAACGCGCCGGCTTCAAGACAGAAGCTGTCATCGTCCGCCCGCATCGGGCCGGCAAGGGGGCCAGACACACGATCTGGCTGGCCCGATAACGGTATAACCCCCGCTGAGAACTCATGGCGCAACGTGCAACCCCCTACAAGGTTCACCTCGAACTGTCCGACACCGATCGCGGGCGCTACGAATCACTGCGCATGACAGTGGCGCGCCACCCTTCAGAAACCGAGGAGCGGCTGGCGGCCCGTATTTTGGCCTATGGGTTGTGGTTCGAAGAAGATTTGGCGTTCGGCCGCGGATTGTCCGATGTCGATGAACCTGCGCTGTGGGTCAAGAGCCCCGATGGCCAGATCCAGCACTGGATTGAAGTCGGCCGCCCCACATCGGAACGCTTGCTATGGTGCGCTCGTCGGTATCCGAAAGTCTCCTTGCTGGCCTATGGCAGCAACCGCGTCTGGGCTGGGAATACACTGCCACGGACGGCGGGCCTTGACAATCTCAACGTGGCCCAGATCACGCTCGATGAACTGGCCGTCGACCTGCCGCGCACGATCGACTGGGGATTGATGATCACCGATGACGTGCTCTACGTCAGCGATGCCGAATCACAGCACGAGTTGCCAGTTGACTGGTTACAGGGAAGACGAGATTGACCACTGAATCCTGTTTCCCGTTAGGGAGCAATGAACCACCCATGATCATCGAGAAAAAGAGTCGAGGATAAAAAAAGCCACCTGCCAGGCCAGCAGAATCAGCAACGCCGGCCTTTGATACGCCTGCAGCCGGGGCAAAAACCCGGGACTGGGCAATCGTGTCGTGACCACGAATAGCAGGCAGCTGACGAGG
>JAZBPR010000153.1:0-9802 GCA_036351735.1 Wenzhouxiangella sp. | reverse complement strand
TGGAAACAATTCGTGCGCAAAGATGCGGCCTAGCACTCCGAGACGCGATCGAACTCTCTCAAACTTATTGAACCGGTGAGAGGCTTACTTTCACGCCCAAGCTGTTCAGCACGCGCAAAACGGTGTCGTATCTCGGCTTGGCACCGGGTGCCATTGCTTTGTAAAGACTTTCTCTGCCAAGCCCTGTCTGTTCGGCGATTTGGGTCATGCCGCGAGCCTTTGCGACATTGCCAACCGCAGAAAGAAAGACATCCGGATTCTCATCTTCAAGGGCCGCCGTCAGGTACTCCGCAATTGTCAATTCGTCATCGAGATAAACACTGGGGTCAAAGTCAGTGACCTTTGTCATAGGTTCATTCCTCAATCTCATCCAATAGCTTCTTGGCGCGCTCAATATCACGACGCTGCGTGGTTTTCGATCCGCCACATAGCAACAGGAGCACGACATTCTTTCTTCTTGAAAAATACACCCGGTAGCCGGGTCCGACCGATTTGCAGTCCCCGAGATTGCCAAGTCTGGCTGAATCGAGGCGGGCGATAATTCGCGCCTTCGCACGTCTATCGCGTAATCGATTCAGCCACTTGTCGAAGACGTCGGTCTGGCGAATCTGATACACAAGCCAATTGTATCCGATTGGATACATCAAGTCAACTTGTCAGAGGGTTAGAAGCTTATGGGGTTTCCATTTTTATTTGTTCGTCTAATGGCCCCTGCCCAATAGGCAGGCTATTCTTTTGACCATGTCTGCTGAACGCGTATTGATTGTCGACGATGATCAGGACCTGGCCGCGATGCTGGTCGAGTACCTGGGTGCCGACGGTTGGCAGGTGGATACGGCGGCGACCGGTCCGGCCGGTCTCGAGGCCGCGCTGTCTGGCGCCTGCGATGTCGTGATTCTGGACATCATGCTGCCGGGCATGAATGGACTTGAGGTCCTGCGTTCCCTGCGGGCGAAGAGCCAGGTGCCGGTCATCATGCTGACTGCCCGAGGCGATGACACCGACCGTATCGTGGGCCTGGAGCTGGGCGCCGACGACTACCTGCCCAAACCCTTCAATCCCCGCGAACTCGGCGCTCGCCTCCGGGCGATCACGCGCCGTGTTCATGGTGGCGCTGATTCGACCTGGCTGGAGCTGCACGGTCTGCGCCTGAACGCGACCGAACGAAGCGTCACTGTGGACGGACAGCCGCTTGAGCTAACGGGGGCTGAATTTGCCCTGCTCGAGGCTTTTCTTAACCGACCCGGAGAAGTCATCAGCAAGGACGATCTGGCTCGGCACGCGCTTGGGCGCGAGCTGCATGGGCTGGATCGCAGCATTGATACTCATGTCAGCCGGCTGCGCAGCAAGCTTCCGGAGAGCGCGCGCGAGCGCATCCGGATCCAGGCCATTCGCGGTCGCGGCTATCTTTTGACTGGCAGTTCAGGCTGATGGCGCTGTATCTGCGCATTTTCCTGGCCTTCTGGCTGGTCATCCTGCTCACCCTGAGCGCCGTGATCTTTCTCAATCGCCAGCTTCAGCAGGATCAGGATATGGCTGCTGAAACGAGCCAGCGCGTGCAGCGCTTTGCCGACGGTATGGGTGCGCGTGCCCAGGCGGTACTCGACCGCGCTGGTCCTACCGCCCTGGCCCGCTGGGCGCAGGCAGATCAGCAGCGCCAGCGCCGCATGCAACTGCTGATTATCGATGAGCAAGGCTCGGAGATTCTGGAAAAGCGCGTGCCGGCCAGGGTTCGGTCCGGGGTCAGGGAGTGGCGATCCGGGCAAGCCCCGCCCGCGTCGTGGGGACCGTGGGCGCAGGAGATCACTCATCCGCAGCACGGGCGTTTTCTGGTCCTGCTTGTGCCGCCTTCCCGGCCGCTCCTCGTTCGCCTGGTCGGGCCGCTCGGACCCTGGGGTTTACTCGGTCTTGCGGCGGTGATCAGTGGGATTGCCTGCCTGCTGCTGGCGCGCAGCGTGACGCGACCGGTTACAGAACTACGCCGAGTGGGGCAGGCGCTGGGTCGAGGACGGCTGCATGAACGGGTGGGTGAAGATCTGGCCCTAAGAGGCGACGAGTTGGGTGATCTGGGGCGCGATTTCAACCAGATGGCCGCGCGCCTGGAGCGCCTGGTCGGTGGCCATCGACAACTGCTGCGGGACGTCTCGCATGAGCTGCGCTCGCCGCTGACGCGCCTGCAGATGGCGCTGGCGCTGGCTGGCCGTGCCGAGACGGCTGATGATCGCCAGCGTCATCTGCTGCGAATCGAGCAGGAGATTCAGCGTCTCGATGAGCTGATCGACCAGATCCTGGACTTTTCGCGCATTCGTGATCAGTCCAAACTGGCCCGTCAGCCCATCGATCTGGTCGCTTTACTGGGCGAACTCGTCGAGTCGATCCGGCTGGAGGCCGACGCAAGAAGCGTTCAGATCGATCTTCGGGCCCCTGCCCCGTTCTCTGTTCCTGCTCATCGCGAGTGGCTGTGGCGGGCTCTGGAGAACGTCCTGCGCAACGCGGTCCGACATTCGCCGTCGGGTGGCAAGATCGAAATCAAGCTTGAAAAAGTCGGCGGCACGAGCGAGATTTCGATCATGGATCAGGGTCCCGGCGTAGCAGACGATCAGCTGGAGGCCATTTTCGAGCCGTTTGTGCGACTGAGCGCAGAGCGCAGCGAATCGGGTGCCGGCGGCGGCGTAGGCCTGGCCATAGCGAAAGCGGCCGCCGAGCACCACGGTGGCTCCATTCGGGCGGAAAATCGTCCCCATGGCGGACTGTTGGTCAGGCTCACCCTGCCCGCTTGAAACCGCGTGACGTTTCCTGACAAATCGTGGCATAGCGCGACCCCTCTTTACCGGCGCCAGGCGCACACTTGGTCCTGAGCTTTGCCCCCTGGTGAAGCGCTAGACCTCATGCCACTTTAAGGAGCACAACATGAAAACCCGCATGCCCGTACTGAAGAAGCTAACGCTTGCACTGACCATTGCCGGATCGCTGGCGGTTGCCGGCAGTGCGCTGGCACAGGAGCCTGCCGACCCCGTCACGCGTCTTTCGGAACGACTGGAACTGACCGCTGCGCAGCAGGCTGAAATCCAGGAGATGTTCATCGCCCATCGCCAGAACATGCGCCAAAGCACGCGCGAAAATCGTTCCGAGCGCCGTCAGGCGCGCGCAGGCCTGCGCGAAGAAATTCGCGCCGTGCTCGATGACGAGCAGGTGCTGAAGTTTGACGAAATGGCCCGTCGTGCAGGACCGGCCGGGCGGGGAGAACGTGGTCAAGGACCGCACGAAAAAGGCGGTCAGGGCCGTCAAGATCGTCCTCGCGGCAATTCCTGATCCTTAGTCGCCGGTACCCACAGCCTGCCGAGTTCGGCAGGCTGTTTCGCTGCCCTGGCCACCGCCCGGTGTAGATAGACCTCTACGTTGGCATGCGATCATCTCGCCATTGGCATCAAGAAGATCTAAGCGAGGAAGATCATGCATCGACCTGGATTAGTCCGACCTGCCGTGGCCTTGTCTACCATCATCCTGATGGCAGCCTGTTCACGGTCAGCTGAAACCGAGCAATCTGCCGCCCAAAGCGCGGACGGCCTCCCCGAGCAGGTGGTTGGCACGGCATCCTGGGACGATCACCAGCAGCGTCCCATCCATCGCGTTCAGTGCGGCTTTGAGCCGCCTTTCTACACGCTCCAGGCCGAAGGCCACGGATTCGAGCTCAGGGTCGGATTCTGGGGCGATAAGGCCAGGCGCCTGGATGATATCGATTTCGAGCAGGCCGACAGCGTCGAGCTGACCATGGTCACCCCGGAAGAACAAATCTACCGCTACACCACGCTGCGAATCCTGCCGGAAATGGGTGCAGTCAGGGGCTCCGAACGCTCTGTCAGCGGGAAGACCCGGCTCCGCGCCACGAGTCTGCCGGCCCTGGAAGAGGACCGAAACGGGATCGAGCTGGACTTTGAGTTTGCTTGTCCGCTCAGCTCGCCGGCGCCAGCCTCAGAATCTTGAAGTCGAAGTAGGCATAGGCGATATTGAGCAAGGGCACTAGCAGCAAAAAGAATGCATACGGCGCGTACTGCAAGGGGCTGACGCCCAGCACGCCGAACATGTAGACCGCGCAGGTATTCCATGGGACAAGAGCCGACGTAATCGTCCCTCCCCCCTCCAGACTGCGCGAGAGCACGCGCGGATCGAGATTGCGGCGACGGAACTCGGCCCGGAACATTCGGCCCGGCAGGACGATGGCCATGTATTGATCAGCCGTCATTACGTTGGTGCCGAACGCGGTCAGAATCGTGGTAATCACCAGCGAGGTGGTGCTCTTGACCATGGTGACGATGCCGTCGAGCAGCTTGCGCAGCAGGCCGGTGCTTTCCATCACGGCGCCGAAGGTCATCGCACACAGCACCAGCCAAACGGTATTGAGCATGCTCGACATTCCGCCGCCACTGAGCAGCCGATCGAGATCGGCGTCGCCACTGCTGACTTCGGTACCGTCGGCCAGAGTCAGCCAGGCGACCTCCAGAGCCGCCAGCGGACCATCGCCGCTGGCCATGGCCGCAATCCGGTCTGGCTGGAAGATCAGGGCCCATACCGCGCCCAACATGGCACCGATAAAGATGCTCGGCAGCGCAGGCACTTTCGCCATGGCGAGTCCGAACAGCACCACCAGCGGGACCAGCATGAACAAATTGATATTGAACAGTCCCGACAGTGCCTGTTGCATGCTTGCAAGGCCGCCTGCGTCGGCCGGCTCCCCCGTCCCGCCGCCGATCAACAGATAAGCCACCAGAGAAACGGCCAGGGCGGGAATCGAGACCCAGGCCATATATCGGATATGGGCAAAGAGTTCGGTCCCGCTGACGGCGGGCGCCAGGTTTGTGGTGTCCGACAATGGCGACATCTTGTCGCCGAAATAGGCGCCTGAAAGCACCGCGCCGGCGGTGATGGCCAGCGACTGATCGAGACCCACCGCGACCCCGATCAAGGCCACGCCAATCGTGGCCGCGGTGGTCCATGAACTGCCTATGGAGAGGGATACGATCGCACAGATCAGGCAGCTGGCCGCGTAGAACCAGGCCGGGTTAAGCAAATCCAGGCCGTAGTAAATAAGGGTCGGGACAATGCCCGCCAGCAGCCACGTGCCGATCAGGGCGCCCACCATCAGAATGATCAGGATCGCGCCGAGGGCAATGGAGATGCCTTCAACGATGCCGGTCTGGATTTCTTCCCAGCGGTATCCATTGGCCAGCGCGATCAGCGAGCCGATCGCGGCCGCGATCAACAGCGCGATCTGGTTGGGGCCGTAGGACGAGTTATCTCCGAAAAGCCACACCGAGACCGCCAGCATGGCAATCAGAGCGATCAGCGGAACAAGTGCCTGCAGGTAGGACGGCGTGCGCTTCAGGGAAGTCATGACAGCGAGCTTCGGGCGGGCCAGTAGATGACCGGCATGTTACACCAACCGGAAACCGCCGCGTCCACCTCCATGGCCCGGTATTGACGGCATAACGGTTGATTGTCGTTACAATCTTCCGCGACTTCTTTCAGCATGCAGGACTGCCTAATGACCATCATGGATCGAGTATTGACGGCCGGCTTTCGTCACAACAGCAAGCGGCTGACCAAGTTCGACGGTCTCACGCCCAGCGACACGCTGCCGCCGCCGGATACCTCACGCACCTACATGCTTTACCTGCACATCCCGTTCTGCGTGGTTCTGTGTCCGTTCTGTTCCTTTCACCGCGTATGTTTCAAGGAAGATAAGGCTGTCAAGTATTTCAATAGCTTGCGGCAGGAAATTCGAATGGCGCATGAGGCAGGATACCGCTTTGCCGACATCTACGTCGGCGGCGGCACGCCCACCGTCATGCCGCGCGAGTTGGCCGAGACGCTGGACCTGGTTCGAAAGCTCAGCCCGATCGACAGCATTTCGGTCGAGACCAACCCCGACGATCTGACGCCTGAGACCATGCAGATCGTGCGAGATGCAGGCGTGACGCGCCTGTCGGTGGGCGTCCAAAGCCTCGACAATGAACTGCTCAAGCAGATGGACCGTTACGAGAAGTATGGTTCGGCAGAGAAGGTCATTGCCGGACTTGAGCGGGCCAACAGCTTTTTTGAAACGCTCAACGCCGACATGATTTTCAACCTGCCCCAGCAGACCGATGAATCCCTGCTGCGCGACGTTGACTTGATCACGCGCGAACTCGAGATCACTCAGACCACGTTCTATCCACTGATGAGCGCTGAGAGCACAATGCGCAAGATGCTCAAGATGATGGGCGAGGTCGACTTCAACCGCGAGGGCCACATGTACCGCCTGATCCTGGACGCCCTGCCCTCGACTTACACGCCGTCTTCGGCCTGGTGTTTCAACAAGAAAGGCGATACCACGGACGAATACGTCATCGAAAACGAGGAGTACCTTGGGCTGGGTTCCGGCTCGCTGAGTTATCTGGACGGGATGCTGTATTCCAGCACGTTTTCGCTGAACCATTACAACCGTCAGATTGCGGCCGGCAAGTTCGGCATCAGCCGCCAACAGGCCTTGACGCCTCGCGATCGCCTGCGCTACTTCATGCTGATGAATCTGTTTGGCCTGTCGCTGGACAAAAAGGTGGCCGAGGCGAGGTATCCGGGATTTTTTCGCAAGCTCGCGCCCGAGATTCTGGGGCTGAAGATCATGGGTGCGGTGCGCGACGAAGGCGATAAGCTGGTACTGACCCGCTACGGTATGCGGGTCTGGATTCTGATCATGCGCGAATTTTTCATGGCGGTCTCGGATTTCCGCGATCTGATGCGGCACGCCATCAAGGAAGAACTGGACGCACCTGGCCCGCTTCAGATTCGCGTGCCCACGCCGGAACTGCGGCCACCGGGCGCTTACTGATCGATCCATCCACCGCCCGGGTGTGCGTGGGGGCGCGCCCCGGCTAGTCGCTTGATTTCTTTGATTCCGAGCATCGGCCCGACGGCGCTGGCGCGCTGGAACGTCGCGACGGCGGGCATTCATGCCAATTGATGCATCTATTGCGCTTTTTATTAGTTTAAGCTAATTCTAATTGATGTGCATCAATGCACCGTCTCTCCAACTTTGGTCTTATACGTCTCGAGCGTGGTATCGATCGATCGATCAGATACCGGCCACCGGAATTGACCGGACACGCCTTGACAAGACTATGGAGACGGCGGAATGACTACGATCGAACAAACAGGAATGAAGCGAAGAACATTCCTTGGTGGCGCGACGGCGGCCAGCATCGGCGCAGTTCTGGCCAGCAAGGGCTGGGCGGACGCCTCAAAGTTCTTCACGAATACTGAAGTGGATTTTGAAGGCCTCAAGCAGGCTGGATACGAAGTACGGCATACGCTGTGTTTTCAGTGCTCGGCCAAGTGCGGCCTGACTGGTCTTGTGAAGACTGATGCACCTGCTGACGGGAAAAATTTCGTAATCTTTGGAAATCAGAACCCGGACCATCCGCAGCGGGGCATGTGCGGTCGTGGTGCCAGCGCACCGCAGACCTGGAATAGCCCGCTCCGACTGAAAAAGCCGTTGAAGCTCGTCGGCGAGCGCGGTTCTGGACAATTCCAGGAAATCAGTTGGGGGCAGGCGTTTGATGAAATCGCGGCCAAGATGCAGACCATCATCGACGAGTCCGGCGCCGAAGCCCTGGCTTTTGTGCGCCACTCGCTGGGCGATCAGGCCTCCTGGTTCCAGGCGCTGGGCACGCCCAACCTGATTGGGCAGGCCAGTAGTTGCAACACGGCCGGTGTGGTTGCGCGCAAGTGGGTGGTTGGATCAGACAACAACCACCACGCCAAGCTCGACCCGGACTATGACAACGCGCGCTTTGTGCTGTTGCCGGGCCGCACGCTCGCAGCGCCGGCCGGTATTCAGCAGCGTCTGGCCAGAATGCGCGCCAAGGGCGGCGAAGTGGCCTATCTCAACCCGGCACATCCGGCTGCGGCATTTGGTGGCAGCGAATGGATTTCCTGCAAGCCGGCGACCGATGCGGCGTTCATGCTCGGGCTGGCGAATATCCTGGTCAATGAAAACCGCTACGACGAAGACTTCGTCCGCCGTTATACCAACCTGCCCTACCTGATCAAGGCTGACGGTCAGCCGCTGAGCCAGGCAGATCTGGAAGAAGGCGGCGACGAAAACCTGTTCAAGGTCTCCGACGGTACAGCCATCGTCGACCACAACCAGGAAGGCCTCCTGCCGGTCCTGTCATTCACCGGCAATGTCACTCTGGCTGATGGCTCTGAAATTCAGGTTCGCTCCGCCTGGGATCTGTATGTCGAGTATCTGGCCGACTACACCCCGCAACGCGTCGCGAATATCACCGAAGTTCCGGTCGAAACCATCGTCCGCATCGCCCGCAAGCTGCACAGCATGCAGGGCGTGGTCGAAGATACCTGGTACAACACCAGAAACGGCAACGATACCGACGCGGTCATGGCACTGCTGGCCGTCAACGGCCTCCTGGGCAACTTCGACAAGCCGGGCGGCTTGTGCATTCGTCCCAGCACCGGTCTGCCGGGCGCCTCTTTAGGCAAGGGTGAAGGTACGCTGAAAACGCGCCATGGTTTTGAATACCCGGTGCCCTCGCCGAGCGCCAAGCGGGTCGACAAGGTCATGTACCCGGAAACCAACGCCACCTTCCATGCTGTCGTCGACTGCGTGCTGGGTCAGAACAACGCCCCCTACCCGATCCGTGCGCTTTGGAATGTGGATGCCACGATCTTCCACCGTGATTCCAACACCAAGATGATGGAAGACATGTTGCGCAAGCTCGATCTGGTGGTCACGACCGATATCCTGCACCAGGAAATCTGCGACTGGTCAGACTATGTCCTGCCGTCCGACATGTTCCTGGAACGGCGCAATCTGAGTAACGTCAGCTGGGCGCACACGCCGACAGTGGCCATTCAGGAAGCGGTCACCGCCCCGCCGCCGGACGCCGATGTTCGGCCGATGGAGTGGATCGCCTTTGAGGTGATCCGTCGCATTTATCCGGACCGCGCTGTGGGCCTTGGCTATGACGAGCGGTTCCACAACAATCCAAAGCTGTTCCAGGACGAGTACCTGCAAGGCATTGAGGACAAGCGCATTGCTGGTCTTGCCGACAAGTGGGGCCGTAACCCGGTCGAGCTGAAGGAAGAACTGGAGCGGGAAGGCTTTGTGACCTTCAAGGATCACGTGTACGGCGTGGTGCCCTACAAGAAACCGTTCAATACGATGACCCAGAAGCTGGAAGTCTATTCCTTCCACGTGGTACGCAAGGGCTATCGTCCGCACGGGTTCGCACGCCATATTGATCCACCGGCATTCACCGTGCCGCAGGGTGGTCGCGAGTTCTACTTCATCAACGGCAAGTCGCCGTCGGGCTCGTCGGGCGTGACCGGACTGAACTTCTCAAGTCAGTTCCTGGCTGATCCTTCCATCTGGATCAATCCCGCAGACGCGAAACGTCTTGAAATCCGGGATGGTGATGAGGTCGAGATCGAAGGGATCGATACCGGCTGGGTCGCAACTGCGACCATGAAGGTCACCCCGCGGATCCATCCGGGCACCTTGTTCACCTACTCCTACTCGGGTGGCAACCGTCAGAAGATCCTTCAGGAACTGGACGGCTTCGAGGGCCTGACCAAGGGTGTCAACCCGCACTGGTTCACGACCGGCTGGATCGATCCGCATACCGGTAGTGCCTTTAACAATGCATCCGTGCGTATCCGCCGGGTGGTTTAACCAAGGTCTTCTAAAGGAGAAATATCATGCGTTTACGTAGAGGACAAAAACCGACCCGCCGGCTGGCCCACG
>JAZBPR010000152.1:0-4105 GCA_036351735.1 Wenzhouxiangella sp. | reverse complement strand
TGACCCTTGCGCTAGGACCGGGCTTCGCAACCTCCTGGGCCTGGTCAACGCGTCTCGGACCCCAAAGAATCGTTGTTGCATCCGCAGGGAAATCGACCAGCGGCCCGGGGCAAAAGGTCAATAACGTTCCGATCACAACCAACAACTGCTATCTGACTTACATCGCCCCTACCGAAGTCGGCGGTGCTCCATCAATCTCATTGACTACGACAGGTTGCTAATTGCTCCAATCGCTAGGGCTAGCTCAAAAACCTTGCGCGTCTTCCCGGTCGCCGGAATCAAATCGATGACTGTCAGGTTTCTAACCAGGTCTCTGGCACATCGCCAATTTGGCCCCATGGATTCCACACTTGATATTGGCATCTCACTACTTTTCGAACTCGACGTTTGACCTCCTTGACCACACGGTCCACTTCGCCGGTCACGCGGGGTTTATTGTGTCTTATCATCGGCTCATTTAAAGATCATGATGAGCCAGAAAGTCTCTCTTGAATAATCACCCCAATGTATCCATCAGATGCTGACGGAGAACAATTCAGCGCCGTCCGTCCGGGACTGTTCTGTTTTGTTTGTGTTCGCTATGATGGAGTGTTACAACAACGGGGATCTGGGATGCCAAGCCGAAGGAGATTAGATATCACACGAGAGAAGTCCAACAAGTCGTATCTTCGAAGTCGCGGTTGGATCATGCTTGTAATCGCTTTGACCTTCACGGCCGGCTGTGCTGCTGCATCCGAGGTTAAGCAGAGCCACAGTGTGACCGGGGTCGAGCGTATCGTCGCGATCGGTGACCTACACGGCGACTGGGATGGTTACATGGCGAGCTTGCGCGCTGCCGGCTTGGCTGACACTAGAGGTCGATGGAGCGGCCGCAAGACGCATCTTGTTCAGACCGGAGACATCCCCAGTCGTGGTCCAGATACTCGCAGAATCATCGAGCACATGGCGCAGCTTGCCGTACAGGCCGATCAAGCCGGCGGACAGGTTCACAACTTGATGGGCAACCACGAGGCGATGAATGTTTATGGCGATCTGCGCTACGTGACCGAAGGCGAGTATGCGGCCTGGACTGATCGGCGCTCGCGCCGTTTGCGTGATCAATACTTCAAACAGATTCGGGATCGGCTGCAAAGGGACGACCCGGAACGCTTCGAGTCTCTGCCCGATGATTTCGAAGCCAGATGGAAAGCGGAGCATCCCGAGGGATGGCTTGAACACCGCTTCGCCTGGAGTCCGCTTTGGAATGACGAAGCCGAAATGTATCAATGGGTCCGCAATCAGCGTGTGGCCGTTCGAATCAACCGTTTTGTCTTTGTTCATGGCGGCATCAGCGCCCTGTACTGTACTTCATCATTGGCCAGCTGGACCAAGCGGGCGCGCGAAGCGTTGGGCGGCAGCACCGATGAGGAACTCGACATTCTGGTCGACCCCGTCGGACCCCTATGGTACCGCGGACTATCCGGGGTGGCACCCGTTGCGTCCCCGGCAACAGTCGAGGCGATACTTGAGCGCTACGATGTCGACCATATCGTGGTTGGGCATACACCAACTGGCGGCGCCATCTGGCCACGCTACGACGGCCGTGTCATCCAGATTGATACTGGTATCTCGAGCTACTACGGCGGCTACGTGGCCTACCTTGAGATAACGCCCGAAGGGCGCTTTGCAGGATATGAAACTGGCCGGGTGCGATTACCCGATGGCACGGCGGGCTTGGACGAATATATCGCCGCCGTCGAGGCCCTCCATCCAGGAGATACCGCGCTCTCATCAAGAATGGCAGATCTCAAAAAGACCCTTATTGAGGTTGATGAATCCAGCCAAGCACAGCAGACCTCGGATCAGGTCAGCTGCGGCATTGCTCGGTAATCTCCCGGTCAAACCGCTGATCGTCGGTCAGAATTTCAAAAAATTCGTCAAGGTAACGAGACGACTTTCGCTGGCTACTTGAAGAAAGCCGGGTTTCATTTTCGAGAATCGCATACAGCTCATCTCTGCGCGCGAGGAATAAAGCACGGGCCGCCGGCAGGCCTTCGTTGTGGCGGCAGAAACCACGATATAGGCGCTGGCGTACGTTCCTGATTGGCAGAATCTCCGGAACAACGGCATAAGAGGCATCAACCCAGCCGGAACTGTCAAAATCATAGGGTGTGGCGTATATGGGATCCAGCGTATCTTCATTGCCAATCAGTTTCGCGTTATGGCAGCACTCACCTTCTACCGCACTCAGCGGAGAGAAATCCACATTGCCGATCATGTACTGAAACAACATAAAAATACTCGTTTCGAGCGCCGGAAGATCGGCAGTCCGTACTTCTTCGACATCAACCTTATCAAGACCGTGGCGGTTGCCAACCAGACGGTCATCCTCAATCAGAAAGGCGATGCGCGGGCCGTCCGACCGCTCCCGCTCACTGTCTTCATAAACAATGGCGGCTGGTCGCACCCGAAAGCTCAGCTCGGTCAATGCGCTGTAGAAGCGATAGGCAAGCATTTCAAGAAGAACATACTGCTCATAGCGCCTGCCACGGTTACAGTGCGTTACAAGCTTTATCGTACGGTTGCCATCAAAAATGGTTCCCTCGACGCGCTCCTCATTGAATCTGAGCCGAATGGGTGGCATTGAACAAATTTCTTGCCGTGAAACGCCACGTTTTTCAACCGTCAATTCCAATGCGACGTCCTGCCCAGGGATTGTGAGCGTGGCAGGATAGGGTCCATCCTCCTCAGGCGCACGGCGGAGTTGGCGCCAGGGCGCCCGAATCTCCAGCATCAGCGGCGCATCTTGGAAACGCAATTCGTCGAACAGCGGCACTGGGGCGTCTGGCGTCTCGGCAACCGCCGAAGCTGTTCCGAGCAGGCCAAGGCAGGCTGCTGCTACCGCAGCGGTATCGAGCAGGATTCTGCGTGCCAGCGACAACATCAGGACGGCGGCTCCTGACCTTCGGCTGGATCGTCTTGGTGAGTGGGTTTCTTGGCGGCTTTCCGGCGTTGCTTTTCGCGCTTCCGACGGGCGACAAAATCCGATTCAAGACCATCACCGAAGCAACAGACATAAAGAGTTGCATAGCAGAAGAACACGGATAGCACAGCCGCAATCTCCAGAGCTTCGACACCGGCTGCAATACCCGCACCAATTGCGACCAGAATGAAAAGCGCATCAAAGGTATCCTGCAGCGCTCGGCGGAACTGGACACCAGCGACGATCCCCGCCAGGCTGAAAGCCAAGGCAAGACTATGCTGCACAACCAGAACGATAGCAGCTACCACTCCCGGCAAAACCAGCGTGGTCTCGTCGAGGGAATGATCGAACGTTTGGGCGCGATACATCCTCTTGTGCACCCAGGCAACCGGCAACATCAAAAGCCACAAGCCAATCAAAGCTATTGCCAGTCGGCGAGCGTAGCCAAGCTTATCCAGCTCACCGGTAGCATCGAGCACCGTTCTGACAATCTCGCCGTCCGATGACCGATCCGGCTCCAACGGCAGCTCGCTTGACCATGAACCGCTCTCGGCCAGGTCTTCAACACCGCCGACCGGTAGGAGATCAACCAGCGGGGGATAAATCACAAGCCCCACCACCAACAGAAGCGCCAGGATGCCGTGATAAGCAAGCATCTGCCGGAGCAAAACGAAGCCTTCGCGACGTCGCGTCGCCTGCAAAGGCTGCTTTGGGCATGGACCGCTATTCACGCTATATCATGAAAACCATTGAAGATTCATGGATGCCTCAAGGACGCAGGGATGCGATATCGGAACTCGCCAATCGGTCGAGTGCCTGTGAGAATACGGCACGGAGCGGGATTTGACAAACGGACTTGATCGCTTAAAACAAACCAAGTATCTCGACTACACTTTGTCGCTGATCAAATTCCAAAAGGCACGACCATGCGAATGACCGCCTGCTTCATCATCCTTTTTGCTCTAACAACGTCCATCAGCCACGCTGAACCGTTTACCGCTGACCATCTGGTGATGATCGATCGAATCGGCGCACCAGCAGTGTCTCCCGATGGACGGTCCGTGATCTATGCGGTACGCCACACCGATCTTGAAGCCGACCGCGGTCGCTATGATCTGTGGTCCAGCCCGCTGTCTGGCGGTG
>JAZBPR010000151.1:0-5522 GCA_036351735.1 Wenzhouxiangella sp. | reverse complement strand
GATGCGCTGGGGCGCCGAACCCGACGAATTGGTGATCGACGGCGCTCGTCCGGGCATCAAGTTTGCCTTGGGCGAGAACCCCAAGCAAAGCAACTGGAGCAACGACACCCCGCGCTACCCGCGCTCTCGTCAAGGTGTGTCCCAGATCATCGAAGAAAAATTTCAGCAGGCTGCCGACTACCAGGCAGCGCTGGATGCGGTCCCCGATGGTCGCCGTGGCCGTGACGTTGTGCCGCCGCGCCCCGACCATGAAATGGCCGCCATTGCCGAGATTCTCAGCGGCGAACGCGGCATCCATTCGCACGCCTACCGTGCCGACGAGATGCTGACGCTGATGCGACTGACCGAAGACTTCGACGTGACTGTCGCCACCTTTCAGCACGTGCTTGAAGGCTACAAGATTGCTCCTCAAATGGCTGAACACGGTGCCGGTGGTTCAACCTTCATTGACTGGTGGGCATTCAAATACGAGGCGCGCGACGCCATCGGGTTCAACCCGGCGCTAATGCACGAGGCCGGGGTATTGACCGGTCTGCACTCGGACAATCCGGAACTGGCGCGGCGCATGAATCTGGAAGCCGCCAAGGCCGTTCGCTACGGAAACGTGGACGAACATGATGCGCTCAAAATGATCACGCTCAACCCCGCCGCCCAGCTTGGCATCCAGGACAGGACGGGCAGCCTGACAGAAGGAAAGGACGCGGATCTGGTGCTCTGGAACGGCCACCCCCTGTCGGTGTACTCGCGGGTCGAACAGACCTGGGTCCACGGGCGACGCTACTTTGACCGCGCCGCCGATCAGCGAATGCGCGAGCGGCTCGAAGCCGAACGTGCCGAGTTGATCGCGCTGGCTCTGGCCGAGGGTGACGATGACTCTGAAACAGACACAGAAGCGCCCGCCGAAGACGAGGTTCAACCGGGCTTCCGCTCTTTCGCCGCTCACCTGACCGGCGGCATCACGCAGCACACGCACCGCCAGCACCAGTTTGCGGCAAACCTGATCGGCTATCGCCCCTCAGAGCTCACCCATGACGACTTCTGTCTGTTCCATTTCGAGTAAGCGCATGATGAATATTTCAATAGTCAAAACTCTGGCGCTCTGGGTGGTTCTGTCCGGCGCAACCATCGCCCAGGCCAATACGCTCGTGCTGACCGGAGCGACGGTCCATCCAGTCAGCAGTGATCCGATTGAAGGCGCGACGGTCATTATCGAAGACGGACTGATCTCAGCCGTGGGCACCGACTTGGACTGGCCGGCAGACGCCGAAGTTACGAACCTTGACGGTCTGCATCTCTATCCCGGCTTTGTGCATCCGGCCACCCAGCTTGGCCTGCAGGAAATCGGCAGCGTGGCCGGCACGGTCGATACCCGAGAGATGGGATCCATCAACGCTGCCATCCGCGCCGAAGTCGCCATCAACCATGACTCCGAACTGCTGCCGGCGGCCGTGGCCGGTGGCGTCCTGACCGCTCATGTTATGCCCAACGGCGGTTTGATTTCCGGCACCTCTGCCGTCGTCAAGCTCGATGGATGGAGCTGGGAAGACATGGTGATCGCCGCACCGACCGGCATGCATATCAATTTCCCCGCCGAAGCCGTGGAAGACGACACCAACGAAGACCTGAAGACCATCGAAATGGTGCTCGATCAGGCCCGTCATCATCTGCGCGCCATGCAAGCAGCTGAGGCAGGCGAGGCGCCAGCACCGCCCCGAAACAGCCAACTGGAGGCCCTGGCACCACTGCTTAGCGGCGAACAAGCCCTGTACCTTCGTGCAAACCGCTACGACGTGATGGACAAAGCGCTGGACTGGGCGACCGAGCAGGAATTTGAAAGGATCGTTCTGTTGGCCAACCCGGACGTCCAGTACATCGCCGATCGTCTCGAAGAAGACAACATTCCGGTGATTCTGCGCAACGTCTATGCCATGCCCACACGTCGCTGGGAAGCCTATGACATGGCCTACGTGGCTGCTGCCAGACTGGCCGAAGCCGGCGTGCAATTCACGATCGCTGATACCGGTGGCGGCATGGACCTGGCCAACGCCCGCAACCTGCCCTTCCAGGCAGGAAGCGCTGCGGCCCACGGGCTGGACCAGAGCGATGCACTGAAGGCCGTCACCTTATGGCCGGCCGAAATTCTGGGCGTTGCCGATCAGCTGGGTTCGATCGAGGTTGGCAAACGCGCCAGCCTGTTCGCGGCAACCGGCGATGCTCTGGAAGCCATGACAAGGATTGAGCATGTCTGGATCGACGGCAAGGCATACGACCTGAACCGCGACCCGGGCCGCCGCCTTTATCAGCGCTATCGCGAGCGAAACGCCGAAGTTCAGGCACGCTGACCTTCACGTTTGCCGGCGGATATCCCTTCGCCGACAGTGGCTATCACCTTTGGCCAGCTTTCGCGAGACGCTTTCCGGACCGCTGAAGCAAACCGTGACCGGGCACCGCGACTTGCGAGATCAGACTGCCACGCTCCTGCATTTTCACTGCGTTGTTACCATGAACATCGATTCACAGCGCTTATGGGCTTCATGTCAAAATTTTTGCTCCCGCCCTTGCTCGTACTTTCCTTGCTGTTCGGGACGGGTTGTGCGACCCGCCAGGTTCAGGATTCACTAAGCGGCTCCACAGCGCAGCGCCTGGTGACGCACAGCATCGACGAGTTGATGGAGTCGCTCCCGGCCGGAGATTTCGAGAAATTGCGCGGTCAGCGCCTGTGGCTGGACTCACATTTTATTGAAGAAGGCCCTCTCAAGGCCTATGCAGATCAACGGCTTCGGCTTGCCCTCGATCAGCGCTTTGGTATTCAGGTTGTGGACCAGGCGAATGACTCAGATGCACGGCTATCGGTCTTCTACACGTCGATGGCAACCGATCAGGAGCTGGCAGGTTTTTACCTGCCGATCGGGGTCGTTCCCGGTTTTCAGGAACAAACTCGGGTCAATCTGATCACTCTGGAGAAGTTCCACGGCATTGCAGAGCTCTTTTACTTTATCGACGCCGATGGCGTGATTGAGCGGGGGCCTACGCTGTTGACGAGAAAGCAAACCGACGCGCTCGGGCTCCCGATTATCACGATACCCCTCTCGCGTTTGCCTGAAGGCTCAGATCAGCCTTAAAAAGCGCTTGCCGGCGCATCCTGTCCATCGCCATCTCATTTCCAAAGCACACGAGGAGACCCAAATGAAAATTGAATATTTGCACACCATGGTTCGGGTGAAAGATCTCGACAAGTCACTGGCGTTCTACAAGCTGCTGGGCCTGAAGGAGCGGCGGCGGATGGACAATGAAAAGGGTCGCTTTACGCTGGTGTTTATGTGCCCACCTGGCCAGGAAGATGGTCATAACGACATCGAACTGACCTACAACTGGGACGGCGATGATGCGTTGCCCGACGACAGTCGGCATTTCGGTCATCTCGCCTACCGGGTGGAAAACATTTATGACAAGTGCCAGGAACTGATGGATGCCGGCATCACCATCAACCGTCCACCACACGACGGGCACATGGCGTTCGTGCGCTCCCCGGACAACATATCGGTTGAACTGCTGCAGATGGGCGATGCGCTGCCCAAAAGCGAGCCCTGGGCCAGCATGAAAAACACAGGCCACTGGTGAATCCATGCTGGGCTCTCGGCGTTACGAAACAGTCACCGAACATTCGTCAAACATTGCGATCGATTGGTTTGAATCTTGCGGAATGGCCGACTAATGCATCGAGAAACTGTTGAAATCAGGAGCGCCGGTCGGGGCTTTCAAGACGTCACCGAGCAGATATCCGGCGTGATTGATCGATCAAATATTCGCGACGGCCTCTGCCATGTGTTCATCCAGCACACCTCGGCCGGTCTCCTGATCGCCGAAAACGCGGATCCCGACGTATTGGTCGATCTTGAGACCTGGATGAGCGCAGCCGTCAAGGACGGGGATCCTCGTTTTCGACATCGCGCCGAGGGACCCGACGACATGTCGGCTCACATCCGGACCCTGCTGACAGAAACCGCGTTGACCATCCCGGTCCAAGCCGGGCGACTCGCGCTGGGGACATGGCAGGGCATATTTGTCTGGGAACACCGCACCCATCCGCATTCGCGCCGGCTGATGGTTTCGGTCACTTGATCGAACGGAGCATTGGGAAGGAAAACGACCTAGCACCCGGCTTACTTCTGTATCTGGCGCCATGTCTCGGGGCACTTAAACCCGACCTGCCGCACCCAAGGGCCAGGATTCATCCCGGCGTTGCACCGCCGGGGTCCATCAGGTAGCGAGACTAAGGAGCAGCATTCCACAGAAGACGGCGATCGAGCATCTGAATCCTGTTTTCATTATTGGGCCTCAAAGCTATTCGAGAATATAAGGTCTTCCTCAGGCGCTTCTGCTTCCACGGTCACGGTAAAGCTCACCGGGGCAGAGGAGGCCCCCATCGAGTCGGTTGCGACGACCTGGACCGTCGCTGTGCCCGGCGTCCCGGTGAGGTCGATCTCCAGCGTCCCCGAAGCACTCAGCCTGATCGAAGTCAGCACGCCATCCGGATCGGTCGGGGTCAGGGCGAAGGTAACCGCGTCCATCTCCATGGGCCCGCCGGAGATGAGGCTCGCCCAGCCCTCCTCGGTCTGAAGACCCGAGGTGCTCGCGGGATAGGTCAGATCACCGCCGGCGGCGAAGGTCGGCGGGTCGTTCACCGCCGCCACGATCAGGTTGATCGTCGCTGGCTCAGAACTGCCGCTGCTGTCGGCCACCGTAAAGCTGAAGCTGTCGACCCCAAAGAAATTAGCGTTCGGAACGTAGGTGAGATTCGGGGGTGTACCGCTGAGCACGCCGAACTCCGGACCGGACTCGATCGCGAAGGTCAGCGAGCCCATATCGGATGCGGTGCCGGTCAGGGTCAGCGCAAGGTCCGTGTCCTCGTCCAAGTGCAAGGTCTGACTGTCGGCCACGGGAACAGGCGTATCGGAGACCAGCAGGGTGATGACGGCGGGCCCGGAGTTGGCCAGGCCGTCCGTCACGCCGAAAGTGAAGCTATCCTCGCCCACGAATCCCATGTTGGGCGTGTAGGTAATGTTCGGTGGTGTGCCGGACAGCGTGCCGTTCCCGGGAGGACTGCGGAGCAGGAAAGTCAACGGATCGCCGTCGGGGTCGGATGCGACCAGATTGATAAGCCTCGGTGTATCGGGCTCAACGGTCAACGTCTGGCTCTCGGCCACCGGCGGCTCATTGGTCGCGCCCGCCGGACGGGTCACGGGAATCGTCACTAGAAGCGCGCTCGACTCGTGGGTCTCGGAGACCGAGAAGCCCAAAGACAATTCGTGTTCGCCCGCCGAGCGGAAGGTGATCTCGCAGTCGAAGCGGCGCGCAGCCGCCTGCCCCGCGACGGGCGCGCGGTCGGTCTGGAGGCAGACCTCGCCGGTCTCTGCATCCACGGACGCAACGCCATCCAGCGGGGCGGTGGCGTCGCCGGTGACGAGGATCGGGATGGTCACTTGCGCGCCGACCTCGGCGTTCAGCGTCGACAGGTCGAT
>JAZBPR010000150.1:0-5991 GCA_036351735.1 Wenzhouxiangella sp. | reverse complement strand
GCGGCGTAAATTGACAAGGCTTCGCGATTAGCCCGATCACCAATGGCATGGGTGTTGAGTTGGAAACCATGCTCGAAGGCAATCCGGGCGGTTTCGGTCAGTTCGTCGACTGACATCTGCGGCAAACCGGACCGATCAGGTCGATCGGCATAGGGGCGCAACAGCCAGGCCCCGTGCGTACCCAAGGCCCCGTCCAGATGACGCTTGACCGAGCGCAGGGTCAGCATCTGCCCCTCCGAGGGCAATCGCCGATAGCCCGACAATCTGCGATCAAGTTCAGCGTTGGTTTCCCCGATCACGGCCACGTAGAGCCGAAGCGGCAGACCACCAGATTCATCCAGCGCGATCAGGCGATCAATCGCATCAAAGCGCTGGCCCTGATCATGAAATCCGGTCACTCCGTGGCGCAAGGCCTCATGTGCCGCCAGTGCCACCTGGCGCTCAAAACGCGCCTGCCGCGCGTCCTCACCCAGCCCTTCAAACCAATCCCGCATCTGGTCGCGAACCACAAACTGGGCGGCCTGCCGAAGAAATCCGGTTGGCTGGCCGTTCGCGTCACGAACAATCTCGCCGCCTTCTGGATCGGGAGTTTCAGCGTCGATTCCGGCCAACTCCATCGCCCACGCATTCGCCAGCGCCGCATGACCGCTGGCATGGCGCAGAAAGACAGGGTTGTCAGGGCTGACTGCACTCAGCGCGTCATGGCCGGGTACTCCATCGACGACACCGGGCCCGCTCTCCTGCCAATTTTCCTGATGCCATCCGCGCCCCGTGATCCACTCGCCCGGCTCCGCCTCGGCAACGGCTTCTTCAACCCGACGGACCAACTCTTCGAATGATCGCGTTGAACGCAAGTCCAGCGTCATCAAGGACTCGCCCAGCCCGAGGAAGTGACCGTGTCCCTCAATGAAACCGGGCATCAGCATCCGGCCATTCAGTTCAATGACCTCGGTATCTGCTCCGATCAGAAAGCCAATGTCTTCATCCGAGCCAAGAGCAACTATTTCTCCATCCCGAACAGCCAGCGCCTGCGCAGTTTCAGGCGATTCAGCCAGAGTAACGAGTTCTCCCGAGACGAAAACCAGATCAGCTGGTTGATCCTGAGTCGCATGCGCGATACCGGCAAGGACGATGAAACCGACGAGCAGCAAGATAGCGAACGCTTTGATGGCAGTCATGAGACGCCCTTATGACAATAGATACGGCTAAGGATAGGCCAAAGCGCGCTTCGGTATCTGCCGAATCTGACCCGGCTCTAGGGATCGATTTCCCTCACCACCTCTTCAAAGACTTCCACGCAGTCCCGAGATACCTTGAACCCCAAAAATTCATCCCCTCGAGTCCGTCCCATGTTGACCGCCACCACCGGCAAGCCCGCTGACGCTGCCTGACGCACGATTCTGAGACCGGACATCACGACGAGTGATGAACCGATCACCAGGAGCGCATCGCTACGAATCAGGGTTTCGCGCACGCCCGCCGCGCGTTCTGTAGGCACAGGCTCCCCAAAAAAAACAACGTCCGGTTTCAGCCGACCGCCGCAACTTGAACAGTCGGCGATGCGAAAGCCCGGATAAGCCTTGGCGTCGAGTTCGGCGTCGCCATCGGGATTGAACCCGAGAACCTTGGGGGACCAATCCGGATTCAGTGCCAACAGCGCATCCTGGATCTTGTCCCGATCAAAGCTCGCGCCACAGTCCATGCACGAGACCTTCGCCAGACTGCCGTGCAGTTCAATCAGCGCTTTGCTGCCGGCTCGGGCATGCAGTCCGTCGACGTTCTGGGTGACCAGCCCGCTCAAGGCGCCCCGCTCTTCCAGCCTGGCCAATGCCCTATGCGCTGGGTTGGGAAGAGCCTTGGCGATTTCCGGCCAGCCGAAATAGCTCCGCGCCCAATAGCGCCGGCGCATCACCTCGCTGGTCATGAATTCATGAAACAGGATCGGATTTCGGCGCTGCCACTGCCCGTCGGTATCGCGATACGCCGGAATACCGGATTGCGTGCTCAGCCCAGCACCGGTCAACACCATCAGTTGGGTGTGCTGACGAATGAAACCCAGCAACTCATCGACACTCCCCTCCCTTGGTGCCGGTCCGCTGGCCGGTCGCATCTCCGGAATCCGCACCAGTGGTCTGGCGACACCCACTAGCGAACACCCACGCGCTTCATGGCAATCCGGGCAATGCCGGGGAAGAACCGGCCGACCCAGTGCGCCAATTTCCCATGACCGGTAAAGACATACACCCTTTTTCGACGCGCGATGGCCTTAACCATGACGCGGGCTGCCCTGTCCGTCGGCCACATCAGGCCAGCCGGCCGAGGATCTTTTGCCTCGGGATGAAACACCCCTTCCCGATCCACTCTGGCGATGTTGCTCTCCACGAAGCCCGGGTGGATGGTTGTGCAGGTGACGCCGCTGCCCTGCAGTTCAATTTGCAAGGTTTGACCGATGGAATGCACTGCGGCCTTCGACGCCGCATAGGGTGCCGCTCGGGGTACTGGAACGAAGGCTGACGCACTCCCGATCAAGACCAGGCGCCCACTTGATTTCTTGAGATATGGCAGCGCCTGCCGGGCCGTGACCGCTAAGGCAGTTACATTCAGCTGCATTTGGCGGTTCCAGTCGTCCGCGCTGAGTTCTTCAAAACGTCCGCTGGCACTGAAACCCGCGTTCGCGATCGCGACATCCAGTCGTCCAAACTCGGAAACGATGATTTCAACGGCCTCAAGCTGCTGATCCTCTCGAGTGACATCGCATGGAACGGCAATCACCCTGCCGCCTCTGGATTCAATGTCCTTCGCCAAAGCTTCAAGCTTTTCAGCTCGCCGGGCCGACACTGCAACGATCGCGCCGTGCCGCGCAAACTCTTGCGCCATTGCCCAGCCAAGACCGGAAGATGCCCCGGTAATCCAAACCACGTTTCCTTCAAAGCTCATGATGATCTCCGGTGCACAGCTATACTTCGTCGCGACCAAGCCACTCAAACCGTCGGGGGACGGCATTGTTTTGATCTCATCGAAGCGCAGCTTTGAGCATATCCGACAGCGCATGAATGACGATGGATCGTCGGACCTGGCCGTCCGCACGTTCGAGCACTACTTTCGTCAACTGCATGAAGGTCGCACCGGGCTGATCCGGGAAACAGATATTCAGCCTGTGGAAAGCCTTCCAGACCTCAGCGAGCTTGCAGCTCATGAACTGGCGGGAAAGGAAAGCCTCTCGCAATGCCTGATGGTCAAACTCAATGGCGGTCTGGGCACCAGTATGGGCCTGAACCGTGCCAAGTCACTGCTTCCTGTGCGCGATCAGCAGAATTTTCTGGATCTGATCACCCAGCAGGTTCTCTACCTGCGACGACAACATCAGCAAACCCTACCTCTTTTGCTGATGAACAGTTATGCCACCCACAGTGATTCCATGGCGCTGTTGAAAAAAACGCCATCTTTGGCCGCAGGCCAGGCACCGTTACCGGTTGCATTTCTTCAAAACCGCGTCCCACGACTCGATCTGGAAACTCTAGAGCCTGTGATCTGGCCCGAGTCACCCGAGCGCGAGTGGTGCCCACCCGGCCACGGCGACATCTACACGGCACTGGTCGCATCGGGCCTGCTAGACCAGTTGCTCAGCGCCGGCTATCGCTTCGCCTTCGTCTCCAACGCCGACAATCTTGGCGCAACGCTGGATCTGAGAATTCTGGGTTGGATGGCGAAAGAAGAACTGCCCTTTGTGATGGAGGTGACCGACCGCACGCCGGCCGATCGAAAAGGGGGCCATCTCGCGCAGGACCACAGCGGAGCCTTGCGACTTCGCGAGGCGGCACAGTGTCCGCCAGAAGAGCGCGACCTGTTTCAGGACATCGAGCGTTACCGCTACTTCAATACCAATAATCTTTGGATCAATCTCGAAACACTCGCCGATGAAATGAATCGGCATGACGGGATACTCGGACTTCCGATTATCCGCAACGTCAAGCACGTCGTCCCCGAAGACCCGACCACGCCACGTTGCGTGCAGGTTGAAACCGCCATGGGTTCCGCGCTGGAGGTATTTTCCGGCGCCAAAATCCTGCGCGTTCCCCGATCTCGCTTTGCGCCGGTCAAAACTACCAACGATTTGCTGGCACTGCGCTCTGATCGCTTTCGTATTGAGGAAAGTGGTCAGGTCTGCGCAATGGCCGACCAGACCATCAACATCGATCTGGATGCTGAGCACTTCGGAAACCTGGCCGATTTTGACAGTCGGTTTCAGAATGGCGCGCCGTCCCTTCGGAACGCTGAGCATTTTCAGGTGCACGGAGATATTCGATTCGGTTCCGACGTTCGCATTCTTGGTCGAGTCGTTTTGCATAACGCGGGGTCAGAGCCCCGGATCATTGAAGATGGGACCGTGTTGGATAACGTCTCCGAAGGCTTTTGAGCCTTTCAGCGTATAGTAGGTCGCTCGTCACCGATCGGAGGAAGTGCCATGGAGTGGCTGCCGCTGATTTTGCTCCTCGCGTTCGTCATTTGGGCCATGTGGGCCTACAACCGGCTTGTGACCTTGCGCAACAGGGTCGCGACGGCGTGGAGTGATATCGACGTCCAGCTCACCCGCCGGCATGACCTGATCCCCAATCTGGTCAAAGTGGTCTCCCGATACACCGAGCACGAGAGCATGACGCTTGAGAAGGTCACCCGTCTACGCTCGCAGGCCCTGTCAACCGAAAGCCCGGAGCGTCTCGGAGTCATTGAAGACGAACTGGAAGGTTTGCTCAAGCGCCTGCTCGTGCTGGAGGAGAACTATCCGGATCTGCACGCCAGCGGCAATTTCCAGCAACTGAGCGAACAACTCGTCGAAGTTGAAGAACATCTGGTGTTTGCGCGCCGTTATTACAACGGGGCGGTGCGTGACCTGAACACAACCGTAGAGCAAGTCCCCGACCTCATCATCGCTCGTCTGTTCCGCTTTCGTCAGGCTGAGTTCTACGCGGCCGAGGCCACCCAACGCATGGTCCCAGACGTGAGTACGACGTCTTGAGATCCGCATTGATCACTTTCAGGCTACTGGCTGCTCTTTTCCTGCTGGCTCAGGCGAGTGTTGGCCTGGCTCAGAGCGAGCGCATTCTTGATTACCACAGCGATATCGAGATCGAGACTGATGGTTCCATGACGGTCAGCGAACGGATCAGGGTCCAATCCAATCAGGATCAGATCCGCCGTGGAATCTTCCGCGACTTCCCAACCCGCTACCGCGACCGCTTCGGCAACCGGGTGATCGTGGACTTTGAAGTCATCGAAGTCTTGCGCGACGGAGCGCCCGAACCCTGGTTTACCGAGCGGGTCGCCAACGGCGTTCGCGTCAATACGGGCAACGATGAATTCTTACCGGGACCAGGAGCCTACACGTTCACCATCCGTTACCGAACAAATCGCCAGCTGGGCTTTTTCGATGGCCACGACGAGCTGTACTGGAACGTGACCGGACTGGGCTGGAACTTTCAGATTGACCAGGCCAGCGCGCGGGTTCGCCTGCCGCAGGCAGTTGAGCCCGACCAGATCACCCTGCATCATTACACGGGACCTTCTGGCTCTCGATCCAGCAACGCAATCGCACAGGCGAGCAATCTTGGTATTGCAGAGTTCATTGTCCGCCAGCCTCTACCACCCGGGCACGGGCTGACGATTGTCGTGGAGTTTCCCAAAGGGATCGTCACGGAGCCCACATCGGGCGAAAGGCGGCTTTGGTTCCTGCGCGACAACCTGGGCATGCTCGTTCTCCTGATCGGTGGCTTCGGCATCCTGGGCTTTTACCTGCATCAGTGGCTGACCAAAGGGCGCGGGCCGGCAGCGGGCGTCATCATTGCCCGCTACGAACCACCCGAGGGATATTCGCCTGCAGGCCTCCGTTACATGATGAAGGAGCGCTACGACCAAGGCTGTTTCACCGCGGATCTGGTTGCTCTGGCGGTCAAGGGCAAGGTAGCCATTGAGCACGAAAAGAAATTGCTGGGC
>JAZBPR010000149.1:0-3852 GCA_036351735.1 Wenzhouxiangella sp. | reverse complement strand
TCGGGCGTGTCGCTGTCGGTTGCCATGCCAACGACATTGCCCTGGCCATCGAACGATTCGAGCCCGGAAGATCGGTAGGGCAGGCCATCCCAATACCCCTCCTCGCGATACTGATAGGTGCCGCGAAGGGTCCCTGTTGTGCAGAAGGTCGAAGGCCACCACCTCGCTGCGGCAGTTGCTCGCGACCTGTTGACGTTCGCTACAACTTCCGGAGCCAATTGAACATTTCCGTTATCGCCGTGCGGACGTCGAGCGCTTGCCTCTTCGTTGTACATCGTGATCACTGAAACACATAAAAAAACCATGATGGGGAGTGGCCTCATAGGGAATGTCCTCTTTAACGATCGGGGTGGAACGCAAAGCGCGGAAGGGGCATCCCCAAGCCGCGCGGATACCATCTGCGTGATGCGCCTACAGCGAGTACAGGAAAGCGCGCAAGCTCTCCAAGTCGGACAATGAAAGCTGGTTCAGCGCTTCGATCATCCCGATTGCCAAGACGGCTGGCCCGTCATGCAGGTAGGCCGCCTCAATCGCATCGCACGCACGGCCGTCGTGGAGTAGAAAGTCGCAGCCCGCTTGCGCCTCGTAGCCTTCCAGCGTGCCGGCCGGGGCCTTGTTGTGATGCGAGTCGGTTACGAACCGATTAAATCGAAGCCCCTTCAGTGGCGGTGTCCGAATAAACTGAAAATAGGCGTGATTGTACCGGTTCTTTTGAATCACGCCGGTGTCCGGATCGCGCATTTTCTCTGTACCTTTCGCGACCTGGGAAAGGTATCCCATGTCGTGCATCAAAAGGTCCGTGCCGAGGTAGGAGACGAAGGGGTAGTCGGTTTTTCCGCTCTTCTGGATCAGGAGCTTTTTCAGCTTAGCCCTCTCCTCATCTGGAAGCATATTGTCATTCTCGACGAAAGGGATCTTGTCGATGATGTGGCAGTGGCTGCAGCCGACGTCCCGAAACACTCTCTCGCCATCCTGAACTGCCTTGGTTTCAACCTGAAACTCTGACCGTTGCGGAATGCCGATCCAGCGTTGATAGGTCGCCATATCCCTGACCTCTTGTTCGGTAATGTCCGAATTCGCCGAGCCTGCCAGCTGGCAACCCAGATCAGCCGGTCCGCACATTAGGGTGTTGTAGCGGACCAGTTCGCTGTGGCTTTCCGGCGGACTTGACTGCGCGATCATGTCGTAAGAGGCCTTCGTTGTAATGTTCTGTTCCACATAAGCAGCGTTTGCAACTTGGTCTTCCAATGATGCGCGATCACCAATCCATCCCCAACGTCCGATATAGCAGTCGCTGCTGGAGGTGCCGAACTTGCGTTCGCGACAGCTTCGATAGTTGAGGTCGGTCAGAGACCAGCCAGACCTTGTGCCTGCCACAAGCGGGTATAGACCTGGGGCATACCATTCCTTACCCGCGGAATCCTTCTGCGCGAAGGTTTTTTTCTGCGCCGTGCTTGTGTCGATGACGAATTGATCCGGAATCATCTCGATCAAGGGAGTGTTTCCAAGCCGCTTGCCAAGCAGGTGCATGAAGCCGACTTCACCATTTCTGATCGCTTCTTCAACCGCGCTCCCGGAGACATCGTCGCAGTTTAATGGCCAGTCGGTATCCTGGGGGACCAAAGGAAATTTGTCTGGTGAGCTGCCTTGACTAGGGTCGATATCTTCTTCCCTGCACGCAGAATATGATTTGTAATCGCTAGGGTCGCCGGTATTGAAGTGAGCAGCAATCGCTCGTTTCGGCACATAGGTTTTGATTGTGCCGTCGGGCATGCGTCGCATGCGCTCAGTTGTGTCGACGATCTCAAATGGCTTGCCGGCACCAGTATCTTCTTCACTTCCAATCTTAACGTACTTGAGATCGTATGTTGGCAGTTTGCCCTCAAGGTTGACATGAAAGCTGTTGCCGTAAAAATTCATGATTTTGTTGTTGTAGTAGCCATCCTGCGAGAAATGCCCGGCCGCCGGGGAGGTATGGTCGTCGGCATCGACTCCGGAGCTTGCACGGCGCGGACTCGGCTCTTTCAGATCGAAGAGCACCATCTTCATGGAGGGAATAAAGGGGGTGTTACCCTTACCCGTGGGATCTTTCAGTCGAGGGTTATATCCGTTTGAGTAGGTATAATCGCCCCTGGCGAAAAAGCCAGGGTTTATGCCTCTCTCCGTATGGATATTGGAGAGCAATCCGTTTGGCGCCAGAGGAATGCCGCTGCCATTGCGGATGTGACATGAGTCGCACGTATTGCCGTGATAGGGAACTTTGTAATTTTCTGGCTGAAAGCCTGCTGGAAAATCACGGTGAGCGAATTGGGCATCAAATGATACATTCGGCTTGAGCATGCCTCCACCCTTTGCATCTGCCTTTTTGGTGAAAGGCTCGTCAACCGGCGTGTAATACCCAAGAAACATCAGATTGGAGCGCCATTCATTGTGCCAAAGCGTCCGTCCACGTAACCCACGGATGAAATGCTCGGGTGACTGATTCATGTGGTTACTCATGAAGAAGGAGTGCCACATGTTATCCGCGTAAGGCTGGACCATTCCGTCGACCGTGCCGTCTGGCCTGAGTGGTGTTGACTCACTCGAGGCCGCGATATCACCATCTGGGTTGACCATCGGCAGGTATTGCGTGTAAGGGCCCGCGCCATAAACCTGGTCGTAGATTGATAATTTGCTGGGATAATCGAACCCGGCGCCATCCTGGGTAAAAAAGGACGCAGCGACCTTTTGCTCAGGTAGGCCGGCCATGAAGAACATGGTTCGGCCATACTGGCTCGCCGCCAGACCGTTGGCATTGGCGATATTGACCAACTCGCCAATCTTCTGCTTCGGTGTTCCGGCGGGAAAAAAATGTTCCCACTGTTCGTAGAAGCCGACACTATGAACCTCAAGCGTGAGGCTACAATCCCTCAGCTTCTTGACGCTCTCGAGGTCGCCTGCCCGAGCCCTGGCAAAGTCCTCTTTGGTGCATTCTTTGGGCAAGGTATAGCCAGCGGCTTGGAATTGGTTGCCGAATTGTTTTCGTCCGCTATCAACCACCACGCGATCATTATTACTCGGTGGTTGTGACCAGGCAAGATCATAGTATCCAATGAAAGGAGAACGGGACATGGTTGCATTCTTTGGTCCTGTTCTCGGAATGTAGGGCTCGCCCATTGTCCAAGGGAAACGACCTCTGTCCTTGAACTGAGCCAAGGCATCATCGAAGTTGTCATCCAGGCGCTCAGTGGCCTTTTTTACCTCCGCCTGCAGAGCCTCTAGGTCTTTGTCGCAGGGCTCGACCGTGACGTCACAACCGGTGACGGTGAATTTTTCTTCGTTTGGATCGCTTGGTGGGTTTTGACTTTCCACAGCCCAATCCACCTTGGCGAGATACATGCTGCATTGATCTTCTCCTTTGCGGCAGTAAAGCCCGGTCGGGGCATTGCCAGGATTGGTTGGGAAGAAATAGGCGCCTCGGTCTCTTGGCCAGGCGAGCTTGCTGTTTGAGGTGTCGGTATAGCCTTGCAGCTGGGTTGTAAAATAGGCCTCATAACAGACAGAGTCAGTGACGGAGACCACGCCCCAGCCGCAGTAATGACCCATGTACCAAGGGCGCCAGGGTGCAAAGATGGTGGCCTCATTGATGGCGAAGCCAAAACTCGGAGGCACGGCGCTGTCGGAAAGCTTCATCGGATCATTGGCGACTATTTCTGGGGCGCATGTGACCGAGGTCGTCGCGGAGCCGTCCGCCCAGTTCTGACAAGACGCATTCGTCTGCGTATGCAGGCGCTGGATTTCGAGTTTTACCTGGACGCATTTGCCATCAGCACAGTCCTGGCCATCCGGTGCTTCCCCAGGCTTGTAGAGTGT
>JAZBPR010000148.1:0-2889 GCA_036351735.1 Wenzhouxiangella sp. | reverse complement strand
GCTGCGCGTCTGGTGCATTGGATGCTCGACTGGCGAAGAGGCCTACTCTCTGGCGATTGCCCTGGATGAGGCCATTCAAAATCAATCGCGCCCATTCAAAGTACAGATTTTTGCTACCGATCTGAACCCAGAAGCGATTTCCGTTGCCCGGCGAAGGGAATATCCGCTGACCATCAAGTCTAGTGTTTCAGAACAGCGACTTGAGCGCTATTTCAGTGAACAGCCTCAGAGTTACCGGATTTCTCAATCGATTCGGGATCAGATTCTGTTCGCACAGCACGATGTCATTCTGGATCCCCCGTTCACCAAGCTCGACCTGATCTGCTGTCGCAATCTACTAATCTATTTCGATCCACAGCTGCAGCAGCGACTGTTACCCTTGTTTCATTACAGCCTGCGTCCAGACGGCTTGCTTCTTCTCGGCAGTGCCGAAGGCATTGGCCGATCAAGCCATCTGTTTGCTCCGATCGAGTCGAGGCGTCGGCTCTTCCGGCGGAAGAACCCAGCTTCAGGCACGCGACCTGAATTTCTTCTCCGATCCTATCCACCTTTGTCCGCTAATCCCCAGGAGTCGGAAGTGACCAAAGAAGGACCATCAGATCCCAGCGACAACGGTCTGCAGGCAGCTGCCGATCGACTTCTTCTGCAGGTCTATGCGCCGGCTGCGGTGGTACTCAATCGCGATGCCGACATTGTCTACATCAGCGGGCGGACCGGACGGTATCTGGAACCGGCCGCTGGCAAGGCCAACTGGAACATCCACGCCATGGCTCGCGACGGGCTGCGACAACCGTTGGCCAGAGCCATCGAGCAAGCCTCTAATGCCAGCGTTCCGATCAGGCTGAATGCGGTACAGATACGCAGCGACGGCGAGCTGTATCGAGTGGACGTGACAGTTCAGGCCATATCTGAACCCGACAGTCTGCGCGGCCTGATCATGGTGGTATTCAATGACGTCAGCAACACCGCGTCGGACGTCGGAATCAAGCCGGGTCAGGCCGGTGCGCAAAGCAATGCTCCACAGCGACATCGGAACGAGATTCAGGCCCTAAGCGAGGAGGCCAGAAGCTATCGCGAGAAAGCCAAGGCTGCTCAGGAAGAGCTGCAGGCGACTAATGAAGAACTGCAGTCGACCAACGAGGAACTGACCACGTCGAAAGAAGAAATGCAGTCAATGAATGAAGAACTGCAAACCATCAACAGTGAGCTGCAGTCGAAACTCGACGATCTTCTGCTGGCCCAGAGCGACGTGCAGAATGTTCTCAATAGTGTCGAAATTGCGATTCTCTACTTGGACAAGGACCTCAATATTCGACGATTTACTGAGCGAGCGGCCGACATCATCAGGCTTCGCGAAAGCGACATTGGCCGCCCGTTGAGCGACTTAACCAATAGCTTGCAATATCCCGATTTGCAGCGCGACGCCATTGAGACCATGCGCAAGCTACAGTCAACGGAGCGGCAAATACAATCGACCAACGGACGCTGGTTCAAGCTGAGAATAATGCCTTACCGCCGACTGGACGATGTCATTGATGGCGTCGTCATCACGCTGCTGGATATCACCGAAGCGAAGACCCTGGAGCTGCCCCTACAAAAGGGGGAGGAGTGAGCGTTTTTCGTTGTGATCGCAGCTCGTCAACCGGTCGGTTGGTCGTTGCTGGTCAGACGTTCCCTCAGTAATCAGCGTCAGCGAAGCGCCCGGCAGCCGAGCAATACTCGGCCGCACTTATACTCCGAGGTCGTGCGCCGGGGTCTGGAGAGCCGCCGACGTCGCAACGTCCCGCTGCTTGAAGGAGCGCTCGATCAGTTTGAACCTGCGCGAAACTTTAGGGATAAAAATGACTCACCATGAAATGCATCGCTCGCATCGTGTTGGCTGGCTACGAGCAGCTGTATTGGGCGCCAACGATGGGATCGTGTCTACTGCCAGTCTCATTATCGGCGTTGCCGCCGCCAGTGCTGCTCAGGAGAGTGTTCTCCTTGCAGGAATAGCCGGCCTGGTTGCTGGTGCCATGTCGATGGCTGCCGGTGAATATGTGTCCGTAAGCTCGCAATCAGATACCGAGAATGCAGACCTGGCGCTCGAAAAAAGGTCGCTGGAGCAGGATTTTGAATCTGAGATCGATGAGCTGGCGAAAATCTACGAAAAGCGAGGCCTTGAGGAAGCCCTGGCCAGACAGGTCGCAGAGAAGCTTATGGCCCATGACGCGCTTGGGGCGCACGCCCGAGATGAGATAGGAATATCGGAAAGCGCTGGTGCGCAACCCATACAAGCTGCATTTTTTTCAGCCGGGGCATTTACGATCGGTGCTGCTCTTCCCCTGCTTGTGGCATGGCTTATGGCCGGGCCTCAGCTCATAGCGGCAGTTGCTGGTTCCTCTCTGGTATTCCTGGCGTTTCTCGGAGCTCTTGCCGCGTGGGCCGGCGGTGCCGCCATTTCTGTTGGTGCAATGCGGGTGACGTTCTGGGGCGCCATCGCCATGGCGCTAACTGCCGGTGTTGGCCGGGTTTTTGGGGTAGTGGCCTGACGCGCGTGATCCTGCGAGCCGGTCGTTTCTTAACCACGGTCATAGCTGGGGATGAAATTCTCTATCGCAAGCCGGCTTGTTGGCTTAAGGGTGCTCTGAATAAATCGCCATTCTGCGACAATATCGGCATTGTTTCTCACCGGACAGAATTCGATGGACCAGCTGAGCTTTGCCGATCTGGAATATGGGAACAAGAAGCGCAAGACCCGGCGTGAGAAGTTCCTGGAGCGGATGGACGCCTTGATCCCGTGGGCCTTGCTGGTCAAGCTGCTCAAGAAGCATTATCCAAAGGGTAATCGGGGCCGTCCTCCTTATCCGCTGGAGACGATGCTTCGGATTCACTGCATGCAGCTGTTCT
>JAZBPR010000147.1:0-2579 GCA_036351735.1 Wenzhouxiangella sp. | reverse complement strand
TAGCCATCGATGAGGTCGTCGGAGAACACGTCGCCGGCCTTGAGGAAGTCGCGGTCAGCGTCGAGTGCCTCGAGGGCCTGGTCCAGTGCGTGGCAAACCCGCGGAATATCCTTTTCTTCCTCTGGCGGCAGGTCGTAGAGGTCCTTGTCCATCGGTGCACCGGGGTCAATCTTGTTGATGATCCCGTCAACACCGGCCATCATCATCGCCGCGAAGGTCAGATAGGGATTGCCTGCTGGGTCGCCGAAACGGACTTCAATGCGGCGGGCCTTGGGGCTGAAGACCCAGGGCACTCGACAGGAAGCCGATCGGTTGCGTGCCGAGTAGGCGAGCAGGACGGGTGCCTCAAAGCCGGGGACCAGGCGCTTGTAGCTGTTGGTGGTCGAGTTGGCAAAGGCGTTGATTGCCCTGGCGTGCTTGAAAATGCCGCCGATATAGTGGAGCGCGGTTTCGCTCAGGCCACCGTAGCCGTCGCCCGCGAAAATGTTGGTGCCTCCCTTGGACAGGGATTGATGCACGTGCATTCCCGAACCGTTGTCGCCAACGAGGGGCTTGGGCATGAATGTGGCTGTTCGGCCGTGCACGTGGGCCACGTTCTGAACCACGTATTTCAGCATCAGCAGTTCATCAGCCTTGCGCGTCAGGGTGTTGAAGCGGGTTCCGATTTCGCACTGGCCGGCCGTGCCGACTTCGTGGTGATGGACCTCAACCGGGATCCCGATGCTTTCCAGCGTGGTACACATGACCGAACGCAGATCAGCCAGCCCGTCGACGGGTGGCACCGGGAAATAGCCGCCTTTGACCCGGGGGCGGTGACCGTGGTTACCCTCTTCATATTCCTTGGCGGTATTCCAGGCCGCTTCTTCTGCGTCAATCTCGAAAAACGCACCCGAAATGTCGTTGCCGAAACGGACGGAGTCGAAGACGAAGAATTCGGGTTCCGGGCCGAAATAGGCCGCATCACCGACGCCACTCGCCTTCAGATAAGCCTCGGCCCGTTTGGCCAGCGAGCGGGGGCAGCGCGTGTAAGGCTGCATCGTGGCCGGCTCGAGGATGTCGCAGCTGATATTGAGGGTCTTGTGCTCGGCGAACGGGTCAATGAATGTGGCTTCTCCGTCGGGCATGAGCACCATGTCAGAATCATTGATGCCCTTCCAGCCGACGATGGATGAGCCATCGAACATTTTGCCTTCGGACAGCAATTCCTCATCAACGGCGGACGCGGGGACGCTGACGTGCTGTTCTTTGCCAAGGGTGTTGGCGAAGCGGAAATCGACGAATTCGATCTCTTCGTCGCGGATGCGCTTGATGATTTCGGTCGGTGTCATTGCTGAGCAAGTTCCTTGTGACGGTGAGTGAAAAACGAACAATCTGTTAATGCACAAACCGTTCCAATGCCCAATTGCTGGGCAAAATCGGCCACGCCCCAGGATGTGGTCGATTTAATGCACGAAGTTTGAGCGAATCAGATCAAACAGCTCAAACATTGAGCGCTATTGGTTTGCGACTGATCGATTGAGTGTGTAGGAGCCGGTCAGGCTGGCTTGCCCAATGATATGACCCTGAATCGCGGCCTGAACGTCCTGCCCGGTGAATTCGTCAGGGAGATCAAGGTTGGCTACGTCCAGTGCATAGACGGTGAAAATGTAGTGGTGGAGCCGTTCATCGTTCCACGGCGGGCACGGCCCATCGTACCCGAAATACTGGCCCGCCATATCCGGATTGCCGGCCATGAAACCCGTGTAGTCGTTGAGTCCCTGGCGCGATCCGACTGGCCCTGCAGGCTGCTTCTTTCCCTTGATGGTGACGCCATCGCTGCATTGGCCGGTGGCCAGTTCGGTGACATCGGCTGGAATATTGATCATGACCCAGTGGTAGAAGTCCACCCTGGGCAGGTCGGCGGCAAGAGTCCGGCCTTCCTGATTCACGTCGTCTGCGACCGATGGAACATCCGGGTCTACGCAGAGCAAGACAAATGATCGGGTTGCCGCGGGTGCATCGCTCCAGGCCAGGTGCGGGGAAAGGTTGGCGGACAACGCCATGGGTGCGTCATCTGCCAGCTTGCCGAAGGCGAAGCGAGCGGGGATGGGCTGCTGGTCTTTCAGATCGCTGGAGGTCAATCGCATATTCAAGATTCCACCCTGTATTTCGGTCAAGTCAGTATCCTAGCAGGCCAATTCAAGTCAGGCGATCGCTCCAATGCCACGCACCTCACGCCTAGGGTTTGCGCCGATACTATTTCTCCTGCTTTCCGTCCATGCCAGCGGTTCGGAAGTCCTTGAAGGCTTGCCCGCTGACCTGTCGGCCGATCCAGCGATCTCATCGCCTGAGGATTACTTCGGCTTCGACCTGGCTGATCGGCATCTGCGCCATGATCAGGTGGTGTCGTACCTCGCCCATCTAGCCGAGACTTCCGACCGCGTTTCGCTCGAGCAGATCGGGTGGACTCACGGCGGACGCCCACTGAAGCTGGTGACATTCAGCGCGCCGGAACGCCAGACAGAGATCACTCAGCTGCGCCGGGATCGGGTCCGATCCAGCCGGGCCGGCGAGGGTCCACTGGTCATCTGGCTGGGGTA
>JAZBPR010000146.1:0-4026 GCA_036351735.1 Wenzhouxiangella sp. | reverse complement strand
TATCGGCCTTGACGGTACCGGATTCACCGATGGTCACGCTATTCTTTTTCAGCTCAATCGTGCCGTCAACCTTGCCCTGGATCAGCAGGTCTTCATCACCCTTGAGGGTGCCGTCGATCTGGATCGATGGGCCAATGACTGCGCCACGAGCGGATTGTTCACTCATGCTGGGTTTCTCCTCTGCTGTCGGTTGTTGCGTACTCGACTCCGGCGTGGGAGAAGAGGACTCGCGTTTACTGAACATGCCTGATGCTCCATGCTGTGGGGCTTGATCGCCCCGACTTCTGAGCCGAAATTGTCACGGTTCCCAGACTAACGGCCCGCCAGTTCTTTTTCCAGCCGAGCCCAGGTATCGCGCAAAGTGACCGCGCGATTCCAGACCGGGCGGTCTGATGTGCCGTCAGGGTCGGGCACGAAGTAGCCGAGTCGCTCAAACTGGAAATAATCACCCGGAACCGCCTGAGACAGCCTGGGCTCGAGTTTCGCATCCGGGATGACTTCGAGCGATTGGGGATTGAGATGATCCGTGAAATCGGTCTCCTTATCTCCGCCGGGATCCGGCACATTGAACAAGCGGTCATACAGCCGGACTTCGGCCGATAGGGCGTGTTCCGCCGAGACCCAGTGGATGGTGCCTTTCACCTTGCGGTCCGAGCCCGGCTGTCCCGAACGGGTCTCAGGGTCAAAACTGCACTTCAACTCGATGACTTCCCCAGCGTCATTCTTGACCATCTCGTCGCACTGGATGATGAACGCGTTCCGCAAGCGGACCTCGCCGCCCGGCTTCAGACGGAAAAATTTGCGCGGCGCGTCTTCCATGAAGTCGTCCTGCTCGATAAACAGTTCCCGGGTCAACGGAATCTGACGGGTTCCCAGACTATCGTCCTGCGGATGGTTGGCCGCCTCAATCCACTCAGTCTCACCCGCGGGATAGTTGGTCAGTGTGACTTTCAGCGGACGCAGCACGGCCATGCGCCGGGGAGCGTGAGCATTCAGATCATCACGGAGATTGCGCTCCAGCACGCCGAACGGGATGATGCTTTCGGATTTCGTAACGCCGATCTCCGTACAGAACTCACGGATGGATCTCGGCGTAAACCCTCGCCGCCTGAGTCCCGCGATCGTCGGCATTCTGGGATCATCCCAGCCGTGTACGTGCCCTTCGTCCACGAGACGGGTCAGCCGGCGCTTGGACATGACCGTGAAATCCATATTCAGTCTGGAAAACTCGATCTGAACCGGCCTTGAGGGCACGGGCAGATGCTCGACCAGCCAGTCATACAAGGGGCGGGGATCCTCAAACTCCAGCGTACACAGCGAGTGCGTAATGCATTCGATGGCGTCCGACTGACCGTGGGCGAAGTCATAGCTGGGGTAAATGCACCAGGCGTCCCCCGTCCGGTGATGGTGGGCTCGGCGAATTCGATAGAGCACGGGATCGCGCAGGTTGATGTTTGGCGCGGCCATGTCAATTTTTGCCCGCAGCACCATCGCTCCGTCCGGAAACTCACCGGCCCGCATTTTGGTGAACAGTTCCCGGCTTTCGGCCGGAGCGCGATTGCGAAACGGGCTGTCGGAGCCGGCTTCGGTGAGGGTCCCGCGCTGAGCGCGGATCGTTTCGGCGTCCTGCTCGTCAACATAGGCCAAACCGTGGTCAATGAGATGGAGCGCGTAGTCGTAAAGCGTCTCGAAGTAGTCCGAGGCGTAGCATTCGTTTTCCCACTGGTATCCCAGCCAGCTGACATCCTCCTTGATTGAGTCGATGAAGCGCTGCTCCTCGCGCTCGGGGTTGGTGTCGTCAAAGCGCAGGTTGGTGTAACCGCCAAACTCAGCGGGCATGGCGAAATTGAGCACGATGGACTTGGCGTGACCAATGTGCAGATAACCATTGGGCTCGGGGGGAAAACGGGTCACCACCTTCTCATGCAGACCCGCCTCGATTTCTCGCGCGATTCGGGTGCGGATGAAGTGAGCGGGGGCTGGACTGCTGTTTTCAGTCATGATGTCGGCGGACCGGTTTGATTGTCAGAACCTGAATTGTAAGGCTTGATCCGCCGTCACGACAGATCGGTCGGCACTCGGTTCGCCTCGTTCTGATGGATCATTTTCATGCGCTGAGCTAACCTTAGGCGCTTAACCCCTGCGCGGACCACCATTCATCATGACCGAAGCCAGCTTTGACCACCGGAAACTCTCGAATCGAATTCTCCTTGGCATGGGGCTTGGGCTCGTTTTCGGTGTGCTCATCAACCTGACCGTTGCCGAACAGACTTGGGCACAAACATTTTTGATTGACGGCCTGTTTGGCGTCGTTGGGGAGATCTTTGTTCGATTCCTCAGCATGCTGGTGGTCCCGCTTGTGTTTGTGTCGCTGATTACGGGCGTCAGCGCCCTGAGTGATCCGAAAAAACTGGGCCGGGTCGGCGGCAAGGCGGTCGCCCTGTACATGTTCACCACCGGAATCGCAATCAGTCTGGCGCTGGCGGCTGCCGTCATTGTTCAGCCTGGGGTAGGCGCGAGCCCCGAGCAAACCGTTGAGCGGGAAATCTCCGCCCAGCCGTCGTTTGGGCAGGTCCTAACCGAGATGGTGCCGCGCAACCCCGTTCAGGCAATGGCGGAGGGTGACATGCTGCCCATCATCGTCTTTGCGGTACTGATAGGGCTGTCCATTGCGCTTGCGGGCAAGCCGGGTGAACGGGTAGGACAGTTTTTCTCTGACTTCAACGTCGTGGTGATGCGCCTGGTCGGGTTCGTGATGCTGCTTGCGCCTTACGGGGTGTTTGCCTTGATCGCCTCGCTGGCAGCGACGACGGGCTTATCGACCTTTTTTGGGGTCTTGAAGTACGTGCTTCTGGTGTTGTTCATTCTGGTCCTGCATGCATCGGTGACTTACTCGATTTTGCTGCGGTCGCTGACCGGGCTTAGTCCATTGATGTTCTGGTCAAAGATGCGCGCTGTCCTCGCATTTGCGTTTTCAACGGCTTCCAGTGGAGCAACCATTCCAGTGACACTGAGAACGGTGGAGTACCGTCTGGGGGCGGATAACAAGGTGGCCTCTTTCACGGTACCACTGGGTGCGACGATCAACATGGATGGCACAGCCATTATGCAGGGCATCGCCGCTGGATTTATCGCACAGTATTTCGCCGTCGACCTGTCGCTGACGCAGTATCTGATGATCGTGGTGATGGTCATCATCGCATCGGTTGGTGCGGCTGGGGTTCCCGGAGTCGGGCTGATTCTTTTGGCTGGTGTCCTCGTCCAGGTCGGCTTACCCACCGAGGGCATCGCTCTGATCCTTGGGGTTGATCGTCTTCTGGATATGACGCGGACCGCGGTGAATGTGAGCGGGGATGCGGTAGTGACCATGATCGTGGCCGATTCGGAAGGGGAACTCGATCGCGATCAATTCAACGACCCCAACGCCGGCTAAATACAAAGATCAGAAAAGGCGAAGCCCCGGCACTCATCATGAGTACCGGGGCTTCTGTGTAAATGCCTGGCAGTGACCTACTCTCGCACGGGCGAACCGCACTACCATCGGCGCTGGCACGTTTCACTTCCGAGTTCGGGATGGGGTCGGGTGGTTCCATGCCGCTATTGCCACCAGGCAAAGCAAAGCGAAGTCTGTTCTTGAGCGTCCTGACACTGGCCGTGTCATTCAATATTTCGCGCAATTGGCTTTGGTGTTATATGACCAAGCCTCACGGGCAATTAGTACTGGTTAGCTTCGTACATTACTGCACTTCCACACCCAGCCTATCAACCTGGTCGTCTTCCAGGGCCCTTTAGGAGGATCAAGTCCTCAGTGAGACCTCATCTTGGGAGGGGCTTCCCGCTTAGATGCTTTCAGCGGTTATCCCGTCCGATCATAGCTACCCGGCAATGCATCTGGCGATACAACCGGAACACCAGCGGATCGTCCACTCCGGTCCTCTCGTACTAGGAGCAGCTTCCCTCAAGTCTCAAACGCCCACGGCAGATAGGGACCGAACTGTCTCACGACGTTCTAAACCCAGCTCGCGT
>JAZBPR010000145.1:0-2272 GCA_036351735.1 Wenzhouxiangella sp. | reverse complement strand
GCCGGGTCACCGTCGACGACAGCACACGCATGGAATCGGGCAAGGCCACCGGTGCATCGGTATGGCTGCCGAACATCATGTTGCGCTCAAGCACCCAGCCGGTCGGCGAGATATTGTCAGCGCGCTCAGGCCCGAGCACCGACTCCCGATGCCAGTCGCCCCAGTAAAAGGTGTGCATGGGAAACAGCGATGGGAAAATACCCAGCTCGTCGAGTGCCGCAACCTGGTCCTTGCGCACGGTCTGCCCATGGATCAGAACGGGTCGGTTATTCACGTCCGGATACTTGTCCCGGGCCATGCGAACGGCATCGATGAGCATATCAATGGCAGCGTCGCCGTTGGCGTGGGTCAGAATCTGCCAGCCGTTGGCGAAGGCCTTGTCGACGGCATTCGAAACCGTTTCATCATCAACAGCTGCATAGCCGCGGTAGTCCTCGGGCTGACCGTCCGGCACCACGAAATAAGGCTCGCTCAGAAAGGCCGTCTTGCCCTGCGGCGAGCCGTCGATGGTGAGTTTGACGCCGCCGATCCGGAAACGGTCGCTGTAGCTCATGGATGGTTCGACATCTTCGACCAGCAACACATCCGGATAGGTCACCAGATCTACCTTGAGCTGGCCCTTTTCGGCAACCTGGCGCATGGCACTGACTGCCGCCGGATTTGATCGTCCTTCCTGCAGCGTGGTGTAGCCGAAAGAAGCCGCCAGACGCGCGCCCTCGACCACCAGCGCTTCATTGATCTCCTGATCGAAGTTGGCCGCCAGCTTCGAAAGCAGGAAGAAAAACGCATATTCTTCCATCACGCCATTGGGCTGGTTACCGTCAGCTTCGCGCCGGAAGACGCCGCCCGGCGGATCCGGCGTTTCGGCAGTCACTTCCGCCAGCTCCAGGGCCTTGCTGTTGGCTACGCCCAAATGGCCGGACTGGTGAATGATAACCACCGGATAATCGGTTGAGACCGCATCGAGCTCCTGACGGGTTGGATGACGCTGTTCGGCGAGCTGGGAGTCGTCGTAGCCGAAACCGACGATCCAGCCGACCCGATCGACAACCCCCGCATTCTCTTCGGTCCAGGCCGTCAGCAGGCGCTGGATGGAAGCAACATCGGCACCATCGCCATCGGGCGGCGGCAACAGGTTAGCGGTCGCCGCCTGGAGACCCATCATGTAGGTGTGACCGTGCGATTCCACAAAGCCAGGCACCAGCGTTTTGCCCTCCAGATCCATCAGCCGGGTGTTGTCACCGGCCAGTGCCAGTACTTCCGCTTTCGTGCCCACAGCAAGGATGCGCCCGTCGGTGACCGCCACCGCTTCGGCCAGTGGCAGATCGTCATCCAGAGTGATAACAGGCCCATTGTGATAAATCGTATCGGCCACCTCGGCGGCAGAGAAGGTCACCGAGGTCATGGCAAGGACGACAACCGCCATGTTCAAATATAGCGTCTTCATATTCGAGTTCCTCACTGAGTTCATTTGGGAAACAGCAGCGTGAAGACCAGCCGGCCGCCCAGCCCACCAGGGGCACCGTCCGGCGCATCGGCCCAGTACTTCAGACCGACACCGGCGCTGAACAACTGTGAACCGATGCTCGTCACCTTGGTCGCGACTGCACTGACCGGTATTGACCATTCTTCGCCCTCCCAATCATATGTCGCCTCGGTCTGGAGCGTGAAGGTCCAGGCATTGGGCGTGGTGTACGACACAAAGGGCTGAACGAATGAGGAGTTGATATCGGCACGGTCACTGGACCCGGCAACCGATGTGATGTGATTGGCTAAACCGCCGTAAGTCCAGGGACCGCTTTGGCGCAGCGCGACTGCCGACGGCCCCAGAGACCACTTTTCGGTTCCCAGCAGATCGTCACTAGCCGTCGGCAACAGGAAAGCCGGACCAACACCCCAGATCCAACCACTCTCCGTAGGCTCTACCGGCGAGAAGAAAATACTCTGCAGAACGTCCCCCAACCCACTCTGGCTGCCGGCACCGGGGAAAATGTCCTTCTGATCGATCAGCGGCACGATCGTGCGCGAGATCATGTTCCATTTATCGTTGATCGAGACCGGTATCACCGGCTGGATGTTCAGACTCCAACGCTCGCCTTCATCAAGCGGTCCAATGTCTCCGTCATAGTTGAGCTGGAAAGGCACACTGATCAAAGCAGCGACCGGATTGGCCAGTTGCTTGGCCAGATCTTCGGCACTATCCTGAGCACTCAAGGTCCCGGAAAAAGACACTAGAGCGCCCACTAAAACAAACAGAATTCGAGCCACCTGT
>JAZBPR010000144.1:0-2805 GCA_036351735.1 Wenzhouxiangella sp. | reverse complement strand
GACTCCTCCGGCCCCAGAAACACGCGCGACCCGTCGACTGGCGAAGCAAACGTCACGCCTTGCTCGTCCATCTTGCGCAGATCGGCAAGACTCCAGACCTGAAATCCTCCGGAATCAGTCAGGATCGGGCCAGACCAGCCCATGAAGTCGTGCAGGTCACCATGCGCTGAAATCACCTCTGTACCCGGACGCAACATCAGGTGAAAGGTGTTGCCGAGAATAATCTCAGCGCCGAGCGCTCGCAGTTCCTCCGGGGTCATCGCCTTGACGGTCCCGTAGGTGCCAACCGGCATGAAGGCCGGGGTTTCGACCGTTCCGCGCTCAAACTGCAGGCGACCGCGCCGGGCCGCACCCTCGGTGCGGATCAGGTCAAATTTCATATCCCCTTGCTCCCCCTTCTGTTCATGCAATGAACATCGCATCGCCGTAGCTGAAAAATCGATACTCCGCATCCACGGCATGACGGTAAGCCGCCAAGATGTTCTGGCGCCCCGCAAGTGCCGAGACGAGCATGATCAGCGTGGAACCGGGCAAATGAAAATTGGTAATGAGAGCATCCACCACGCGGAAGGCATAGCCGGGATAAATAAACAAACGACTGTCACCCACATAGGGCTGAAGCGCTCCTGACGACGCCGCGGTCTCCAGAGAACGGACTGCCGTCGTGCCAACAGCAATCACGCGCCCTCCCCGCTTTCGGGTGGCCTCGACCGCATCAACCAGCGACTGGTCGACGCGCAGCCACTCGGCATGCATCTCATGTTCTTCAATCCGCTCCGTTCTGACAGGCTGAAAGGTTCCTGCTCCGACATGAAGGGTGCAAAAGGCCCGTTCGACACCGAGCGCATCGAGTCGGCCCAGCAAGGCCTCGTCGAAATGCAGTCCGGCGGTTGGCGCGGCAACCGCGCCCGGCTCGCGTCCATAGATCGTCTGATAGCGCTCCTGATCCTCAACACGATCTGCCCGGGTGATGTAGGGAGGAAGCGGCATATGCCCGACCGCCTCAAGGATTGAGGGCCAATCGGGGCCCTCTTCAATCTCGAGTCGCCAGAATCCCTCGTCACGGCCCAGCACTTTCAGTCGGGCTTGGTCCGGGATAACCAGGGTGTTTCCCACAGCGGGCTTGCGGTTGACCCGCATTTGCACGACGGCCATGCGGGCATCCAGCAGCCTTTCGATCAGGATTTCCACACGACCGCCGCTTTCTTTATTCGCCCACAATCTGGCCGGAATCACGCGCGTATTGTTAAAGACCAGCAAATCGTCAGGCGACAACAGATCCGGCAAGTCAACAAAACGCCGGTCACGCACTTCTCCGGTGGCCCGATCAAGCGTCAGCAACCGGCTGGCAGAGCGCTCCGGCAGAGGATGCTGAGCGATCAGGCGCTCCGGCAATTCGAACTGGAAGTCTGAAACTTTCACCTAGAAAGAGAACGATTTTGAACCATTAATCTGCCAGTTTAGCGCCGGTTGGGTCGACTCGACGATGGTAATCTCCGCATCTTCACCCTGAAGGTTAGGCATATGACCGTTATCCAGACCGATCACGCTCCCGGCCAGTTCAGAGACCGGTTCCGGATTCCCCATGGCCCCGGCGGAGAAGAAAGTCTCTATCTGGTCGGCAACTCTCTGGGGGCGCAGCCAATTGGCGCGGCCGATGCGGTCAATGCTCAGCTTGAGCGCTGGGCTCAGCTTGGCGTCGTCGGTCACTTCGATGGCCCGACACCATGGCTGGAATTTCATCGCCTGGGGCTCGATACCCTGGCCTCACTGGTCGGCGCCAAACGGCATGAAGTGGTCGCCATGAACACACTGACGATCAACCTTCATTTAATGATGGCAAGCTTCTTTCGGCCTGAGGGCCATCGCCGGCGACTCCTGATGGAGCGCGGCGCCTTCCCCTCCGACCGCTATGCGGCGGTTTCTCAGCTTCAGTGGCACGGACTGGATCCGGAAAAAGATCTGGCCGAACTGGCACCGCGGCGAGACCGCTTGCTGCATGAAGAGGATCTGGAAGACTATCTGGAGCGCTATGGTGAGCAGGTCGCCATAGTCTTATGGCCCGGGGTGCAATACGCCACCGGGCAGGTCTTTGATCTGCCCAGAATCGCGCGTGCCTGTCAACGCGCCGGAACGATACTGGGCCTAGATCTCGCCCATGCGGTTGGCAATATTCCGCTGGACCTCCACGAGATCGGCGCTGATTTTGCGGTGTGGTGCAGCTACAAGTACCTGAATTCCGGACCCGCGGCAGTGGCGGGCTGCTTTATCCATGAGCGCCACCGGGATTTTGACGGCAACCGGCTGGCAGGCTGGTGGGGCCACGACGAGCACAGTCGCTTCCGGATGGGGCCTGACTTCAAACCCACCCGCGGAGCCGAGGGCTGGCAGATTTCAGAACCGCCTATTCTGACGCTGGCCCCCCTGTGGGCGTCGCTGGAGCTGTTTGACGAGGCCGGACAAATGCCAGCTCTGCGCAAGTTGTCGCTGGAAATGACCGGGCACCTCGCCCACCTGATTCAGGAACGGTTGAGTGACCGGATCAACATCATCACCCCGTTGGAGCCGCACCGACGCGGCTGTCAGCTTTCGCTGCAGGTCCGCGCTGGCCGCGAGGCCGGACGCAAGCTGTTCGAGCGACTTGAAGCCCACGGTGTGATTTGCGACTGGCGCGAACCCGACATCATCCGGGCAGCTCCGGTGCCGCTTTACAACACGTTGGAAGACGTCGAACGCTTTGTTGATTTGGTTGACCGCTTGAGCCCGGCCTGAATCTTTTGGATTCAAATTCCAGAACCGAACTTT
>JAZBPR010000143.1:0-5798 GCA_036351735.1 Wenzhouxiangella sp. | reverse complement strand
CCCGGCATCGGCGCAACGAACCGCACCCGCTCGCCCTCACCCAGAAAACGGATCTGCTCACCTTCCTCCAGTTCCTCCGGTTGCTCGATAATCAATGAGCGCGCCTGACTGAGTTGGCGACGAACAAACTGGTGGGTGACGCGCAGGCGGTTGGTTTCCTCGATCCGCTCCTCACCGCTGGTGGTAGCCCGGATGCTCGCGCGAAATCCGCCGTAAGCCATGCCCATGATCAAGGCAACCAAAGTGATGGCGAGCATCACTTCGATCAGGGTAAAGCCTTGAGCGCGTCGAACCTGCATCGTCAGCCAGCCTGCTGGCGCTGCTCCCAATTCACATCGACGCTGCGGAGCGTCTCGAATACCGCCTGACGAACCGGGCCCTCGCCCCACTCGACGGTCAGTCTTAACCGATACAGCGCCACGGGCAGCTCCAGCGGGTCCAGACTCCGGTCGTCGAAGACCAATTCCTCGGTGACTTCCAGTGTCCACGAGAAACGCTCGTCAAACGCGCCATTCGTCACACCGGGCTCCAGCATGTTCTCCAGACCCGCCACGTCCAACACGGACTGGGCCCACAGCGCCGCCTGGGTGAAGTCACCCGCCCGGCGGGTATTGCTCATGGAGGTCGACAGAATCTGCAAGGTCACCCCGAACAGCAGCGCAAACACGGCGAACGCGGCCATGACCTCAATCAGCGTAAAGCCCTGCTGCCGCGCTGCCCGATTCACCCGTTCTGCTCCGTTTCCAGTTCACGGTTGCGGCTGATTTCGCCGGTCAGCCAGGCCACGGCGATATGCCACTCCCTGTCCTGCGCCTTTAGCACGATGCTGCCGCCGGTTGAAGCGCCGTCCGGATAGAAACGGATATTGCCGATGCCCTCGCCCGTCAGCTCCGAGCGGGCCGTGTTCATGGTGATCTCGAGCCCTTCCGGTAGCTCGACGGGGTCTTTTCCAGCCGCCTGCCAGGTTCGCTTCTCTGTATCGACGGTGAAGACCTGCTGGCTGCGCTGGATGATGGCCTGACCCCGGGTATGCCTTAAACCCGCGGTGATTTCACGCTCGACCGCCCGTAGCTCAGCGCCCTCGACCGAGCGGGTCACCGAAACGCCGACCACAGCAAAAAGCAGCATGACCAGCATCATCACAACCATGAGCTCGATCAGGGTGAACCCCCCGACCGACTGGGAAGATCCGTCCAGACGGGTCAGCCGCATCAGGTCAGTGTAGACATCCAGCCCGGAGCCTTAGTCCCAGTTGGCAATCTGGGCGTTCGGTCCTTCGCCGCCCGGTGCGCCATCAGCGCCGTGGCTGAAGATATCGAAAGAGCGGTGCTCGCCCGGGTAGCGGTAGTTGTAGGGATTATCCCAGGGGTCGTTGAGATTGGAGGCGTTAATGTAGGGACCATTCCAATTGTTGGCGTTGGCAGGGCGCTCCACCAGTTCACGCAGCTCGCGTGGCGCTCGCCCGGAATCGAGGTAGAACTCATCAACCGCCATGGAAATCCGCTGAATCTCCGCATTGGCAGCCCTCACCTTGGCATCTTCACCGCGCTGCATCACGTTGGGTACAACCAGGCCGGCGATCAGGCCCAGAATGACCAACACCACCAGCAATTCAATCAGGGAAAAACCCTGGGAAGTTCTCAGTTTCATCATTCGTCTTTCCTCAAGTGTCTTATGCCCTGCTCATCTGAAGCAAGGTCAGGCGATCAATTCATTGATGCTCAGGATGGCCATCAGCACCGACATCACGATAATGCCGATCAATACGGCCAGCCCCAGCGTCAAAGCCGGCACCAGCAACGCCATCAGCCGGTCGATCGTGGTCTTGACCTCGCGGTCATAGGTGTCCGCCACCTTCAGCAGCATTTCATCCAGCTTGCCGGTTTCCTCACCCACGTTGACCATTTGCAGGGCAAGCCGGGGAAAGTACTCGCTCTTGACCAGCGCCTTGGCCAAAGGTGATCCAGTCTTGACCTGCTTGGCCGCCTCCGCCACGTCTTCCGACAGCACCGTATTAGTCATGACATTTTTCGCGATCGAAAGTGCCGACAGCAAGGGCACTCCGTTGACCAGCAGCGTGCCCGTGGTTCGGGTCAGACGCGCGGTTTCAATCTTGGCAATCACGTCTCCCAGCCAGCGGGTGCGCAGGAAGCGGCCGTCCCAGGCACGGCGTGAGGCTGGACGCTGCATCTGGCTGCGAAACCAGACCACGATCACCAACAGCCCCGCAATCAGCGCCCACCAGTAGTTCTGCAGCACGTCGCCGACCCCGACCACAATCTGGGTCAGCATCGGCAACTCCCCACCAAAATCTTCAAACATCGGGGTGAACTGCGGGATGACGTAGACCATCAGCAGGATCAGTGAAGCGATTGCCAGCACCACCAGCAACGCCGGGTAGATCAGGGCCGAGACCACGCCGTCCTTGAGTTCCTTGGCGCGCTCCATGTACTCGGCCATGCGCGAGAGCGTCTGATCCAGTGAGCCGCCAATCTCACCGGCACGAACCATATTGATGTAGAACCGTGAAAAAACGCCGTGGCGCTGTTCCAGGCCCTCCGACAGGGATCCACCTTCGCGCACGTGGTTCCTCACTTGCTCGACCAACTCGCGCACTCGCTCGTTTTCGGCCAGCTCAGCGAGAATGCCCAGAGAACGGTCCAGCGGCAGTCCGGCGGCCAGCAAAGTCGCCAGTTGCTGGGTGAGATCGCCGACCTCACGCTGAGTCAAACCGCGCCTGCCGCGCAGCAGGCTGCCCAGACGCAAACCACCGCCCACCTCGCGCGCCGAGACCGGAATATTGCCCATTTCCTGCAGTCGGGCAATAACCAGATCTTGGCTGGGTGCCTCCATTTCGCCGGTCAGGGTTTCTCCGGCCGGGGTGACCGCCTTGTATTCGAATACCGCCATGCGATCTGAGCTCAGGCCTCCTGAGTGACGCGCAGCACTTCTTCGGCCGACGTCTCGCCAGACAGCGCCTTCAGCAGCCCGTCTTCATACATGGTGCGCATCCCTTCGGCACGTGCCTGACGCTCGATCTCACTCGAGGTGGCATGCTTGATGACCATGCGTCGGATTTCGTCGCTCATCAGCAGGATTTCGTGGATACCGGTTCGACCGCGGTACCCCGTTGGGCTGATCTCTGAGCTACCGGGCCGGTAAAGCGTGACCGGATCAACATTGGTCAGCGCGCGCAAACCCAGCTCCTCCACGAATTCGGGCAAGGCCTGATAGGCCTCGCGCGTGGCCGGATCCAGTCGGCGCACCAGGCGCTGAGCCATGATGGCGTTGACCGTGGAGGTCAGCAGGTAGTCCTCGACACCCATGTCCAGCATTCGAGTCACCCCGCCGGCCGCGTCGTTGGTGTGCAAGGTCGACAGCACCAAGTGTCCCGTTAACGCTGACTGGATAGCAATACGCGCGGTTTCCAGATCGCGCATCTCGCCGATCATGATGACGTCCGGATCCTGGCGCACGATGGAGCGCAGCGCGCTGGCAAAATCCAGCCCGATCGAAGCCTTGGCCTGAATCTGGTTGATACCCTCGATCTGATATTCGATGGGATCTTCAACCGTGATGATTTTTCTTTCCGGCGTATTGAGCTGGCTTAAGGCGGTGTACAGCGTCGTGGTCTTGCCCGATCCGGTGGGGCCAGTAACCAGAATGATGCCGTGCGGCATGTCTAGCGCCTTGATGAAGGTCCGGCGGGCGTCCTCGGCGAAGCCCAAGCTGGTGAAGTCCAGCACAACGGCCTCTCGATCGAGAATACGCATGACCACGCTCTCTCCGTGCGCAGTCGGCACGCTTGAGACACGCAGATCCAGCTCCTTACCGCCAACCCGGTGCATGATGCGTCCATCCTGCGGCAGCCGGCGTTCGGCGATGTTGAGTCTGGCCATGATCTTGACGCGCGAGATCACGGCGGCCGTGGATCTGGCTGGCGGAGCCTCGACTTCCTGAAGAACGCCATCAATCCGGTAGCGCACCTTCAGCCGGTTTTCGAACGGCTCGATGTGAATGTCGGAGGCCCGAGACTCGACGGCGCGCTGCAGAATCAGGTTGACCAGGCGAATGACCGGGGCCTCGGAGGCCAGATCGCGCAGGTGTTCAACGTCCTCCTCATCACCGCCCTCGCCTTCTCCACCCAGTCCCTCAGCGATCTGCCCCATGGCGGACTTGCCGCCGCCGAAATAGCGTTCAATGGTGTTGTCAATTTCCGAGGCAATGCCGACGCGCGGCAGCACCTCCCGACCGGTCGCCATCTTGAGTGCCTTGAGAGCAAAGTCATCCTGCGGATCGGCCATGACGATTTCTATCTCGTCATCGTTGATCCGGATGGGCACCAGATGCTGCTGCTTCATGTAGCGCAGAGAAATATCGTCGACCTCGGGCGCGTCCTCCGGATAATCCTTATCGCTGACCAAGGGGATATCGAGCATCTCGGACTGGCCCCGGGCCAGATCGCGCTCGGAGACCAGCCCCAGCCGGACCAGCAGCGTCAACAGATTGCCACCGTGCTGCTCGCGGTAGGCTCGCGCGCGGTTCAGATCCTCCTCACGCAAGCGGTCTCGTTCAATGAGCAGCCGACACAGTTCGGCCGCACGATCTTCCAGATGCATGCTGATGCTGGGAAGAAGGCCGGAATCGTCCTGAGTTGCGCTGGCTGCGGTGTTCATGGTCGCTTAATCGGTCGTATCGGGTTGGGCAAGCTTAACAACTGACCATACTAAACCGCGATCGGTTCACAACGGCCGCTGAAGGATGTCGTTCTCGATGAAGGCTCGATTCATCAAAATCCAGGTCGCCAGCGGGATCACCGCCGGCAGCATCAGATAACCCAGCTGGTAGAACAAGGCGATCATATTCATGTTGAGGCCCAGCGCGGCCGCTGCAGCACCGGCCTCCGGGCCCGAGCGAAAGGCGAGATCGGTCAGCACTTGCCAGAATACGCCCCAGGTCGTCACCAGCGTCACGACGATAAAGCCAATGCCCATTTGCATCAGCCGGCGCTTGATCGTAAGCGGTGTCGCCATGATCAGCCCGAACAGCAAGGCCATGCCCCAGGCATAAATCATCGGGTTGATGTAAAGGTTGACCGCCGCCTTACGACCTTCGACCTGTTGTTCCAGCACCACCGAGGTCTGAACTTCCAGCTGAAAACCCAGCTGCACGACAGCCTCAAACACTTCACCAAAGATCCCGGTCAGGAGCAGATCGGCCAGCCGCGCGGTCGGAAACATCAGCAGGCTGGCGGCGAAAAACCAGAGGAAAAAGCCCATGGGGAGGTAAAGCGCGGCCAACAGGAACATTTCCTTGACCGGATTGACTTTTTTCTCCTTCTGCTTCGATTCAACCATGATGGCTAGACTTCGGCCGTCCATTGGCGCGCGTTGTAAAACATCTGCATCCATGGCGAGGCATCTCCCCACTCGGCCGGCGCCCAGGAGAAATTGACGGCTCTGAGCAGGCGCTCGGGATGAGGCATCAGAATGGTGACCCGTCCGTCCCGATTGGACAGGCCCGTGACTCCCTCTGGCGAGCCATTGGGGTTGGTCGGATAGTGTTCGGACACTTGACCACTGCCATCGACATAGCGCAGCGCCACGACCTCTTCCGGAACCCTATCGCCGCCAAATCTGGCACGCCCCTCACCATGCGCAGTCACGATTGGTAGTTGCGAGCCGACCATGCCCCGGAAGAACAGTGAGGGCGATGCCTCAATCCTGACCTGGCTTAAGCGCGCCTCGAATTGGCGAGAACGATTATGAACGAATGCTGGCCAGTCCTCAGCACCTGGG
>JAZBPR010000142.1:0-7251 GCA_036351735.1 Wenzhouxiangella sp. | reverse complement strand
TTGCCATTTCGATGGCGGCGTCCATGGCGGTGACGCGGATCGACATCACGGCCAAAACGACCAGCGCGACCGTCAATATCGCCAGGCCGCCACCGATCAGTAGCTGCAACTGTACATTCAGCCCCAGCGAAAAGCGGCTCCCGACCCGATTGGCACTGCTGACCATAAACTCTCCCTCCATGACTGGCCCGGGCCATCGCCGCCATCATCACTTAAGGGGAAGCCGGCGAACGCCCTTCGAAAAGACTCTCTACCACTCCATTCATGCGCAACACTAGCACCTTTACCAGACAATCACAACTGTCAATGAAACGTCAAAGCTGGGTCAGGATTTACCGGTGCCCATTGGGCAAAATAGCTCGATGACTCCAGACACCGCCGACCCGATGCAGCCGCAAAACCAGACAGATTCAAGCGCCCGATGGCGATTCTGGATCGACCGCGGCGGCACGTTTACCGATGTAATCGGGCGCGCGCCGGACGGGCGGCTGCATAGCGCAAAGCTGCTGTCGGACAACCCGGAGCACTACCAGGACGCAGCGATCGAAGGCATGCACAGATTGCTCGAGATTGACCCGAAAGAGCCGCTGACCCGTCATCGGATTGAACACGTGCGCATGGGGACGACGGTCGCCACCAACACCCTGCTCGAGCGGCGCGGTGAAGCAACCGCGCTACTGATCACGCGCGGATTTGGAGACGCCTTGTTGATCGGCCATCAAACCCGGCCGAATATTTTTGCCCTGCACATCCAGCGGCCTGAACCGCTGTATGACACGGTTGTTGAGATCGACGAACGAATCGCCGCCGATGGCACCATTGTGCAAGCACCGGACGAAGCCTTGGTTCGCCTTAAGCTCCAGCAGCTCAGGTCCGACGGCATCCGCGCACTCGCCGTGGTTTTGGTCCATGGTTATCGCTATCCGGAACATGAACTTGAAATCGGCCGGATTGCACGGGAAGTAGGCTTTGCCCAGATCAGCCTGTCGCATCAGGTTAGCCCGCTGATCCGGCTGATCGGGCGTGGCGATACAACGGTGGTGGATGCGTATCTGTCACCGGTGTTGCGGCGCTACGCTGACCAGGTCAGCCGCCAATTGATCAAGATTCCGCTGCAGTTCATGAAATCAGACGGTGGCCTGACCGATGCCGACCACTTCGCCGGAAAGGACGCGATTCTGTCTGGCCCGGCAGGCGGCATCATCGGTGCGGTCAGAACCACCGAGCAGGCCGGGTTTGATCGCATGATCGGTTTCGATATGGGCGGGACGTCCACGGATGTCTCACACTACCGCGGCGAGCTGGAACGCAGTTTCGAAACCGAGATCGCCGGCGTCCGGCTACGTGTGCCCATGCTGGAGATTCATACGGTAGCGGCCGGCGGGGGCTCGCGCCTGGATTTCGACGGCAGCCGGTATCGCGTCGGACCGGACTCGGCAGGCGCCAATCCGGGACCGGCCTGTTACCGCAAAGCGGGACCTTTGACCGTCACCGACTGCAACGTGATGCTCGGCAAGCTGCAGCCGGCGTTCTTCCCGGCGGTCTTCGGGTCCGATGGCGATCAACCCCTGGATTCGGCCCGCGTTCGAGATCTGTTCGAGCAACTGGCCACCGACATTCAGGCCGCCACGGGCGACCCGCGGGGACCCGAACAAGTCGCCGAAGGCTTCGTGCAGATTGCGGTCGCCAACATGGCCAACGCGATCCGCAAAATCTCTGTCCAGCGCGGTCATGACGTCACCGGCTATACCCTCAACTGCTTCGGCGGTGCCGGTGGCCAGCACGCCTGCCTGGTTGCCGAAGCGCTCGGCATCAAGACAGTGCTCATCCATCCCATGGCCGGCGTTCTCTCGGCCTATGGCATGGGCCTCGCCGATGTCATGACGCTTCGTGAGTTCTCGATCGGCCACGCCCTTGATGCGGATCTGATCGATGAACTGACCCGTCTGGAGTCCATAGCCACACAAGAAGCCGTCGACGAACTGATCGAACAAGGCCACGAGCGCGATCGGATCGTCACGCGCTCGCGGCTTCATCTGAGATATTCGGGCACCGATACCACGCTGCTGGTTGAACGCGCGGATCTCGACGACATGATCAGGCAGTTCACCGCCCAGCACCGGGCGCAATTTGGCTTTTCCCTGCAAGATCGGGCGCTGGTGGCCGAGTCAGGTGTCGTCGAGGCCATCGCATCGGGCCAGAGTCTTGACGGCCACTCGCGACAACCGGGTCAATCACGCAATTGTCGCGGCGAGGCTCGCTGCACCGCCGAGGTCAGAACCTGGATGGGAGGGCGTGAGCATCCGCAAACCCCTGTCTACTCGCGCGCCCGACTTCAGGTCGGTCAGGTGCTGAACGGTCCGGCGATCGTGACCGAAGATCACGCGACGACGGTTGTCGAGCCCGGCTGGCAGGCGGTGCTGGATGAGCACCTGAACCTGATCCTGCGCCGAACCGGCAACGAGCCTTCGGATTCAGCGGTCGCCACCGACGTTGACCCGGTGATGCTCGAGGTCTTCGGCAAGCTGTTCATGGCCATCGCCGAACACATGGGTGTAGTGCTCCAGCAGACGGCCTGGTCTGCCAACATCAAGGAGCGGCTGGACTTCTCCTGCGCAATCTTCGATCGACAAGGTGCCCTGATTGCGAACGCACCGCACGTGCCGGTTCACCTGGGCTCCATGGGTGAGAGCGTGCGCGCCGTGATCCGCGCGTTTGAACAGACCCTTCAGCCTGGCGATGTGTACCTGCTCAACGACCCATACGCCGGTGGCACGCACTTGCCCGATCTCACCGTGGTCAGTCCCTGCTTCGATGAAGAGGAAAAGCTTCTGTTCTTCACCGCCAGCCGCGCGCACCACGCCGATATCGGCGGACTGACCCCAGGCTCCATGCCGCCAGACAGTCGTCATATCGATCAGGAGGGGGTGCTGATTTCACCGCTGCGAATCGTCCGCGATGGCGTGCTGGATGAAGCCGCGCTGCATGAATTGCTGAGCGCGGGCCCCTACCCGGCGCGAAACACGGACCAGAATTTTGCCGACCTGCGCGCCCAGATTGCGGCGAACGCCCGCGGCTTGGGTGAGCTAGGTGACATGGTCGACCAATTCAGCCTGCCCGTGGTTCAGGCGTACATGGGGCATGTCCAGGACAACGCGGCCGAACAGGTTCGGCGGGCCATCGCCGCGCTGGAAGACGGGCACTACGTGAAAGTCATGGACACCGGGGCGCAGATCGAAGCCAAGGTGACGGTCGATCGAGACAAACGCCGCGCGACCATCGATTTCTCCGGCACCAGCCCGCAGCAAGCCGATAACTTCAACGCGCCGGCTGCGATCACCCGAGCCTGCGTGTTGTATGTGCTTCGCTCTCTGGTCGCCGACGACATTCCGCTCAACGATGGCTGCATGGCGCCGGTCGATCTGATCATTCCGGAGGGCAGTCTGCTCAACCCGACCTACCCGGCCGCCGTAGTCGCGGGCAATGTGGAAACCAGCCAGGTCATCACCGATACCCTACTGGCGGCGATGGGCAAACTGGCCAACAGTCAGGGCACCATGAATAACCTGACCTTCGGGAACAAGCGCTACCAGCACTATGAAACCCTGTGCGGAGGCGCGGGCGCCGGTGAAGGCTTCAACGGCGCCGACGCGGTCCATACCCACATGACCAACTCGCGCCTGACCGACCCGGAGATTCTTGAAACCCGCTTTCCCGTCCGGCTGGAAGGTTTCGGCATTCGACCTGATTCAGGCGGCGCGGGCCGCTGGCGAGGCGGGCATGGCGCAGAGCGACGCATCCGCTTTCTTGAGCCCATGACCGTAGCACTGCTGGCCAACTCCCGGAGCCAGCCTCCGCAGGGGCTGCACGGCGGAGATTCAGGGACGACCGGACAGGCCTGGATTGAAAAGGCTGACGGCCAGATCAAGCCCTTGAAAGGACGTGACCGCGCCGAGGTTGAACCAGGCGATGCCCTGACCATCCGAACACCGGGCGGAGGTGGCTGGGGTCGGCAAGATTCCTAATCTGGTACGAAATTTTCCTACAGCAAGGCGCGGCATATCCCGATTGACCCAAAGACGTCCCCAAGCGAGATTTTGGGCGCGGCCCTCATAAAGGCCGCGACAGAACTTGCAGATCACAAACCAACTCAAGAGGACATCGATATGGGAATATTCAAACACTTGATACGCAGCACTGCGGCAGCGTGTCTTTGCTTAGGCTTCAGTTCGGATGCTTTCTCTAACGGGGACGAGTGCTCAGGCCCAGAGCAGCAAGTCGGTGAGCCAGAACTGATCAGCGCAACTATTCAGGAAATTTCAGTGCTCACTGGGATAGACACAGCTGATCTGGAATGGGCTACCGCGACCAAGCCATTGTTTACCGTCGTCATTGATGGCAAAGCGATTCCATATCACGAGTTTGGCCCAGAATCAGACGAACCTCTCGTCACACGATCTGGGCTGCATGTCCGTCCCAAAACGAACTCGATAGAGATAGATGTACCGAGCGGCTTTACCGTAAATCATGATCTTTCATCAACTCTTGCGGCAAAAAGCAAAGTGTTTGAAACTAAAGCATCATCAGAAGACGGTGGGCAGCCTGAGTACTGGTTTATATGGCCGGGAATTACAGCCATCGGCGGCATGACCTGCACTGCACTTACAGAAATTTGCCAACGACGATGTGGCGACCGTGTTGCAGAATGCGGACCCTGCGGAGGATGGTGCGATTGCGACTGGTGTGGCCGAGGTTCACATGGATGCTTCACCTGCCCAATCCGACCAGACACTAGCTTCTTCACACCATGAACTAGACCAACTGACGGATCACAGGAAACTCAGAAGCCTTATATGTCGCAAAAGATAGCATCAAAGAAAGCTACACTTATCCAGCAGCTAGGGCGCTTAACACGCGCCCTAGCTGCAGCTGCAACCGAAGTGTTATCGGCGATAGCCTTCATAGTTCTGCTTTCAATTCTTTTGTTCTACACGTCCGATAGATTAGCCGAGCAAATCTCATTCGGTGGGCCTATCGTTCGCATCACATTAGACTTTTGGGAGCCGGCACCAGATCGCAGATCAGAGGTAGAGTCAAAAATTATTCCACAACTGTCACCAGGCACAGCATACCGCATTGAAGAGCCGCCCGAATCACTGATGTTCGACGGAGGCCAAACCATCGTCGTCCACCTCGAATACGATTCACTACACGTTCTGTTTAACTACTACGATTTGCCCAGCATTCTATGGGAAAACGTCGTACAGGCACGTGGAGGGGTAGCTCAAGAGATTGTAGGATTCAATAGCCCGCACCCCCTTGTCTTCGCATTCTGGGTGCAATTTATTCTCATTCCGTGGCTTTTCATCCGATTCTTGATGTTGCCGCCGCAAGCTCCTCCAGCCAAGCCATGTCTTGCCGTACCGGAAAGAACGAAACACTTGCTTGCAAAATGTCTCACAAGTGGCATCGGCTTGGGTGCAACTGCAACATTGGTTTTTTCTGTGGCCTCAGCATGGGGGTTGTTATCTTTTTCAGATCGAATGCTCAGCCCGGAAACCTTTGAAATATTTGGAATGGACTTGGATTCAATCTGGCAAATAGCAGTGCTTGTCGCGCTGGCCGGTGCTGTAGAGGAGGTTTTCTTTAGGGGCATTCTCCTAAGAAGGTTTGTCCAGTATGGTGCGCCTGTCTTTGGGGTTTTTGTCTGCGCGTTCTGGTTTACGCTCATTCACCTTAGCTACTTTTCTTGGGATAGTGGAAACATAATTTATATCGTGTGGGTCGGCTTATTGGGGATTGGGCTCGGATTTCTTACCCTAAATACACGGAGCTGGTTTCCAGCCGCCATATTCCATGGCAGCTACAATTTCGGTGTTGTGCTGCTACCTGAATTACTTTCTTGGATACTTTGACAGCGCTTTCCTGTACGAAATTAAGTGAAATCAGTCGAATTCAACCCGATTCCGACCCTCGTCTGAGGTAGTCGTGGCGCGAGGCATATCGGGCGTCGGACAGGCTCCGCAGCATGTCTATGTTCTGATCAACCCGTCAAAACAGCTCTTCGGGAGAGAAGGTCTTGTAGAGATAATCCGAGGCGCCACTGCGCAGGAATTTCGCCAACGCTTCCAACGATTCATCACTGGACAGAGCAATGGTGGACAGATGCTCGAACGAACGCAGGCGACGCAGTGCGACGGTCATTTTCAAGCCGTCCATGCGCGGCATGTGGTAGTCGGTGATGACCATGCTGATTGAAGGGTCCCGCTTGACCTGCGCCAGGCCTTCCTCGCCGTCGGATGGCTGCACGATCTGGTAACCATGCTGCTGCAAGAGCGCTGCCATGTGCTCCCGGAATGACCGCGAGTCGTCGACAATCAGGATCCGATTCTGTGCGGACTGCAGCATACGGCGGATCTGGCGGGCAACATAGTCCACGCCAAAGGTATCCTTGCTGACGTAATCACTCGCTCCAGCCGCCAGCGCGCGTTCGCGAATCTTCTCATCGGAGCTGCTCGACAGAACGATGGCCGGTACGCCCGCCTTCCGGATCTCGATCAACACCTCACCGTCCGGGGCATCCGGTAGATTCAAGTCGACCACCGCAACATCAAAGACCGACTGATCTGCCGCCAGCAGAGACTGCACCTGAGCCATGGAGCTGGCCAACTCGCAAACAGCGCCGGTCAGCTCACCAATGCGCTCGGTCAACAGTTCGGATACCGATAGACTATCTTCAACCACCAGGACACGCCCGGATATTTGGCTCGGCACTGCTTTCATGTTGGAGATCATCATAGCGTCCCCCGACTAAGTCAGTGATTTCCTTTGCGGTGACTTAGTCGTGGCATCGGCACGAGACCACGCAACCCACTAGAATCGGGCCATGTCGGACCTATACGAACACCAACTGGTTACTGAGACGACGCGCCGCTGGCTGGAAAAAGCAGTGATCGGGCTGAACCTGTGCCCGTTTGCCGGCCAGCCCTGGCGCCAGGGTCGGGTGTGGTTGCGGGTCAGCGATGCGGTCAGCGAGCAGCAGCTTACCGAGCACCTGGCCGAAGAACTGCTGGCGCTGCGGCAGGCCGACCCAGCCGAGCGCGAGACCACGCTGCTGATCCACCCGCACGTTCTGGCCGATTTTCTCGACTACAACGACTTTCTGGATCTCGCCGATGCGGTGCTGGAAGACCTGGACATGGACGGGATCTTCCAGATCGCCAGCTTCCACCCCGACTACCGCTTTGCCGA
>JAZBPR010000141.1:0-6556 GCA_036351735.1 Wenzhouxiangella sp. | reverse complement strand
GACAGCGCGGGTTTGAGCATGTTGCCGGCGTCCATCGCGCCTTCGGCCTTGCCGGCGCCGACCATGGTGTGGATCTCGTCGATGAACAGGATGATCTGGCCTTCCTGTTTCTTGAGATCGTTGAGCACGGCTTTGAGGCGTTCCTCGAACTCGCCGCGGTACTTGGCCCCGGCGATCAGGGCGCCCAGATCCAGCGAGAGCACGCGCTTGTTCTTCAGGCCCTCGGGCACCTCGCCGTTGACGATGCGCTGGGCCAGGCCCTCGACGATGGCGGTCTTGCCGACGCCGGGCTCGCCGATCAGGACCGGGTTGTTCTTGGTTCGACGCTGCAGCACCTGAATGCAGCGCCGGATCTCCTCGTCACGACCGATCACCGGATCCAGGCGCGACTGCTCGGCCTTCTCGGTCAGGTCGACGGTGTACTTTTTCAGTGCTTCGCGGCTGTCTTCTGCGTTGGGGTCATCGACGTTCTCACCGCCTCTGACGGCGTCGATGGCGTCTTCAACCGCCTTCTTGGTGACCCCGGCCCGATGCAGGATCTCGCTCAAGGCGAGCTTGGCGTCCAGCGCGGCCAGGATGAAAAGCTCCGAGGCGATATAGGCATCACCTCGATCACGGGCAAGCTTGTCGGTCAGGTTGAGGACCCGGCCGGTGTCGTTGGACAGGTTGATCTGCCCGGCCTGCCCGGAGACTTTCGGCAAGCTGTCGAGCTTCTCGCCCAGGGCCGAGCGCAAGGCGTTCACCTGCGCGCCGGAGCGGGTCAACAGGCCTCGGATGCCACCACCTTCCTGGTCGAGCAAGGCAACCATGACATGCTCCGGCTCAAGCAGGGCGTGGTCCATGCCCACCGCCAGGCTTTGGGCTTCGCCCAGCGCCTGCTGGAACCGGGCGGTAAGTTTGTCCATTCTCATAACGGCTTGACCCCCGTGCAATTAAACTACTTATCCACAGGATGGGGTCAATTGGTCAGGAATCAAGCTCGACGCCATCCGCAAAGCTGGCCACGAGCGGTCATGGGGAGCGCAGCAGCGGATGAAAACAGCGATAAGAGCGCTCATCCTCCTTGATATTCTCCGGCTCCCGATCGATACAGCGTTCCGCCGCCTTGTTGCAGCGGGGCGCGAAGGAACAGCCTGAGGGACGCCAGTCAACGTCGGGAACCTGACCGGCAAGGCTGTTCAAACGAGTCTGACTCGGGTCAGCCCTGCCAGGAATCGCTGCAAGCAGGCCTGCGGTATAGGGATGACGGGGCTCGCCAAAAAGCGAATCGACTGGCCCCTGCTCCACGATCCGCCCGAAGTACATCACGGCGGCGCGATCGCAGCTGCGCGCGACCAGGCCCAAATCGTGGGTGATCATCAGCAGCGCCGTGCCAGATTCACGGCACACGCCGGTCAATTGGTCAACGATCGCCGCCTGGCTGGTCACGTCGAGTGCGGAAGTCACCTCATCGGCGATCAGCAGTTTCGGGCGGCACAGCACGGCCATGGCAATCAGCGCCCGCTGGGCCATGCCCCCGGACAGCTGATGCGGATAGCGCTCCAGAACCCGACCGGCATCCGGGATGGCGAGCCTCGACAAGGCTCGAGCCGCCGCTTCTGTTGCCATGCGCCCCGTGGTCTGCCGATGCAGCTTGAGCAGGTAACGCATCTGCGAACCGATCGAGCGAGTAGGATTGAGCGCGGTCATCGGGTTTTGCGGGATCAGCGCAAACTGCGAGCCCCGCAGCTTGCGCCACTGCCTTTCTGCAAGGCCGTTCAGCTCGCGTCCGCGCCAGCGGATAAGGCTGTCGCCGGCCACCATCATGCCCGGCGGCGTCAGCCCCATGAGCACCTGCGCAGTCAGGCTCTTGCCGGCGCCCGATTCACCGGTCAGGCCCAGAATCTCGCCGGCTTCGATATCCAGGTCAAGCCCCCGAACCAGCTGCACTGATCGGCCGTGGGGGCTGCGCGCCTCAACGATCAACTGCCGCACGCTCAAAAGCTGTTCAGCCATGCGGCTGCCAGCGTGAGTCCAGCGAACGAGGGTCCAGCGCATCCTGGAGCTGATCCGCCAGGAGGTTAGCCGCCATCACCAGCCCGAAAAGAAACAGCGATGCAGCAGCAAAGTTCCAGTACTGACCAGCCAGAATGTCCTGCGCGCCCTCGGCAATCATCACCCCCCAGCTGATCGAGTCCTGGACACCGATGCCAAGAAAGCTCAAAACCACTTCCACCTTGATCGCAGCCATGAACACCAGCGTGCCTTGGACCAGCAGAATATGAGCGGCATTGGGCAGAACGTGGCGAAGAACGATCGCACGCGGCGCCAGACCCGCCACGCGCGCAGCCTCAATGAAGGGCAGCTCGCGAATGCGCTGAGTCTCGGCCCGGACCAGTCGGGCTGTGCTTGTCCAGAAGGTCGCAATCATCGCCAGGTGCATGGCCAAGGGATGTCCACCCAGCGCAAAGACCAGCGCTGCGACCAGCAGGTAGAACGGAATCGCCTCCAGCGTGCCGATCAGCCAAAGCAGAGTGTCATCAACCTTGCCAGGTCCTGCATAACCGGCCAGACCCCCGGCCAGTGCCCCCAGCACGGTGGTGGCAACCGCGACCAGCACGCCGATCTCGAACGCAGTCGCGGTCGATGCCAAGGCTCGAGCCAGGATGTCCTGACCCAGACGATTGGTACCGAGCCAGTGCTCGGCCGACGGAGACGCCCAGCCCGGTCCGGACAGCGCAGACCATTCCGCGCCCCACAAACCCAGCCAGACGCCGACCGCAATACCGACATAGGCCACCACCACGGTCAGCGCGATCAGGCCCAGCGCGTCATGGCGGAGACGATCGCGAATCCGCTGCCCGGTCTGCAGCGCCAGCGTGCTCATCGCTGCCCCACCCGTGGATCAACCAGCCGACACAGGAGATCGGCCACCGTCACCGTGAGAACAAACAGCAGCGCGCTCAGCCCGACGACAGCCATCAGCACCGGCTGATCCCCGGACGTGATCGCGGCAAAGGTAATCCGACCGACGCCGGGGATGCCGAAATGACTCTCGATCAGCAAGCTCCCCGAAATCACCAGCAAAGGCAGGGAAAAAAGAATCCGCGTAACGATTGGCAGCAGACTGCTACCCATGACATGAACGACCATGATTCGCAGCGGTCCGACGCCGAAGGCACGGGCGGTTCTGACCTGTTCGGAGGTCATCTCCGCGGCCAGGACAGCGCGAAAAAACCGGACGTTGTAGCCAAGCGTGGCGATGACGAAGGCCATCGTCGGCACGGCCACATGATGCAGGTAGTCGGCCGGTCCTGAGACTGCCCAGCCGCGCACCGGGAACCATCCCAGCCAGACGCCGAAGACCGCCTGCAGTCCAATCAGGATGACCACCAGCGACAAACTCATGCCGACCACTGATACCGCGCTGATGATCCGATCCAAGGCGCCGCCTTGATGCCACGCCGCCAGCGCGGCTAGGCCAAGCGCCAGCAGCGTACCAAGAATGAAGCCGGGCGCGACCAGCAGCACGGAAATCGGAATGGTGCGCGCGAGCATGGCGCGAACCGATTCCCCGGTCGCCTGAGCATGACCCAGGTCCAGCGTGACCAGACGCTTGAGGTAGTCGGCATAGCGAACCACGAAGGGCTGATCGTAGCCCAGCTCCGAACGCAGCTGCTCAACCTCGGCCGCGGTCGGATTCTTGCCGATCAGGGCATAGGTCTGGTCGGGTCCGAAATGGACGGTCAGCAAGAAACTGATCAAGGTGACGCCCAGAATCAGCGGCAAGGCACCTGCAAGCCGGCGAAGCACCAGGGCCGGCAGATCAGCTTGATGACTCAAGAAGCCGGACCCTGCACGTCCACAAAACGCAGAAAGAAGCCGCTGAGTACCTCGCGGTCCGGCAGCATGCGGACGCGCGGGTGCCAGAGATGCACCCGAGTGCGCGTTAGACTGCCGATGACGACGCAGTCGTCAATCACCATCCGGTTGAGCGTGCGATAAAGTTCGGTCCGTTCAGGTCCGGGCGACAAGGTTGAAGCCCTCCGGAACAGCGCATCGAAATCACTGTTGGAATAGTTGAACAGATTGGCGCCCGGTGCTGCATTGGGTCCGTAGAACATCTGCAGGCTGTAGTGGGCGTCCGGATACGCCAGCGTCCATCCAATCAGAAAAAGATCCACTTCACCGTTGATGATCGCGCGGTGGTACTCGCCAAAACTGCCGAAACCGGCCGGTCGAATCTTTTCGCTGGGATAACCAACGGCGGCCATCTGGGCGCGGAACTGTTCGAACATCTGGCGTCTTTCAACCGTGGACTCGAATCCGTAGACCAGCGACGGCAGGCGTTCGGCGGTCCAGCCGTTCTCGGCTAGGTGCCGGCGCGCCGCGGCCGGATCATGATCAATCGAATCCCTCGGCAGGGCAGCGTCATACTCGCGCAGAAAAGGAGGAATGACGCCCGGATAAATCTCGCCAAGCTGCTGGTAGAAAATCTCGTTGCGGGCCTGCCAGTCGAACGCCTCACGAATCGCGCAGCGAAGCGCCCGGTTATCCCGCTCGCGAGCGGGGTCGTCGTGATGGCCCATGTCTGGATTGGCCATGTTGAAGCCGTAAAACACCAGGCCGGTTTCCTGACCGACGTAGGTCTGAAACTGCCTCTCAATTTGCGGCTGGAACACCAGCGGCCGAACCGAGGAAAGCACCTGGACCGCCTGTTCGGGCGGCAGCATGAGATTGTCGACCTCGCGCCCGGAAAAGAAGCTGTTCCAGCGACTCGCCGGCTCAGGGATGAAATGGACTTCCAGGCGATCAATCATCGGATAGCGCTGCCCGTCAAGCTCCTCCAGCCCGTAGCGGGCGTGCAGACTCGGCGTGAAACCCTCGGCAACCAGATCCAGAGGCTCGCGCTTGAAATTGGGATTGGGCGCAAGAACCGCCCGGGTTTCATCAAGACTGAGCAATCGAAACGGACCTGACCCGACCGGACGAACCGCAAACTCACGGCCATGGGCCGCCACAGCCTCCGACGGGACCACCGCAGATAGCGCCATAGCCAGCGTCTCGACCAGCTGCGGATAGGGTCGGGTCAGCTCGATCCGGACGGTGCGGTCGTCCAGCGCCCGGAGTCCCGCGATTTCGGCCGCCGGATCCGCTCCATCGCGGCCCCAATCATCGAGACCGACGATCCGGTCTCTCCACAGCCAGGCCCCCTGTGAGCGGGTGGCCGGATCAAAATGGCGACGGATCGAGAACACCACGTCATCCGCCGTGACCGGTCGACCCCGCCCGTCGGCAAAGACCGGATCGTCGGCAAAACGTGCCTCGCGCAGCCGAAAAGTAAAGACCAGTCCATCCTCGGAGACCTCGGGGAAGTCTTCGGCCAGATTGGGCGCCAGCTCGTAGGGACGGGCCAGGTAGCGATAGCGGTAAAGGGTATCGAAGATGTTGACAACCAGGGTGCTGGCGTAAACGTTGCCGGCGTGCGCCGGATCGAGGCTACCCGGCACGCCGTCGATGGCATGACGATAAACGCTTTGCGGCTGGCCTGCTTCCCTTTCGCAGGCCGTCAGAACCAAAAGTATCAAGCAGACCAGCAGTCGCGATTGCCGCAAGGGCATTTAGCTCTCCGTTGACTCTGGACGGGTCGGCAAATCAGGAACCGACTTCGACACGCTCACAAAAACGGGCTTTTCAAGGTTCCAAGGATAGGACAAATCCCGGAAATTTTCCTGCACCGAAAAAAAAGCTTGCAATGCCGGAAAAAAGCCGATATCGTCGATTGCCAGTTTAGGCAAACGCCAATTTTGAGGAAAATGCATGAGTGCGAACCCCCTGCAGCAGCTCAGCGTCGACGCCTCAGCCGATCACTGTGCCATCGCGGTCCATCGGATCAATGCGATCGGGGAAGGCAGCGATCGCTTCGGCTTCGAACGACCTTGGTATGAAGTGCTGGTGCGGCCGCTTTCGCCTGCAGACGGCACTCCAGGCCAGTTCATCGACCGGCTGTACGCCGAGCGCCCGGCCGTCGAAACCGACCTTGAGATCCTTGAACGCGCCATGGGATGGCTGATGGGTCGGAGCAACCCGACCCGGATTAATGTCAACGTCCACCCGGCCTCGTTGACGGACTACCTGTTTTATCGAAGAGCACTGAAGTGCCAGCGAGAGGCGCTCCGGAATGATCACTCTCTGTGCCTTGAACTGATCGAGTTCGGTCAGTGCAAGGAAAGAGCCCGGCTGATCAAAAGATCGCAGGAACTGAGAGCGGCCGGCATTCTCATCGCGCTCGACGATTTTGGGACTCGCCTGAACTGTTTCGATCTGTGCGCTGCCGGCATCGTCGACATCCTCAAAATTGATACTTCAGTTGTTCGCGGACTGGATCACCAGCCCAACCAGCGCGCTATCGTCGAAAGCATTCAGACCCTCGCCAAAGGCTTAAGCGCGCGAGTCATTGCAGAGGGCATAGAAACCCGGGGCCAACTTGACTCGCTTCAACGCCTGAACGTCAATCTCGGCCAGGGGTTCTATTTCCATCGGCCAGAACTTGTGGAGGGGTGAAATGAATCAGCAG
>JAZBPR010000140.1:0-6232 GCA_036351735.1 Wenzhouxiangella sp. | reverse complement strand
GTCAGGTTGATTGATACGCCGCGCCCGTGGTTGCCTGCCAGCGGCTTGATCACGACCGGAAAGCCGATACGACGTGCCGCCCGCACGGCATCGCGGCTGGTCTGAACCAGGCGCTGGCCGGGGACCGGCAGACCGAGGTCGCGCAAAATCTGGTTGGTTTCTTCCTTGTCCGAGGCCAGTTCCACGGCGATGTTGCTGGTTAGGCTGGTCGTGGTGGCCTGAATCCGCTTCTGGAAGCGGCCGTGTCCGAACTGGACCAGGCTCTGGCGGTTGAGTCTTAGCCAGGGAATCCCACGTTCCTCGGCCGCCTTGACCAGCGAGTTGGTACTCGGCCCGAAAGCCCTGCGTTGCGCGGCCCTGATGAATGAATCTCGCTCTTCGGCAAAATCCCAGTCCGGGCCGGGTGCATCGTCGGGCCGGAGTTCTTCGGGGAGCAAACTGTGGATCAGTTCCAGCGCCAGTTGACCGGCACGGCGCCCGACAGCCTCGTCTTCGTATTCAAAGACCATGGTGTACTGGCCCGGCTTGCCCTCGATCGACCGGGTGCGGCCGAAGCTGACATCGGAGCCGGCAATGTTCTGGAGCTCAAGCACCACATGCTCCATGACGTGCCCCAGCCAGGTGCCCTCGTCCTCACGCAGGCGGCGGACGAACCCGCCGGGCTCGCGGTAGGAGCAGCCGTGCTCGTCCAGACCGGGTAGCCAGTCCAGCAGCGGGCCGATAAACGCCTCGCCAAGCCGTCCGGACGGCCACTGCTCCAGCTCGCCCAGGTCGAGGATGTAGCGGATGCAGGGGAAATGGGCGTAGAGGTTGGGGCCCACATACACGTTGGTTTTGAGAATCTTCATCGGCTTACTCGGCGCACGCGGTGCGAGTCAGGATTTCAAAACGCCCACCGGCAATCAGGATATGCAGCTTGATGCCGACCAGGCTGACCGGCTCGCCTTCGCGGGCGCGGTCCATCGAAGAGTAGCTGAGTTCGCCGGGGTCTACCAGCGTGATGCCGCCGCTCCCGACCACTTCCAGATCATCACCCGGGCGGATGAAAGCCGCCGTGTCCTCGTCCAGACCGATGCCCACCGCGAAGGGGTTGTAGGCCAGCGCCGTCAGGAGGCGGCCAAGCCGGTCACGCTGACGGAAGTGCTGGTCGATGATGAAGCTGTTGGTCAGGCCCAGCCCGGGTGCGAGGGTGACCTTGTCCGGTCTCGGAGTTGAACCCTCGCGTCCACCGGCGATCATGTGCTCGGGCATGAAGGCGGCCCCGGCCGAGGTGCCGGCCACGTGGACGCCGGCCGCGTTGCGCCGCCGGATGGCGATGGCGGTATCGGTGCCGCCCAGCGTGGTCGACAGGCGCAGCTGGTTGCCGCCGGTCATGAAAATCCCGTCAGACTTGTTGATGTAGTCGACGTGCGCCGGGTCGTTGGCGTCGCTGCGGGTCACGATCGGCAGCACGGCGGCATGCTTGATCCCGATCTTGCGAAACAGTTTCTCGTAGGTTGGGCCGGTCTCGGGCAGTTCGGACGCGGTCGGGATAATCGAGATGCGCGCATCCTTCCCCCCACATTCACTGATAAATCGATCGAGGATTTCAGGGTTGTGAAATTTGTCCTCGGCCCCGCCAATGGGAATGATGTAGCCGCGCTTGGTATTGTTGCGTTCGCCGGAAGGGCACATCAGATCTTTTTCCTCCAGATTCCTTGACTCATGACGTCTTCGATTTGGTGCTGGTCGTTGAGAACGGCAAGATCGGCCGCTGCCCCGACCTCGATGCGGCCGCGGTCGTGAAACCGCAGAAGCCGGGCCGGGTTCAGGGTAAACGCCGGCAGCACCCGCTCCAGTGCTGCGCCACCCACGAGCAGACGGGTGAGGGTCTCGGTCAGGGTGGCGGGCTGGCCGACATCGAAGCGCTGCATTTCGCCCTGGGCGTTGAATACGGGTAGGCAGCCGCCGCCGTCGGAACTCATCGTGATGCACTCCGGCGGCGCGCCGGATTCCAGATAGCGCAGGAGTGCAACGTCGGCAGCCAATTCATCTTCGCTGCAGGTTTCTTCAGCCGGAAAAGCGGTGATGTCGACCGTGCAGCCTTGCCGCGCAAGATCGAGCGCCTCATCGAACAGCGCCTTGCGCCGGTTGATGTGGGTCGGGTTGAAGACTCTGGGTGGCAGTTCCGTCTCGCTCAGCGCGCGGCGGACCAGATCCAGCCCGCGCTCGCCATCGCCCAGGTGAAGGTGGAGGATGCCGGCCTTGCCGGTGATCAGTCCGGCCACATGGGCATCGCTGGCGATCCTTAGCAGTTCTTCCAGCGTGGGCTGACTGGACCGATGATCGGAAATCGCGACTTCGCCAACGCCGATCACCGGGTCGAGAAAGACGATGTCGTCTCTAACGTTGCCGGTGAAGGTGACGGGCGGGACGTGATAACCGCCGGTGTGGCACCAGGCGTTGACCCCGTGATCGCGCAGGTACAAGGCCTGCGAAACCAGCGAGCGGGTATCTCGCGTGGTGTCGTCGGTGCCCAGCACGCCGACCACGGTCGTAATGCCGGCGTTCAGAAACTGCTCGTGAGGTACGGGCAGCACCCGACTGCCGAAACCCGCCTCACCACCGCCGCCGGTCAGGTGGGCGTGACCATCAATCAGGCCCGGGATCAGTCTCTGCCCTTCCAGATCGCAAGTTTCAGCCGGATTGAGGACACCGAGTTCGCTCAGTTTCCGACCCATCCAGACGATCCGATCGCCGGCAACCAGCACATGGCGCACCCCCAGATCTTCTGGAGAGAAGACCCGGGCGTTGGTCAGGAGCTTGAGCAAGGGTGTCCCTTACGCGCTCTCGGGTTCCACGCCCAGCCGCTTGTGCATGATCGGCGAGGTCGTGGTGTACTGCAGAAACTGGCGCTTGTCGGGGTGCAGATATTTCTGGACGGCAAACGCGGCCAGTGCGGCCTCGTGGAAGCCCGACAGGATCAGTTTCTTCTTGCCCGGATAGGTGTTGATGTCGCCGATGGCGAACACGCCTTCTATCGAGGTCTGAAATTTCTCGGTATCCACCTGAATTTGTTTTTTCTCGATCTCCAGTGCCCAGTCTGCGATCGGCCCAAGGTCGGGCGCCAAGCCCCAGAAGACCAGAATTTCTTCGCCTTCGACCACGTGCTTATTCTTCTCAAGATCCATCAACTCCAGGCCCTTGAACCCGCCGTTCTCGGAGATGACCTGCATGATCAGCCCCTGATGCTCGCGGACTTTTCCGGTTTCGGCCAGTGCTTTGACCTTGGCCACCGAGGCCGGCGCACCGCGGTACTCCGCCCTGCGGTGGATCAGGTCAATGGAATCGACAATGTCGGCCAGATCCATCGTCCAGTCCAGCGCCGAATCACCGCCGCCCAGAATCAGCAAGCGCTTGCCGCGAAAGCGCTCGCGATCCGTGACTTTGTAGTGAATCAGTCCCGAATCAATCGCGTCGAGCCCCTTGGCTTTCAGACGCCTGGGCAGGAATGAACCCAGCCCGCCGGCGATGATGACCGTGCCGGCATCGAACACTGTGCCGGCCGTCGTTTCCACCGTGAAACGGCCATCGTCGCGCTTCTCGAATGTCTGGACCTGCTGTTGCAAGTGAATGCCGGGCTTGAACGGCGCGATCTGCTCCATCAGCCGGTCGATCAACTCCTGCGCGCCGACGACTGGATACGCGGGAATGTCGTAGATCGGCTTTTCCGGATAAAGCTCCGAGCACTGGCCGCCGACCTGGGGCAGGCTGTCGACAATTTCAGCTTTCAGGTCAAGCAGTCCCAGTTCAAAGACCTGAAACAGCCCAACCGGACCCGCGCCGATGATCACAGCGTCAGTTTGAATAGGCATTGATCTACCTTGAATGATTTGCAGCAGCAGACCGAAAACAGTAGCACAGCGGAGGTGGTCTGAGGGTTGAGAAGTTCAGTGGTCGTGAGCTCCCTTCAGGTTCGGTCCATTCGGCGGATCACGTTCTATATCATCTCCTAAGTTTTAGGATTTTTGGCTGGAGAATCGTGAGCGAATCGAAGATCAAACTGGATGCTGAGTGGCTGAGCGTGCTGGAAAACGAATTCGAGCAGGACTACATGCGCGAACTCAAGACATTCCTGCTGTCCCGCAAGCAGGCAGGCGCGACGGTTTATCCGCCCGGCGACCAGATCTTCAACGCGCTGAATTCCACGCCTTTATCAAAGGTCAAGGCCGTCATCTTGGGTCAGGACCCCTACCATGGACCCGGCCAGGCGCACGGACTGTGCTTCTCCGTCCAAAAGGGCGTGCCGGCACCGCCGTCGCTGGTCAATATCTTTCGTGAGTTGGAATCCGACATCGGCATGGCGCCGCCCAGTCATGGTTGCCTGCAGTCCTGGGCCGAGCAGGGCGTGTTGCTGCTGAATGCCGTGCTGACCGTCGAGCGGGGTCAGGCCGGCGCGCATCAGGGCAAAGGCTGGGAGCGCTTTACCGATGCGGTGGTGGCGGCGGTCAACCTGCATTGCCGGCACGTCGTATTCCTGCTATGGGGTTCTCAGGCTCAGCGCAAGGGGGCCGGAATCGATAGCAATCGACACAAGGTCTTGAAGGCGCCACATCCCTCTCCCTTGTCGGCCCATCGCGGGTTTCTGGGCTGCCAGCATTTCTCTCAGGCCAACGCCTGGCTTGAAAGCAAAGGTCAGACCCCGATCGACTGGGCGCTGCCCTGATCCATGCCAGACGCTACACTTCCGAGCATGAATGAATCACTGCTGGCTCGAATCCGCGTTGTGCTGATCGGGACCACCCATCCAGGCAACATCGGCTCAGCTGCGCGCGCCATGAAGGTGATGGGCCTTTCCCGGCTGGTTCTGGTCAATCCGCACAAGTTCCCGTCCGGCGAGGCAACAGCGCTGGCATCCAACGCCGACGATTTGCTGGCTGGCGCGTCGGTGGTGGAGTCCTTCACCGAAGCGGTTTCAGGCTGCGGTCTGGTTCTGGGTTGTTCGGGGCGACCGCGCGCGCTGCCGTTGCCGACCATCGACGCTCGCCTGGGGGCCGCGCGTGCGCTTGCCGAGGCCGAACAGCACGAAGTAGCCCTGGTATTTGGTCGGGAGAAGACCGGCTTGCACGAAGACGAGATGCGCGCATGCCACTATCTGCTCAAGATTCCCACGAGCGAAACCTACGACTCGCTGAACCTGGCTCAGGCGGTTCAGGTCATTTGCTATGAAATTCGACAGGCCTTGCTGATTGATCAGCCGCGCGAGGTTGACCCGCCGGACTGGTTGCCCGAGCCGCCGGAACGTCTGGAGTTGTTTTTTGCCCGTCTTGAACAGGGGCTGACGGCGATTGATTTTCTCAACCCTGCGCAGCCCCGGCGTCTGATGCAGCGCTTGCGCCGCCTGACCCTGCGCGCGCGGCCTGATGAAAACGAACTCAATATCCTCAATGGCATTGTTTCGGCAATGCTGGAGACAGCCCGTGGCAGTCGAGAGCCAAAAGCCTGAAGAGATCACTCAGGAGCAGCGTTTCATGCGCATCTGGGACGTGGTCGATGGCATCCCGGAAGGTTGCGTGCTCAACTATGGTGAGGTCGCGCGGCTGGCCGGGCTGCCGGGTCGTGCCAGGCTGGTCGGTCGGGCATTGGCTCGGGCACCCAAAAAGCGGGCTTTACCCTGGCATCGGGTTGTCAATGCCCAGGGCATGATCAGTTTCGCACCCGATAGTTCACGTGGTCAGCGTCAGCGCAAGTTGCTGGTGGATGAAGGCGTGATCTTTGACAACGGGGTGATCGATCTCGACCGCTTCAGCCCCCGCCAGGGTATCGATCGACTGCTGTGGGGTCCCTGAGCAGGATCTTTAGCAATCCTCGGGCCCCAGGTCGATGGAAGTGCTCAGCAACTGGATGTCCAAAGCCGGCTCCCCATCCTTGAGCTGAAGAATTCGAACCGGCAGCCATGCAAAACGTTCTGCGTGCCACGATTCGTAGTTGCGGCTGGACCCCTCGCGTCGAAAGCGGTGCAAGTGAACGGCGTCGAAGCAGCCGGCCGGCACGGTCACGCTGGTCTGGCCCAAGTGGAAGAAAAACTGGTCCTCGACTTCATCGCGTTCAAACACTCTGAATTGGAGATCTTGTCGGCGGTTGACGGGATCCTGAAGCGCGACAGCGACCTGGAGTCTGAGCGTCAGCGGGTCGAGTAGCCCGTCCTCCAGATCGATGGTCAGCTCGCCCTGGTGGTTCTCGCTGCTCGCCT
>JAZBPR010000139.1:0-6420 GCA_036351735.1 Wenzhouxiangella sp. | reverse complement strand
GGCCCTAATTCGAACCCGACGAGAAACCAGGCCATATTGCTGTAGGAGGCTGCCAGAGGCGCGGTCGGCATGCGGACGGCCGCAGTGGCTGACGCTGAAGCCAGCGCACCTGCCAGAATCATGACCGAGATGAACTTTGTTTTCACCGATGCCCTGGACGAATCAATCACTCATCTGCAGTTTACCCGCATTGTTGGCATAGAAACAACGGCAAGCTGAAATTTTTGTAAAGAAGCCCCCAGAGCCCCTGATTTCTGGGCAGTTCAGAAACTCAAGAGCCTGGCTCAGTGTTGCACATGCGCCACAAGAGGAAAACTCAACGCAATCTCTCGCAGATGGCGTCGGCAAAGGATTCAGTCGTTCCCTTTCCGCCCAAGTCCGGCGTGGTGCGGTCAGCTTTCTGGATCGCATCACCGATCGCGACGCGCAGGCGTCTGGCACTGTCATGTTTGTTCATGTGCTCCAGCATTTGCGCTGCTGCGAGCAATAGCGCACACGGATTGGCGATTCCACGGCCGGCAATATCGGGTGCGGAACCGTGGACAGCTTCAAACATCGCAGCCTTCTCGCCGATGTTCGCGCCCGGTGCCAATCCCAGCCCGCCAACGAGGCCGGCACAAAGATCCGAGATGATGTCGCCGAACAGATTGGTGGTGACGATCACATCGAAACGCTCTGGGCGCATGACCAACTGCATGCAGGCGTTATCAACGATCATGTCGTCACAGTCAATGTCCACATAATCCGAAGCGACTTCCCGGGCGACAGACAAGAACATACCCGTCACGTCTTTTAATATGTTGGCCTTGTGAACCACAGTGACCCGTTTGCGACCGGCCCGTCTGGCAAGCTCAAAGGCGAAACGAACGATACGTTCGCAGCCCGACCGCGTGGCGATCATCTTCGATTCCGCCCGACTACCGTCCGGCGCGGTGTAGGCGCCCTCCCCCAGATACGCTCCCTCGGTGTTTTCACGCACTGTGATCAGATCAACATTCTCATAGCGCGACAAGGAACCCCGGAAACTGATCGCCGGGCGCACGTTGGCATACAGATCAAAGCGCTTGCGTAGCTCGACGTTCAGCGATTTAAAGCCGCCGCCAATCGGCGTTGTCAAAGGCGCCTTCAGTGCGATCCCGGTCGTGGCGATCGAATCCAGAGTTGCCTGAGGCAGCAATTCGCCCGTCTCGTCCAACGCAGCCAGTCCGGCGAGTTGATAGTCAACGTCGAGATCTGCGCCGAGGCTCTCCAGGACGCGCAAGGAAGCATCCATGATCTCAGGCCCGATGCCATCGCCGCGAATTACCGTGATCTGTTGGGTCACAAAACCGCCTTTTTACTCGTCCGGGAATAACCCGCCATTATAAATCGGCGATGCGTTCAATCTTCGACAGACAGCCACTGATCCAGCTCACCACGACGCTCCAACAAATTCAAATCGTCGAAACCGCCCACATGGCGATCACCGATAAAGATTTGTGGCACCGTGTGCCGACCACTGCGCTGCATCATCTCCGCGCGTTTCTCGCTGTGCTGGTCAATGGCTACCTCGGTCCAGCGCACGCCTTTGCTGTGCAATAACTGGCGGGCCGCCACGCAGAAAGGGCAGGCAGCGGTGGAGTACATGACGACAGGGGGGTGATTCATTTTTTCCGGCTCCGGACAATCAAGAACTTTGGAGACACATAGGTCTGGCAATGATGACAGGGTTCAGATACACCAGTCAGGCTTGGGCAGCCCTCCGTATTTACAGGCCAGCCGAACAGGACCGTCTGGAAACAAACGATACAGATCGCGACTGCCGGCATCCTGGCCAGCCTCATCTCGCCAGGCCGCGACCAAGGTCCGCATCAAGGGTGGGTTACCGTAGCGCAGATGATAACTGCGAACAAAGTCAATCAGCCACCAATGGTCGCTTTCTAACTGCAGACCGTCCATTTCGGCCAGCGCGAGCGCGACCTCCCTCGACCACAGCGAGGGGTCCTTCAGATGACCGTCATCATCAATCTCCGGACTCATACTTCAATGATGGTTGAATCTTCGAGAAGTTTCGCCAGATCGGCCGAACTTGCACTCCGAATCCCATCACGAACAACCAGCCCATCGGGAACATCAACCGCCAGCACCTCGACAAGGTCCTGCTCAATCAATTGGCGCCAGCCCTTGCTTGAAGGCATGGCGAACAAATCCAGCGCTTCAGCAAACACAAGAACCTTGGCCCGAACATCAAGACTGACCGCCGCAAGAACAAATTCCAGCAGGTCGCGCTGATCACTGGGGCCCGGCAAGCTTCCGATGCGGATGACAAACTCCCGTTCAGAGACCATTCAAAGCACCGAATGAATGCACTTCCTCGGCCCGCAGAGCCTTACTCCAGAACTGCATAAGAGAGCCTTCGGCAAAGGGCGGATCCAACGGCCCAGCCTGCAAGCGGCGCCAGCCGGCACGGCATACGAGAAGCTCAACCCGATCGGAGTGCAACGCGGCAAAACCTGATCGCCTGTCCGACAGACCGTGGGCCAGCCCCGGACCATGGAAAAACACCAGGCCAGATCGGGACTGACGGTCCCAGCGCTGGGCCAGCGCAAAGGCCTGATCCGCCTGAGGCGACCCGGGCTGAGCGCGGACCAGCATCACGTGCTGACGATTCAAAGGTTATGCTCTCTCGCCTTCATCAAGAAACATTCTGACGCCGTGCAGGTCTCAAGAGTCATCATGCGTCGACTGATCCATCAATTCACCCTTTTTGCGGCCGCTGCAGGACTGGCCTTGAGTGTAGCGGCTCAGGACCCCGTCGCGTTGCCCGAAATGGGCAGCACCACGACCCGCGTGCTGGATCCAGAGCAAGAGCGGACCTTTGCCCGCGATTTCGAGCGCTATCTGCGCGCCAACGGCATGCTCATCGAGGACCCCCTGGTTCGAGACTATTTCGATGAAATGGGATTTCGACTGGTTTCCTTTTCCACACGCAGCCACGCGCCGTTCCGTTTCTTTATTATCCGCGAGCCCAGCATCAACGCTTTCGCCGCACCCGCCGGAGTGATCGGACTCCACTCAGGCCTCATTCTGACTGCGCACAACGAGGCCGAGGTGGCCGGCGTTGTCGCCCATGAAATCGCCCACGTCACGCAGGACCATCTGGCCAGAGCCATGGAGGCGCAGCAGTCCACGTCTCTGCCTACCATGCTCGCCACGCTGGCCCTGGCTGTTGCCGCTGGTGCGGCTGGCAGCCCTGACGCCAGTCAGGCGGTTCTTTTGAGCGGCATGGGACTCGCCCAGCAGTTTTCCATCAACCACACCCGGCAGAATGAACTGGAAGCCGACCGGGTCGGCATCGGTTTGCTGGCCACGGCTGGATACGATCCCCACGGCATGGCCCGTTTCTTCCAGCGCTTGAATCTGGCCACCCGGGCAATGGGACAGGGTCCGCCGGAATACCTGAGAACACACCCCCTTACGGTCAATCGCGTCGCCGAGGCCAGAGCACGGGCCGAGCAAATGATCATCCGCGATCCGCGCAATGAAGAGCGCTTTCACTTCATCCAGGCGCGGCTTCGGGTGATGATGAGCCAGCGCGCCGACCAAGCGATTGACTGGTTCCGGATCCGTCTGGAGCAAGGGGACCGCCCCGCCGATGCCATGCGCTATGGTCTGGCACTGGCGCTGGCCCGCGCACGACGCTTTGAGGAGGCACATGCTCAGCTAGACGAGCTGCTCGACGTTGAACCCGAGCGACAGCTGTACCGCCTGCTTGAGAGCGAGATATTGCTGGACGAAGGGCGGGCGGACGAGGCTGTCGAAGCGATGGCAGAACTGTATCGCGCCTTTCCAGGCAGTCGCCAAGTCACGACCCAGTATGCCGAAGCCTTGATGTACGGAGACAACGCAGACCGCGCCGCGCGGGCAGCGACCGTGATCAGGGCGCACCTGCGCGATTACCCGGACGATTTGCGCATGACCGAATTGCTCGCCCAGGCCTCGGATCGCTCTGGCGACAGCATTCGCGCAACGGAAGCTCTGGCTGAAAGCTACTACCTGCGCGGCGGAATTGCCGAGGCCATCGATCAGCTGGAGAAAGTGTTGGCGCGTGAGGATCTGGACTACTATCAACGCGCCCGAATCAGTTCCCGCCTGGGTGATTTTCGAAGCCTGCATTTGCGTCAGATGAACGTCCGGCGATAGCCACCGGAGGGCCTCGCCGAGGTCTTCAATTGGTGTACAGTCAGGGTTAACTCTGAGCTTCGACGCAAGGCGCAAGCCTGATGGCAAAAAACCCGCCCGATCATCTGAGAACCGTTACTCAACAGGCACCCGCCCTCTCGGAATGGACCTCTGAAAACCTGGACGCGCCAGAGCTGGTCCTCAATCGGGAGCTGAGCCTGTTGGCATTTACCCGACGCGTGCTGGAACTGGCTCGAGACGAGCGCATTCCACTGCTGGAGCGGGTGCGATTCCTGTGTATCTCCTGCACCAACCTTGACGAGTTCTTTGAGGTTCGCGTCGCCTCGGTCCGGCAACGGATGCAGCACGGCGCCAATCAGCCCGGCCCCGACGGCCTGACCCCGTCAGCGGCACTCGAGGTGATTCGGGAAGCTGTACTTGAGATGGTCGAGCAGCAGTACAAGGTGATGAACGACGAACTCACCCCGGCGCTGGCAGATCACGATATTCGGATACTTAGACGATCCATCTGGAAACGCCGCCAGCGTCGCTGGCTGCACCGGCACTTTCGCCAGGAGATATTGCCGGTCTTGAGTCCGCTTGGTCTTGACCCCGCGCATCCCTTCCCGCGTATTCTCAACAAGAGCCTGAACTTTGCCGTTTCGCTGGAAGGTCAGGACGCCTTTGGGCGCGACAGCGGCATGGCGCTGGTTCGTGCTCCGCGCTCGCTGCCACGCATCATTCGCATCCCCAAAAGCTACACCCGAGGACCCAACGACTACGTTTTTCTCTCGTCGGTCGTTCATGCCTTTATTGAAGAACTGTTTCCCGGCATGAAAGTCCGCGGGTGCTACCAGTTCCGGGTGACCCGCAACAGCGAACTCTTCGTCGATGAAGAGGAAATCGAGGATCTGGCCAGGGCTCTTGAAGGGGAGTTGCTGGAGCGCGGGTTTGCAGAAGCCGTTCGACTGGAAGTTGCCACCAATTGTCCGGACAGCGTTGCGCGATTTCTGGGCAGCAAATTCGGGCTCACGGAAGACAGTATTTATCGCTGCGCCGGTCCGGTGAATCTGAATCGAATGAGCGCCATCTGCGACTTCACCGACCGACCGGATCTCAAGTTTTCGCTCTTCCAGCCCCGCACCCCGCGCCCCCTGGGGCCGAGCGGAAACCTTTTCTCGGCGATCCGACGTCGGGACTGGTTACTGCATCATCCTTACGACAGCTTCCAGCCGGTCGTCGACCTGCTCCGGCAAGCGGTCGCGGACCCCTCCGTTCTGGCGATCAAGCAGACCCTCTACCGCACCGGGGTCGACTCCGAGCTGGTCGGCCTGTTGGTCGAGGCCGCGCGTGCAGGCAAGGATGTCACGGTGATCGTTGAATTGCGCGCCCGCTTTGATGAGCAGGCGAACATTACCCTGGCCACGCGCCTTCAGGAGGCCGGCGTGCAGGTTGTCTACGGTGTCGTGGGACACAAGACCCATGCCAAGATGATGCTGATCGTCCGACGCGAACGTGGCCACTTGCACCGATATATCCACCTCGGCACAGGCAACTATCATCAGGGCACCGCCAAGGCCTACACTGACTGGAGTCTTTTGAGCGCCAACGCCGAGCTCGCACAGGATGTCCATCGCGTTTTTCAGCAGCTTTCAGGCTTGGGCCGGGCGCAGGCTCTGGAATTGCTGATCCAGTCGCCTTTCGATCTGCATCGGTCGTTGCTCAAGCGGATAGAACGAGAAACCGACAACGCCAAAGCGGGCAAGCCGGCACAGATCGGGGCAAAGATGAACTCCCTCACGGAGCCTGACATCATTCGCGCCCTGTATCGTGCTTCACGCGCCGGGGTTGAAGTCCGCCTGGTCGTGCGCGGAATCTGCTGTCTGCGCCCCGGTGTGCCCGGGCTCTCCGACAATATCCGGGTTCGCTCCATCCTGGGGCGCTTTCTGGAACATAGCCGGGTCTATCACTTTCACAATGACGGCCAGCCTGAAACTTTCTGCGCCAGCGCTGACTGGATGGAGCGCAATCTGTTCCAGCGCGTCGAGACCTGTTTCCCGATTCTCGACCCGCGAGCGGCGGCACGAGTTGTCCGTGAATCCATCGATCTGGCCTACGTGGACAATCGAAGCGCCTGGGAACTCGGGCCCGGTGGCGACTACACCCTGGTCTACCCCGAGGACGGCGAGCAGGAGATGGCGATTCAGGATGTACTGATGGCCGAAGCCAGAGATGGCTGAACGCGAAGTCTTCGCCGCT
>JAZBPR010000138.1:0-17524 GCA_036351735.1 Wenzhouxiangella sp. | reverse complement strand
TGGAGCTTCAAGGCGCTTGAAGTGCATCGGCAACGCAGAAAATGTATGGATCCATGAACCAGCAACCGACCTTTCGCCGAGTTGTTTGATGACAGGCGCTCAGATTCCACTGGCACTCAAGCCCCCGCGGCGGCCGACGTTCGGTAATTTCATCGCCGGACCCAACGCCAGCTTGATCGAAACGTTGAGCAGCGGGCTGGAGCCGGGTCAGTGGTATTTCCTCGCCGGTCCACCCGGTAGTGGTCGCTCGCACCTGTTGTCAGCGAGTTTTGCAGACTTGATCCGCTCCGGAAACGATGCAAAGTTCATCGCCTTGACGGCTCAGCCCAACTGGGCACTGCTTGATAAGACCGACGGTGACTTTGTGCTGGTGGATGACGTTGATGCGCTCGCCGGAGATTCCGACGGCGAAAGACTCTTGTTCAATGCCCTGAATCGCTGGCGCGAGCGTCGCACGGCTGTGGTCATGAGTGGTGCCGGCCGCTCCGGTTTTGCCTTGCCGGATCTGGCGTCTCGATTGGGACAGGCTGTGCGCCTGACCATCAAACCGCTGGATGAGACCGACCTTAGAAAACTGCTTGGGCGATTATCCGCCGAACACGAGGTCGCCCTGGGACGGGGTGCGGCCGACTATCTGATCACCCGCGGCCCGCGCAGCCCTGCAGATCTGGTGCGATTGTTTGAGCAACTCGTGCTTCGTGCGCTCAGCGAGCAACGCACGCTCTCGATTCCTCTGATCAGGGCGTATCTCAAAGACTAAACGCCCTGTGGTCAGTAGCTATCCTGGTGGACACCCCGCATAGCGCGGCCTGATGGGTCGGCCATGGTGGCGAAAGACGCATCCCAGGCCAGCGCTTCAGGCGTTGAGCAGGCAATCGAGGGTCCGCCCGGCACCGTAGCCGCGGCTGCTGAGGAAGGGAAGTGCCGCTCGAAGATCCGGCGATAAAGGTACTGTTCCTTGGTCGTCGGGGGATTGAGCGGGAATCGCTGGGCCGCCTCGTTGAGTTCTCGTTCACTGACCTGCGATTCGGCATGCGCCTTGAGGGCATCGATCCAGCCGTAGCCCACGCCGTCAGAAAATTGCTCCTTCTGACGCCACAGGATTTCGTCAGGCAGAAGGCCTCGGCCGGCTTCTCGAAGAATATTCTTTTCCGGCTTGCCGGAGCCTGCCATCTTCGCAGCGGGGTCCATCCGCATGGCGGTCTCCAGAAACTGCAGGTCAAGAAAGGGGACGCGGGCTTCAATGCCCCAGGCCGCCATGGATTTGTTGGCCCGTAGGCAGTCATAAAGATGCAGCTTGTCGATCTTACGCACCGTCTCTTCGTGGAACGCCTGTGCGTTCGGGGCCTTGTGGAAATAGAGGTAGCCGCCAAAAATCTCGTCGGCACCTTCTCCCGACATCACCATTTTGATCCCCATGGCCTTGATGCGGCGGGCCAGCAGAAACATGGGCGTCGACGCCCGGATCGTGGTGACGTCAAATGTCTCGATATGCCGGATCACGTCTTCCAGCGCGTCCAGACCTTCCTGAACGGTGTAGTGGAATTCATGATGCAGCGTACCGATCGCCCGGGCAGCCACTTGGGCTGCAGCCAGATCAGGCGATTCCTGCAGACCAATCGCGAAGGAGTGCAGACGTGGCCACCAGGCCTGTTCGGTGTCGTCGGACTCGATGCGTTTGTCGGCATAGCGCTGGGCGATGGCAGCCACCAGTGATGAGTCCAGACCGCCCGACAACAGGACTCCGTAGGGCACATCGCACATCAGCTGGCGATGCACGGCCTGCTCAAGTGCCACTCGAAGCGCTGATGAATCGGCCGGTTCGGAGGCCGCGCTGAAGTCCCGCCACGCCGGTTTGTACCAGCGTCTCAATTGCCCTTCTTCAGAGTCCAGAAGATGGCCTGGCGGGAATGCCTGAACCTGAGAGCAATAGGGCTCGATGGCCTTCATTTCCGAGGCAACCCAGAGGCTGCCTGTCTCGTCACGTCCGTAATACAAAGGCATCACGCCGATCGGGTCGCGGGCAATGAGATAGCGGCCGCGCTGCTCGTCCCAGAGCACGAAGGCATAGATGCCGTTGAGCAGATTCAGAAACTCCGTGCCGTGATGTTCGTACAGGGCCAGGATGACTTCGCAGTCAGATCCGGTCTGGAAGGCATATTCAGGGTAATTACGCCGCAGTTCACGGTGGTTATAAATTTCACCGTTGACGCCGAGTGCGATCTGCCCGCTCGGGCTGTATAGCGGTTGGGCGCCGGAGTTGATGTCGACGATGGCCAGCCGCTCGTGCGCGATGACGGCACGGTCGCTGACGTGGATACCGCTCCAGTCTGGCCCGCGGTGGCGCTGCAGGCGCGAAGCCTGCAGCGCGATCTGGCGTTGGTCACCCGCGCCGGGCGGAATATCGAACAGGCCGAGAATCGAGCACATAAGCCTGAATACCCGTCCTTTCAGTCCGCCAGATCGAAGCGCAGAACCAGATCAATGCCCGGCTCTCCCAAGTGGACCGCCTTGTAGACGTACTGGTAAATCGAGGCCATCAGGGCCATGGCTTCGTCGGTCTCAGCCGTGTCGATCTCGTCGGCGGGGCCATCGGGCAGCGCGGACAGACCCAGCTTGACGAGTTCAGCGTAGGCCGCCAGGTCAACGCCGGCAGAAAAAATCCGGCTATCAGGTTCGCCGGGCTCCAGTGCTGCGGTGAGGCCCTCGCTTGAACCGATGGCCATGCCCAGCGCGTTGTCGCTCAACCCCAGCCATGCTGATACACCCTCGAGATTGGGCACCAGCCCGGGCGGCAGTTCCTGCGGTCCTGATCCCGGCGTCAGATTGAGAGCGGCGAGTTCCGGCGAGAACATCTGCGCCATACCGACCATCATCTGGGGATTGCGCATGAACAGTGCCAATGTGCCCATAGCGTCATCAAGCTGACCGTTCTCCAGTGTCATCTCGTCGATCTGGAGACGCAGTCCGTGCATGTTGGTCACCAAGGGAGGAATGGGCTGATTCAGGGCCAGCTGCCATTCAGCGGCGTTTTCGGCAATGCTGGAGAACAGCATGCACTGGGGTGGGTTCTCGATCCAGCCCGCGACCAGATCACGGCCAAAGTCGCGCGCGGCGACCAGATTGAGCGACATTGCGGTACTCACCATGCCCCTTCGCTCAATGTCCAGCGACATGGGGGTGTCGGCAAGGGCGGCCAGACTCTGCCCGAAATCAGCCGAGGTCTCGAGGCGAGTCAGAATGGTCATTGAGCGATCGGTGGCATCGGTCGTGCCAAAGCTCTGGCGCGGGAAAATGCCGGTGAGTGATCGCATCTCCTGCTGGCAGGCTGGGTCATTGGCGAACATTGACAATTCACCTTCCGACCGGGCCGCCACCAGCATTTCGTCATCGCCGGTCAGCAGCGTGTTGAGCAATCGCTGAAAGTCGATGTAGCCGGCGCTGTCGTTGCGAAAGCCCCGTTCGCTGTTGAACGCATGGACCTGATCCAGAGTCATCGCAGTCGCCGCCTGATCGAGGTTCGCCACGCGCCGCATCAGTTCGGGACGTTCCGGAATCAGGGCCGCGGTCATGAACGCATCGTCATGGTGGATGGCCACTGCGACCTGACCCAGGTCATGCCAGATGAGGGTCTCGCTGTCGACGGTCTTGCGGGTGAACCCGATTCCAGCCTCCGCTTCGATTCGTTCCAATGTTGCCTCGAACGCTGCCCTGTCCGAGAGCTGCCAGTGCATGAAGGGGTAGATGCCGACCGTGTGCAAGCCAGCTACACCGGCGATCTCAATGCCGCGCTCGGCCCAGGCTTCGGCAGAATCGAGTTCACCCAGTTCGCGGATCAGCGCGCGCCCCAAGGGGTCGTCAATCTCCTCTGCGGCATCCTCATAGGCTTCCTGGCTCAGTTCGCCGGTCAACGCCATGCGGGCCCACAACTGATCCAGCAAGGCCTGGGGCAGGGGCTCGAGGCTAAGCCAGAGCATGATGGGTTCTGCATCGATCCGCGCAAGCAGCTGCTCAGCCAGCGCGGGCGAGGGCTGCATCGCTTGCTCTGCGGGCGCGGCTTCTTCAGTCGGCGCTGGGCCGTTGTCCGGCGCATCCTGACTGCAGGCCGTCAGGGCCAGTGCAATCAGGCAAAGAAATAGGGTGGTTGTCAGACGTTTCATGGGAATCAACTCCGTCAGGGTGCAGAGTTAGTGTTATACAACAGTAATACAGCTGTCAAGCACTTTTAGAGATCAGGGCCTCGGCAGTCCTTGGGCACAAGCCCCTCAGCCGAGGGACTTGATGCCTGCAATCAGCTGCTGCGCCACCTTCTGCGCGTCTCCGTACAGCATGCGCGTGTTGTCTTCGAAGAACAACAGGTTTTCGATGCCGGAGAAGCCCGTACCCTGACCGCGTTTGATCACGATGCAGTTTTTCGCCTTGTCCACATCCAGAATCGGCATGCCGAAGATCGGGCTGGAGGAATCCCGGCGCGCAGCCGGGTTGACAACGTCGTTGGCGCCGATCACCAGCGCGACATCGGTGGTCGGGAACTGCGCGTTAACGTCCTCCAGGTCCTCGATCATCTCGTAGTCCACGCCGGCTTCCGCCAGCAAGACGTTCATGTGTCCCGGCATGCGTCCGGCCACAGGATGGATGGCGAAAATCACTTTCACGCCCCGGCTGAGCAGCAGTTCCGTCATCTCCCAGATCTTGTGCTGGGCCTGAGCCACCGCCAGACCGTAGCCTGGCACGATGATGACTTTCTCTGCATAAGCCAGCTGGATGGCGGCGTCGGTGGCATCAATGGACCGCATCTCGCCGGTTGCTTCATCGTGGGCAGCATCCTCATCCACCTTGCCAAAGCCTGCAAACAGAACGTTGGTCAGCGAGCGATTCATGGCCTTGGCCATCAGCTGGGTCAGCAGCGTTCCGGCAGCGCCGACCACGATACCCGCAATCATCAGCGCAGGGATTTCCAGCACGAAGCCCTTGAAGCCTACGGCCAGTCCGGTCAGCGCGTTGTACAGCGAGATGATGACCGGCATGTCCGCTCCGCCGATCGGAATGGTGATCAACACGCCGGCGGCCAGCGCCAGACCGAAGAACACCACCAGCAGGAATGGGTTGGGGTCGAAGATGAAAATCAGCAGCGCGAAGAAGATCGTCAGACCAAACACGATCAAATTGATCATCTGCTGCCCGTTGAAGCGCCAGGTCTTGCGCAACCAACCTTGCAGCTTGGCGAATGCCACCAGCGAGCCCGAAAAGGCAATCGAACCGATGATGGCGCCAAAGCTTGCCACCAGCAGCGTAGTCGGCACGATCTCGACGGCTCCTGAGTGCATCTTGAGCAGCTCCACACCCGCAATTGCGGCAGCCGAACCCCCGCCCATGCCGTTGTATAGCGCGATCATCTGCGGCATGTCGGTCATGGCGACAATCCGCGCCCACCACCAGGCCAGCAATGAGGCTGAGACCAGTGCAATGAGCATGAGGCCGTAGTTGCCTTCGACCTTGGGGTGGATGAAGGTGACGAGTACGGCCAGCAGCATGGCGGCCCCCGCCCAGATCATGCCCTGGCGGGCGGTGACCGGCGAGCTCATGCCTTTGAGGCCGTAAATGAACATGACCGCCGCCACAAAATAGGCTGCGGGTACGATGAATTCGGCGCCTGGAATCATGGAATCAGCCTTTGTCCTTGGTCTTGTCGGAGGACTTGAACATTTCAAGCATGCGATCGGTCACGACATACCCGCCAACCGCGTTGCCGGCCCCCAGGAAGACGGCGATAAAGCCGACCACGATTTCGGCGGTGGTGTCGGCCATGCCCAGAACAACCATGCCGCCGACCACGACAATGCCGTGGATGAAGTTTGAGCCTGACATCAGCGGGGTGTGCAGGATGGCCGGCACCCGGCGGATGATCTCGATTCCGGTAAATGCCGCCAGCATGAAGATATACAGCGCGATCCAGCCTTCCATTATTGATCTCCTGACGACTTGAACTTCTCGTGGACGACGGCGCCTTCGTGCGAAAGCAGGCAGCCGGCAATGACTTCGTCTTCAACGTCGATGACCAGTTCTCCTTCCTTGATCATCAGCGCAAGAAGATTGTTGATGTTTTTGGCATACATCTCGGAGGCGTGCAGCGGCGCCTTGCTCGGCAGGTTGGTCGGCCCGACGATCAGTACACCGTTGGCATTGACCGTTTCGCCGGCTTTGGTCAGTTCGCAGTTGCCGCCGGTCTCGGCGGCAATGTCGACAATGACGCTGCCGGGCTGCATGTCGGCCACCATCGCCTCGGTAATGATCTTGGGTGCCGGACGTCCCGGAATGGCCGCTGTGGAGATCACAACGTCAGCCTTGGCCAGGTGACGGGCCAGCGCTTCGGCCTGTTGTGCACGTTCCTCGTCAGTCAGTTCTCGGGCATAGCCGCCTTCGGTTTCGGCATCCACCCCGGTATCGATCATTTTCGCGCCCAGCGATTCCACCTGTTCGCGAGCGGCCGCGCGAATGTCGTAGGCCTCGACCTGGGCGCCCAGACGGCGCGCGGTAGCAATGGCCTGCAGACCGGCGACTCCGGCGCCGATGACCACGGCTTTGGCGGGTCTGAGCGTGCCGGCTGCAGTGGTCAGCATGGGGAAAAGCCTGGGTGCGACGTCTGCAGCGATGATCACTGCCTTGTAGCCGGCGACCGTGGCCTGGGAGGACAGCACGTCCATGGCCTGAGCCCGGGTGATCCGCGGCACCAGTTCCATGCTGATCAGCGAAGTCTTGGCCTTGGCGGCTTTTTCCAGTGCTTCGAAATCCGAGTAGGGCGCCAGGCTGCCGATTACCAGCGCGCCCTCGGGCAAGGCCGCCAGCACTTCAGGCGAGGGCCGACGAACGGACAGTAAAACCTGACTCTTGGCGGCGACCTCGGTGGCCTTGTCGAGAATTTCGACGTCCTTCCAGACCTCGTCAGGATGACCGGCCTCCGCGCCGGCGCCGCTCTCCAGAACAATCTTGTGACCGGCCTGAATCAACTTGGCGGCGGTCGGCGGATCGAGCGCGACGCGGCGCTCGCCTTCAGCGGATTCCTTGATGATCCCGATGCTGATGCTCATGGTGCATACCTTGAAAATGGACCATGAGTTTAGCGGGTGGTCCGGGGCATCGCAATTCAGGTTGCGATTTTGCGGCGGATATCGTCCAGGCGTTCAATGGTTCCGATGTCGGACCAGAGACCGGTGTGATGCTCGCCGGTCAGTTGGCCGGCTCCCAGGGCTTTCTCAAGGACCGGCCGCAGCGCGCGGCGACCCGGAGGCCAGCCCGTAAACAGGCCGGGGTGGAGTAGCGCGATGCCGCTGAAGGTCAGGGCCGCTTGACCTCGATTGAGTTGTCCACCCTCGTCCAGGCCGAAATCGCCTTCGGGATGGTGGCTCGGATTGTCGACCATGACCAGGTGCCCGAGATGGTTGAGCTGCATTTCGCACAGCCGCTCGAGCGAAAAGTCGCAGTAGACATCGGCACTGATCATGACGAAGGGCTCATCGCCCAGAAGCGGCAGTGCCTGGATGATGCCTCCAGCAGTTTCCAGGGCGCCCTCTGGTTCGGCGGAGTAACTCACCTGCAGCCCGAATTGGCAGCCATCGCCCACCGCATCCCGGATCTGTTGACCCAGCCAGGCCAGATTGATCACCACCTGGTCAATGCCGGCACTGGCGAGATGATGCAGATGGTGTGCAATCAGGGGTTGGCCGCCGACCTCGATCAGGGGCTTCGGGGTCTGGTCGGTCAGAGGCCGGAGCCGCTCCCCTCGGCCGGCGGCAAGAATGATGGCCTTCATGGCGTGCTCTGCGATCGCGAACGCCAGCACTCCAGAAGTTCGCCCAGGAGCTTGAGTTCCGTGTTGCGGGCGATGGCTTGTTGCAGATAACGGAAAAACCGGGGCGTGTCTTCCAGGTAGGCAGGCTTGCCGTCGCGATATCGAATTCGGGCAAAGATGCCAATCACCTTCAGATGCCGTTGTACGCCCATCAAATCGCAGGTCTTCTGCCAGTGTTCCGGCGACTCAGGCATGGGTAAACCCGCAGCCAGACCGGCCTTTCGATAGTCTTCCAGCCAGTTGTCGACCCGGGTTTCGGGCCAGCTTAAGAAGGCGTCGCGAAACAAACAAACCGGGTCGTAGCTGATGGGGCCCAGGACTGCGTCCTGAAAATCGATGATGCCCGGGTTAGGCTCGCTGACCATCAGGTTGCGCGGCATGAAGTCACGGTGGCAGAACACCTGAGGCTGCCGCAAAGCCGCTCGGGTCAGCAGCTCGCAAACGTCAGCCCAGATAACTTGTTCTGCCGGGCTTGCTTCAACCTGCCAATGCCGTGCCAGGAACCAGTCCGGGAACAGCGCCAGTTCCCGCTGAAGTAGAGCCTCGTCGTAGAGCGGCAAGCCGGCTGTTGATGTCTCCAATTGCATGCGTGCAAGCGCTCGCATGGCATCGCCGAAAAGCCTGTCTGCATTCTCGACGGTGAGTACGTGGTGGTAAGGCGTTCGACCCAGGTCCTCCAGTAGCACGAAGCCCAGTCCAGGCTCGGCGGCATGAATGACCGGTGTGTGCAGGCCGGTATCGCGCAGACGTCGGGCAACGTCCAGAAAACCAGCGACTGGCTCGCGTTCTGGAGGTGCGTCCATGACGACGAACGAATCTTTGTTCGAGCTTAGACGGTAGTAGCTGCGAAAGCTGGCATCGGAGGAGACGGTTTCCTCGGTCCAACTGCCGGCCGGGAGATGTGTCCTGGCCCATGCGATGGCCTCCTGGCGACGGCCGTTTGTCATTGTTCGAGCCTTTCGACGAGATCTACAGTCTCGGCCCACTGCCATGCCTTGATCCAGCTGGGCAGGGCCTGCCCGAAGTGCTTACAGAACGATTGGAAGGGAGCGACCAATAGCTCCAGTTTGGCTGTGTCTTCGGGCTGAATCTGGCTGTGCCGCTCAATGATTCCAAGCAAGTCTTTTTCCAGCCACGGCGCCGGCGCGTTCAGGCTGTTCAGCGTCGTCTTTACCCGATCAGCCAGATTCGCTCTTCGCTGCAAGAGGTGTCGGCGGACCTGGTTGACCAGTTGTGGCTCATCCATCGCCGCCAGATGAATGAAATAGCTGGCCAGCACACGGGATCGGGCGGAGGGGCGCTCGGGCAGAGTGGTCTCTGCCAGATCCTCCATTTTCGAGGCGATGAAATCGGTCAGCCCGGCGCCCATTTGCCGCTCAAGGTCTTCGTCTGACCAGCGGCGAGATGATTCCTGCCGGTGGGGCAGCATCCACGGCAAGGCGCAGCACGGAGTGCCTGGATACAGGAAGCGAATCCCGATTCCGAAGATCAGGTCTTCACCACGGCCTTTGGCGGGGACCGGCAGCAGGAGCTCGCGATTGTCGACGCCGGTCAGTGTCGTGGTCATCAGCGACACGCTCGAGCCAATCTGGGTTTCGAGCGTGCTGCGTGCGACGCGCCGCCCGAAGGCTTCGCGGCGATAGCGGCCTTCGTCTTCCTGCCAGCCAGCCAATTGTTCAGCCGGCAGTGTGTACTGCCACAGCATGCTGCCGGTGCCGCTGTCGCCCAGCGTACCGTTGGTGCTGAGCCGGATCCGGGGACGAGCGCTGAAGTCATGGATCATTTGTGGAGACAGCTCTTGCAGCAAGTGCCCGTCCTGCAGACCTTGAGATCTGGCCAGTGTGCCAAGGGGTTCACCCAGCACTCTTGCATGCTCGTTGATCGGATTGATGTCGAGCGGCTTGTACTGACGGACTTCAGGGATCTGATCTGTGGGAAATCGAACCTTGAAATCATTCTCAACGCGCAGGCTGATCGCGTTCCTTGGCGGTTCGAGCGCGAAAGGCTGAAGACCGGCATCGTCATCGATCATCAGAAAACGCTCGCCGGCGGTCAATAGGAGGGCCAGATTCAGATTGGCACCGTAGCTTGCCTCCGAATCCTCCGGGTCTCCCTCGATCAACCAGTGCAGCTGGCCCAACTCTACCCCAGACTCGCTGGCGATGTGCCTCAGCATTTCCGACCGGCGGGCACGGTCGATATGAATCAAGCGGATCCAGCGCCCGACTTCGGCAGCCGCAATGGCCTGTGCAGTCTTGTCCACTGCCTCAGGCTCGCTTGCGTCGTCCAGGATCAGCACGCGCTCCAGACTTGTCTCACGGACATGGGTTTTGAGGCTGTCGAACAGACGAGCCAGATCGTCAGGACGGTTACACGTTCGGATGCACAGCGTTCGCAGCGGACCGAGCTGGCTTTTCTGTGTCTGCTGAGTACCCACAAGGCTTTCAAACACGGTCTGCTCGGCCTGCAGCAAATCCCGCTCAACCAGTCCAGCGAGACCTTGTCGAACGGCCGCCCTCTGTTCGGCCGGCAGCCCGAAGCTGCTAACCACCGAGTCGGCGTGTTCGTCGAGCGTCTTGAACCGGTCACAGTGAGCGAGCATTTGCGCGTAGAACAGGGGCGCAGGCACGGAGTGGTCCGAACCACTGCCCAGAATCAGCGTCTGGTCGCCGACGGGGTGCGCTTCAAACGGTCGCGCGATGTAGCGCGGGGCCCTTCGCGCCGGCTGTTGCGGGGCCGCGGGCATGCTGAACGAAAAGGAAAAATCGTCGCCACTCATGCTAATCAATACCAAATTAGTCTTGTTTTGTTGACGCCCCGAACGCATAATAGTTTGGCGTTGCAACGAGCCCGAGGAAGCCGTTGCTTTCCCAGCTCAAGCGCCGGAGGAGACGTTGTATTTGCCATGCTGAGAATCAGCAAGCTTACGGACTATGCCACGGTTTTGCTGGCCGCGCTGGCCCAGCGGGATGAACCGTGCGTGCCTGCCAGCAAACTGGCCGAAGAAACTCGGCTTGAGTTGCCGACAGCGGCAAAGGTCTTGAAGACGCTGGCCAAGTCGGGACTGGTGCGGTCGGTGCGTGGCGTCAACGGCGGATACCAGTTGGTGCACTCTCCCGCGAAGACCTCTGTAGCCTCAATCGTCCGTGCCATGGAAGGGCCGATTGCGTTGACCGAATGCAGCCTCGAACCGGGGTTGTGTGCGCATGAATCGCAGTGCAATCTGAGGGGGAACTGGCAGCGTATCGGCCTGGCGGTGGAGCAGGCGCTTGAAGAACTTACACTGAGCGATCTGTACCAGCCGGTTGAGGCTGAACCAGCGCTGGCGCCGGTAGCGACGTTCAAGATCATGTAGGACCGAATTTTCGGAAGGTTTAAAGGTATGAATCAGACAGCACAGCAAGTCGAGCAGGTGATCCAGCAGCGGTACAAGGCTGGGTTCTACACCGATATTGAGTCGGACACGGTCCGCGCCGGTCTCGATGAAGAAATCATCGCGATGATCTCGGCAAAAAAGAGCGAGCCGGCCTGGCTGCTGGAATGGCGCCTGAAGGCTTTTCACCACTGGCAGACCATGGTTGGACCGAACTGGGCGCACCTGAACGTGCCGGCCATCGATTTCCAGAAGATTCATTACTATGCCGCCCCCAAGCAGAAAGATCGCCCGAAGAGTCTGGATGAGGTCGATCCAAAGCTGCTGGAGACCTTCGATAAGCTCGGCGTGCCATTGCATGAGCGGGCGCGCCTGGCGGGCGTAGCCGTTGACGCGGTCTTTGACTCCGTTTCGGTCGGGACCACCTTTCAGAAGGAGCTCAAGGAAGCCGGCGTCATCTTCTGCAGCTTTTCAGAAGCCGTTCAGGAGCATCCTGATCTGATTCGCGAGTATCTGGGCTCGGTGGTGCCTTTCACCGACAACTATTTTGCCGCGCTCAACTCCGCGGTATTTTCAGACGGGTCTTTCGTCTACATCCCGAAAGACACCCGTTGCCCAATGGAGTTGTCGACCTATTTCCGGATCAATGCCCGGGATACAGGCCAGTTTGAACGCACGCTCATCGTTGCTGAGCCTGGCAGTCACGTCAGCTATCTTGAAGGGTGCACTGCGCCCATGCGCGATGAGAACCAGCTCCATGCGGCGGTGGTCGAACTGGTTGCGCTGGAAAAAGCGCAGATCAAGTATTCGACGGTACAGAACTGGTATCCGGGTGACGAGAACGGCAAGGGCGGCATTTATAACTTCGTGACCAAGCGCGGTGATTGCCGCGGCGATGATTCCCGGATTTCCTGGACCCAGGTGGAGACCGGCTCGGCCATCACCTGGAAGTACCCTTCCTGCGTGCTCAGGGGAGATCGTTCGGCCGGAGAGTTCTATTCGGTTGCCCTGACGCACAATCATCAGCAGGCTGACACCGGCACCAAGATGATTCACTTGGGCAAGAACACCACCTCAAAGGTGATCTCCAAGGGTATTTCGGCCGGCAAGAGCAACAATAGCTACCGGGGCTTGGTGCGCATGGCCAAGCGAGCCGATAACGCGCGCAACTACACCCAGTGTGATTCTCTGCTGATTGGGAAGACCTGCGGAGCACACACCTTCCCCTACATCGAGTCGGCCAATGCAACGGCCAAGATCGAGCACGAGGCGACCACCTCGCGGATTGGCGAGGATCAGCTCTTCTACTGCCGCTCGCGCGGACTGGATGAAGAAGATGCGGTGGCGATGATTGTTGACGGCTTCTGCAAGGAAGTATTCAAGGAACTGCCGATGGAGTTTGCCGTGGAAGCCAAGGCCCTTCTGGAAATCTCGCTTGAAGGTGCGGTTGGTTAAAGGGGCTGGCTGCAGTTTTTGAGGGTTCAGAGACCGGGCCAGAGTTGATCGGTCCGAGAACCCTATCAACCCGAATTCTTAAAACCCGAATTTTCGATACGGAACCACTATGCTGAACATTCAAGATCTGCGCGTCGCTATTGGCGATAAAGAAATCATCAAAGGTCTGGACCTGGCCATCGGACCTGGGGAGTTGCACGCCATCATGGGCCCGAACGGGTCGGGAAAATCCACTCTCGGCTACGCGCTGGCCGGCCGTGAGGGCTATGACATCACCGGCGGGAAGGTCGAGTTCGAAGGTGCAGATCTGGCCGATATGGAGCCGGAAGAGCGCGCGGCGGCCGGCCTGTTTCTGGCCTTCCAGTATCCGGTCGAAATTCCGGGTGTGAACAACGCCTATTTTCTTCGCGCTGCGCTCAATGCCCAGCGCAAAGCGCGGGGCGAAGAAGAGGTCGATTCAATGACTTTCCTGAAGACCGTACGCGAGTCGCTCAAGGCGCTGAAAATGGATGAGTCGCTGCTCAAGCGCGCGGTCAATGAAGGTTTTTCCGGCGGGGAGAAAAAGCGCAACGAGATTGTGCAGATGGCCGTGTTGAATCCCAAGCTTGCGGTTCTGGATGAAACCGATTCCGGGCTGGATATCGATGCCTTGAAGCTGGTTGCTGAAGGCATCAATGCTCAGCGGGATGGCAAGCGTTCTTTCCTGGTCATCACCCACTACCAGCGGCTGCTGGATTACCTCACCCCTGATCGGGTTCATGTCCTGGCCGGCGGTCGCATCGTGGAAAGCGGTGGCCAGGAGCTTGCTGAGCGACTGGAAGCCGAGGGCTATGCATTTCTTGAAGAAGAGAGCGCTGCCTGATCATGTCTTCCATGCTTGAACAACTAGCGCCCGAAGCTGATCTGATCGATGACCAATATGTTGGAATCCGTCGGCGTGCGCGGCAGCGGCTGATGACGCATGGGTTTCCAGACCTGAAGACCGAGGCCTGGAAGTACACCTCGCTTCGAGTGCTCGAAAAGAGAGAGCTGGAGGGTGGTTCGGATATCGGGTCTGTCGAGCCGAAGACGCTGCCCTTTGAAGCCTGCATTATTCGTTTTGACAACGGCTTGCTGGATGACGCGTCTTTGGATCTACCCGAGGGCGTCTATCTGGAACCGTTGGACCCGTCGGAATTGGTCAATGTCGACTACGGCGATCGGGCCGATGCTATGGCCTGGCTTAATCTGGCCCGCTTCGACCAGGCCTGGAAGCTGGTGATTGCCGGAGAGGTCGAGAAGCCGCTGGTGTTGGCGACGACCTTATCCGAGGCTTTTCGCGCCGGCGTCCATCCGCGACTGAAGATCGAGGTGGCTGATGGCGCCAGCGCTGTTTTGATCGAGCAGCAGCGTGATTACGGTGCGGGGCTGATCAATATCGTGCAGGACATTCATGTCGGACGTGGTGCCCAGTTGCGACACATCATCCAACGCCGAAATGCAGATTCGATCTGGGTTCAGCGCACGCGCGTCAACGTTTCTGCGGATGGGGACTACCGCTGCCACGCACTTGAACTTGCCGGCAGACTGGTTCGTCAGGATCTGGCCGTTCACCTGCTTGAGGCCGGCGCCAACGGCGAGATTGACGGCGTGGCGTATGTGGATTCCAAGCAACATGTGGACTGGCATACCGCGATCGATCATGAAGTCGGCCACACCAACAGCCGCGAGTCCTTCCGGATCCTCGCCGATGGCAGTGGGGTCGGTGTGTTCAACGGCCGGATCCACATTCAGCGTGGCGCTGACGACAGTCATTCTGATCTCAATACCGCCAATCTCTTGCTGAGCGAGAACGCACGTATCAACACCAAGCCGGAACTGGAAATCTACGCTGAAGAAGTGACTGCCAGCCACGGCGCCACTATCGGTCAACTGGAAGACTCAGCTCTGTTCTACCTGCGTTCACGTGGGCTCCCTGCGGACGAGGCGATGGCTCTGCTGAAGTTTGGCTTTGCCGCGGCCCCGCTGGAGACACTGGAGATCGCTGATCTGCGGGAATGGCTGACCAACGAATTGCATCGGGTGCTTTGATGGGACACTCGCCAGCTCTGGAAGACTCGCCGCCGCGCATCCGGGAACAACTCGATGTAATGGCTCTGCGCGATCAGTTCCCGGTGCTGACGCGTGAAGTGCATGGCAAACCGCTGGTCTACTTTGATAATGCGTCGACGGTCCAGCGACCGCTGATGGTGATTGAGGCGATGGACGACTTTTACCGGCGTTACAACGCCAACGTCCATCGCGGCGTTCATCAATTGTCGGTAGAGGCCTCTGAAGCTTTCGAGCAGTCTAGAGAAGACGTGCGGCGCTTTCTGAACGCCGACTCCGAGCGCGAGATCGTATTTACCCGCGGCACCACTGAGGCCGTCAATCTGGTGGCCAATGCCTACTTGGCGCCGCGGATCAACGCGGGTGATGAGATTCTGATTACCCATATGGAGCACCACGCCAATATCGTTCCCTGGCAGTTGCTGTGCGAACGGACCGGTGCTGAGCTGAAAGTGGCTCCGATCAACGATCGCGGAGAGTTATGCCTCGATGAGATGGCCGCGTTGATCAGCGAACGGACCCGGCTGATCGGGGTGGTGCATGTTTCCAACGCCCTAGGAACGGTCAATCCGGTGGCTGAGATTTGCGCCATGGCGCATAAACACGACATCCCGGTACTGGTCGATGGTGCGCAGGCAACCCCGCACGAGGCTGTGGATGTCAAAGCGCTGGGCTGTGATTTCTATTGCCTGTCGGGTCACAAAATGTACGGCCCGACAGGTATCGGTGCCCTTTGGGGCCGCGAAGCCTTGCTGGAAGACATGTCGCCCTGGCAGGGAGGTGGCGAGATGATCCAGTGGGTCACATTTGAAAAGACAACCTACAACGAGATCCCACATCGTTTTGAAGCGGGCACGCCCAACATCTCCGGAGCCATTGGTATGGGTGCCGCTATCCGCTGGTTGGAACAAACTGGTGTCGACCGGATCAAGGCGCATGAACAGAGCCTGCTTGACCTTGCGACACAGAAGATGGGGCAAATTCCGGGGTTGACTATCATCGGGCAGGCAGCCAACAAGGGACCCGTAGTGTCGTTCACGCTTGAAGGCGCCCATCCCAACGACATCGGAACCATCATTGACCATCACGGCGTGGCCCTGAGAACCGGACATCATTGCGCAATGCCGGTGATGCAGTTCTTTGGCGTGCCGGCGACAGCGAGAGTTTCTTTCGCGGCCTATAACCTCCATTCGGAAATCGATGTGTTCCTGAACGGCCTCGAACAAGCCAGTCAGATGCTGGCCTGACTCGCCTCCGCGCGTAAACTATCGGGCCCATGGCGCTCGACGAGCTTTACCAGCAGATTATTCTCGCGCATAACCGGGATCCGGTCGGCTTCGGCCGTTTGCCGCAGGTGACCCATTCGTCCCGCGGCATCGATGGGCTATGCGGGGATAACGTGTTGATTGAGCTGGCAATTGAGGGCGATGTGGTTCAAGACGCGAGATTCTCAGGAGAGGCCTGCGCGGTGACCAAGGCCAGCGCATCCATGCTGATGCAGTGGGTCGTCGGAAAGAGTTGCGCTGAGGCCGCGCGCGCAAGCCAGCGCTTCAAGGCCTTGCTGGAGCATCAGGCCATGAAAGACGACCCGGCACTTGGGGATCTCAACCATCTGCGCGCCGTGGCAGGCTTTCCGGCGCGGGTTAAGAACGCCCTGCTTCCCTGGGAGACGCTGATCCGAGCAATGGCTAACCGCGTGACCGACTAGAGACTTCTGACGTCAACGAAAGCACCTGAGGGATGGTCATCCCTGAGTGAATCCAGCAGACCAAGGATCGCCTCGGCGCTTTGCCGGGCACTTGGCATGTCGTCGCTACCGCGCGCATCCTTGAGTTTCTGGACGGATGGAAATTCTTCGCTGTCGACCTCGCCGCAAAGGTAGGCCTGCATATCGGTATCGACCAGACCGGGTGCGAGAGCAGTCAGGTGCGTGTCCGGCATCTCGTGGGCATAGATCTGCACAAGGTTGTTCAGTGCCGCCTTTGAGATGGAATACCCGCCCCATCCAAAATTCATGTTCACAGCAGCGCCGGACGAAATAGCAACGACCTGACGAACCGGAATCTGCCGCTCGATCAGCCAATCGAGAATCAGTTTGTTGGACCAGACGTTGACCCGCATCAGATGTTCCAGGTCATGGACATCGGTTTGATGCATCTCTTGAATGCGGCCCAGAATGCCGGCGTTGAGGATCACCAGGTCGAGCCGAAGACAATCGGATAGCAGGGATTCCAGAGCATCCTGGACAGTCGAAAGCTGCCCCAGATCCTGCGTTTGATCGCGAATGACATCATCAAACCGAGATTTCAGAGGACAGCCGCGACGGCTCAAGCCCCAGACGATGGCCTCCTGATCCATCAGGGCTTCGGTCAAGCCAAGCCCAAGCCCGCTGCTGTTGCCGGTGATCAAAACATTCATGCTGTGTTTTTCCCTCGTGTACTCGTATGGGTGATAGACCGAAAGGATAAGCGCTTCGGCGTCAACTACGCCTGAGAGTCGGCAAAATTCGGCCAGCACAATTGCAGGGCGTGCTGGAGAAAATTCGCCCTGGGAATTGACTCATTGAAGACGGTTTCCTTGTCAGTCTCCGGAAGATTTGTGTATAATCACTGGCTCGATTGCGGGGTGGAGCAGTCTGGCAGCTCGTCGGGCTCATAACCCGAAGGTCGCAGGTTCGAATCCTGCCCCCGCTACCAGGTTTTTTGAGAAACTCGGAAAAAGCCCCTGGTTCAAAGGGGCTTTTTTCGTATGGGCCCGGA
>JAZBPR010000137.1:0-15860 GCA_036351735.1 Wenzhouxiangella sp. | reverse complement strand
GTGTATTCAGCCGGTGGCGAAACCCAGGCCAGTTTTGGGGTGTGCTGGCGCTCTGCAGCTTGGCTGACATCATCAATCAATCCCATGGCAACGGCGCCGTGTGCGCGCAGCTGCTCCAAACGGGCCAGCAACTCCTGATTTTCGTTGACGTCTGACTGCAACTCAACGCCCGAGAAACCGATGTCAGCCGCGTTGACGAAAATGGTCGGGATGCCGGCGCTGATGAAGGTCGCCTTTAAAACGCCAAAACCGGGCGCCTCAAACTCATCGACCACCCTGCCCGTTGGCAGGACAGGCTCATCACCCGTGGGCGAGAGAAAGTCGATCTGCACTTCGGCCGCCGGAAACGTGACCCCGTCGAGTTCAAAATCGCCGGTTTCCTGAACCTGCCGATTCGTGATCGGCACGTGGGCAATGATGGTGCGCGCAATGTTGGCCTGCCAGATGCGCACCTGGCAGATGCCATGCTCGGGCACGCGCTGCTGATCGACTAGTCCGTTGCTGATCGCGAATGAACCCACGGCCGCAGTCAGATTCCCGCAGTTGCCTGACCAGTCGATCACCGGCTTGTCGATGGCGACCTGCCCAAACAGGTAATCCACATCGTGATCGGCTTTTTCGGATCTAGACAAGATGACCACCTTTGAGGTGCTGGATGTCGCACCCCCCATCCCATCGGTATGCTTGCCATAAGGGTCAGGTGATCCGATGACTCGAAGCAGCAAGGCGTCACGCGCTGGACCGGGCTCTTGAGTGTGTTGTGGCAAATCCTGGAGGCGGAAAAACACCCCCTTGCTGGTACCACCACGCATATAGGTGGCCGGTATGTTGATCTGCGGAGGAAAAGTCATGACACTCGCCCTCAGGCCGCTTCAGGCTGCTCGAGGAAGTCCTTGGCGAATCGCTGCAGCACCCCGCCAGCTTCGTACACCGAGACTTCTTCAGCGGTATCGAGTCGGCAGCCCACCGGCACTTCCAGCGTTTCTCCGCCAACACGGTGAATGAGCAGCGTCAGCTTAGCGCCAGGGGTCGGGCTGCCCTTGACGTCAAAGATCTCGCTGCCGTCCAAGTTGAGCGACTTGCGGCTGTGTCCGTCTTTAAATTCCAGCGGCAATACGCCCATGCCGATCAGGTTAGTGCGGTGAATCCGCTCGAAGCCTTCGGCCACGATGGCCTCAACTCCAGCCAGACGCACGCCTTTGGCCGCCCAGTCGCGTGATGAGCCCTGGCCGTAGTCTTTGCCGGCAATCACGATCAACGGCTGCCGGCGCGCCATGTAGGTCTCAATCGCCTCCCACATCCGCATGACCTTGCCGTCGGGCTCAAGACGGGTCAGCGAGCCCTGCTTCACTTCGCCATCCACGACTGCCATGTAGTTGATCAGTCTGGGATTGGCAAAGGTCGCGCGCTGGGCGGTCAGGTGATCGCCGCGATGCGTGGCATAGGAATTGAAGTCCTCTTCGGGCAAGCCCATTTTGGCCAAATATTCGCCTGCTGCGCTGTTGGGCAGAATCGCGTTCGACGGAGACAGGTGATCGGTGGTGATGTTGTCGCCCAGAATGGCCAAGGGACGCATACCGGTCAGCGTCGGCTCGGCTGCAAGCGCGCCTTCCCAATACGGGGGCCTGCGGATATAAGTGCTGGCCTCACGCCAATCGTAGAGCGGATCAACCTTCTTGATGCGCTTGAATTTCTCGCCAAACATCGGCTCGTACACCTTACGGAAATGCTCAGGCTTGACGCTGGAGGCCACGATAGCGTCAATTTCCTCATCACTCGGCCACAAGTCTTTCAGCGTGACCGGGTGGCCTTCGGAATCGTGTCCAAGAACGTCTTTCTCTATATCGAATCGGACGGATCCGGCGATGGCATAGGCAACAACCAGCGCCGGCGACGCCAGAAAAGCCTGCTTGGCATAAGGATGAATACGGCCGTCGAAATTACGGTTCCCGGAAAGCACAGCAACCGAGTAGAGACCCTTATCGATGATCTCCTGCTGAATTTTCGGATCCAGCGCACCGCTCATGCCGTTACAGGTCGTGCAGGCAAAGGCCACAATCCCGAACCCCAGTTTTTCCAATTCCGGCAGCAACCCCGCCTCTTCAAGATACAACCGCACGGCGATGGAACCCGGCGCAAAGGATGACTTGACCCAGGGCTTTCGGGTCAGGCCCAGGGCATTCGCCTTTTTTGCCAGCAAACCAGCAGCAATGACGTTGCGCGGATTGGAGGTGTTTGTGCAGCTGGTGATCGCCGCGATAATGACAGCGCCGTCAGGCATGGAGCCATCGTCCGGCAACTGGTAAGGCCCTGCAATACCGCTGCTGACCAGATCGGCAGTCGCCACTCTTTTGTGCGGACTGGACGGTCCGGCGATGTTGCGCTGGATGGTCGACAAGTCGAAATGCAACACGCGCTCGTAGTCAGCACCTTCAATGTCGTCTGCCCATAGCCCGGTATGCCGGGCATAGTGCTCCACCAATTCTATATTTGCTTCCTCGCGCCCGGTCAGCTTGAGGTAGTCAATGGTCTGCTCGTCAATATGAAACATGGCAGCCGTTGCACCATATTCGGGCGTCATATTGGAAATGGTGGCTCGATCACCCACGGTGAGGGCCCGGGCACCCTCGCCGAAGAACTCCAGCCAGGCACCGACAACCCGCTCCTGGCGCAGGAACTCGGTGAGTCCCAGAACAATATCTGTAGCAGTAATGCCGGGCGCGGGTTTGCCACTCAACTCAACGCCGACAATGTCAGGCAGTCGCAGGTAGGAGGCACGCCCAAGCATCACATTCTCCGCTTCAAGCCCGCCGACGCCAATGGCGATCACTCCGAGCGCGCAAACATGCGGGGTATGGGAATCTGTGCCCACCAGCGTATCGGGAAAGGCGACGCCGTCACGAACCTCAACGACGCTGCACATCCGCTCCAGATTGATCTGATGCATGATGCCGTTTCCGGGAGGAATCACGTCGACGTTATCGAAGGCCTCGCGCGTCCAGTTGATGAAATCAAAGCGATCCGCGTTCCGACGCTCCTCGATCTCGCGGTTCTTCTGGAAAGCGTCTTTTTCAAATCCGGCATGTTCCACGGCCAGCGAGTGGTCGACGATCAGCTGCACAGGTACAACAGGATTGACCTTGGCAGGATCGCCCCCTTTTTCTGCGATCGCGTCGCGCAGGCCCGCCAGATCCACCAGCGCGGTCTGCCCCAGAATATCGTGGCAAACCACTCGCGCCGGAAACCATGGGAAATCGAGATCCCGCTTGCGATGAATGATCTGCTCGAGACTGGCGTTCAGACTGTCGGGCGGACAGCGCCGGACAAGATTTTCGGCCAAAACTCTTGAAACATAGGGCAGTTTCGCCCACGCTCCCTGGTGGAGAGAATCAACGGCTGATCGAGCATCGAAGAAGTCCAGATCAGTGCCGGGTAGGTTCGAGCGAAATTTCCGATTCATTCTAGAAAACCTAAGGCCTTAGAAGCATTGCAATCTGTCCATGGTATATCTTCTGACAGCATGAAACTCTACACCTATCCCGCAGCACCGAGTCCGCGCCGAGTCCACCTGTTCCTCGCCGAAAAAGGCATGCAAATTCCCGAGGAAACGGTCGATCTTGGCGCTGGCGACCATCTGAGGGCCGCGTTTGCACAAATTAATCCAGCACTCACAGTACCGGCTCTGGTCCTGGACGACGACACGTGTCTCGTGGAGCCGATTGCGATTTGCCAATATCTGGAAGAACGGCAGCCCGACCCTCCGCTCATGGGCTCAGACCCGCTTCAGCGCGCTTTGGTGCTGGAACGCAATCACTGGGTCGAAACAAACGGTCTGCTTGCCGTTATGGAAGGCTTTCGCAACCGCTCAAAGGCCATGAGACATCGCGCGCTGACAGGCCCAAGAGCTGTTGAACAGATCCCCGAGCTTTCCCAACGGGGCAAGCAACGCTACGAGTGGTTTCTTGAAGATCTAGATCATCTGCTCGCAAAGACCGAATTTCTGGCTGGAGATTTTTTCAGCCTGGCCGACATCACCGCCTGGGTGACCATGGAGTTTGCGGGCTGGGGCATTCGGTTAGCCATCCCTGAAAACCGGTCTAACTGCCGGCGGTGGCAGAAGCAGTTGGCCGACCGAGCGAGTTTCAAGGGAACTCCCCCTAATGGCTGAGATCACGTGCCGACCCTGGGGAAAAGACGGACGCCAGACTAATCAAAAACGCAGTCGAATGCCGCCGAAAAGGTTCCTGCCAGGTGCGGGTTCGTAGTACGCGCCCCGGTTTGCATTGACCCGGACGTTACTAAAGTACTCACGATCGGTCAGGTTGTTGAGTGCGGCAAAGACCTCCAGATCGGATCCACCCAACTTAATCACCCTGCCAACCCGAACATTCACAATGACGTATCCAGAGACCCGCTCAGTGTTCGCATTGTCGGCAAACAGATCGCTGACCATCAGTGCATCGACGATGGCGTAACTGCCCAGGGCGCTGCGCCAAGTAAGCTCGGCGAATAGAACATGCTCAGGCAATCCCGGCATACGATTGCCGTCGAAAACATCAGATCCGTCCTGAAATGCATCAAAGCGGAAGCGTGAATAGGTATAAGCGGCGTTGAAACTCAAGCGCTCGGTCCAGTCGTGCTGCAATGCGACTTCGATACCGTCACGCGTTGTTTTCCCAGCATTGTCGAAGAGGTTCAGGCCGTCAATGGCCGATATGATGACAATTTCGTCGCGTGTAGAGACCCGGAAGGCGGTCAGATCCAGACTCGTACGTTCACCGCGGCGCAGGCGATACCCCAGTTCGATATTCCGGGCCAGTTGAGGCTCAATGCTTTGACTGAAGCCGACGCCGCCGGCAGCGTCCTTGATCTCGGTAAAGGTGGGTGTCTCAAACGCGGTACCCGCGTTGAAATACAACTGCTGGCTGCCGCTGATCCGATAATTCAACCCAGCTGTCCAGCTTGTCTCATCAAAGCTGCGCTCTCCGCTGCCGAGACCTTGAGAAAATCGATCCTCAATATCCAGTTCGACGCGGTCATGCCTGAGCCCGGTAACGGCGCTCCATTGATCATTCAGCGCCAGATCGATCTGGGCGAACACACCGAGATTATCGGCGCGCTGGAGTTCATTCTGCGTCTGATCACGACGCTGCCCTGAAGGCGAGACGGTGAAGCGTTGCCGGTCGTCTCGCTGGCGAGCGAGATCCAGACCCACGGTGTAGGTCGCCGATCTGGCACCGATACGCAGGTTTCCGATGTACTGAGCGCCCCCACCGAGGAAGTCGCGGTCGAACTCGATCAGGCTCGGAAAAAAGAAGCTCGGCAACTGCTGGAAAAAATCTCTGTTGGCCACGAACGCATAAGCGCTGATCCGGCCCTTCAGTGCATCCCCGTCTTCATAGCGAACGCCCAGGCGATATTGTTCAACCATCTGACGTGAATCGACCTGAACCGCCTGTCCGCCGGCGGCCCGCCGATCCTGGGCAACCTGATCTCGCGTGAGCGCCGAGGGGTCTTCACCGCGTGGCTGGTCCAGAGCAGTCAGGACTAGGCTGAACTTTCGATCAGCGTCCAGCTGACGTCCCAAGTGGGCATTCAATAGGCGCTTTTCAGTTCGGCTCTGCTCTCGATAACCGTCGTAGCTCAAGTCCCAGGCGCTGAGGTAGGCGTTCCAGTCCTCGAACTGTCCCCCGCCTCGGACTCCCAAGCGTTGAAAACCAAACTCGCCAAAGGAGGCTCTGGCTTCAGCGGATGACTCCAAGCCCTGTCCATCCTCGGTCTGGAGGCTGATGACCCCACCCGAAGCGTTGCCATGCAAGGCTGAGCTTGGGCCGCGCAGGATTTCTGCTGAAGTGAGCGATTCCAGGTCAATGCCATCCACTTGCGCCTGGCCATCGGGCAGCGTTTCGGGAAATCCATCGACAAGCAGCCGGATGCCGCGGATCCCAAAGGGTGAGCGGGCGCCAAAGCCACGAATTGCGATGCGCTGGTTCTGGGCAAAGTTATAGCGGTTCTGGAAAAAGACGCCCGGCACCCGATTCAGACCTTCTTCAAGCTGGAGCTGCTGTCTGCCGGCCTGCAACGCATCCTCGCCGACCGAGGTCACGGCAAGCGGCGTATCAAGCACATCGCGCTCAAGCCGGCTGGTCGTCACGCTAATCCGGTCGTTGGCCTGAACAGCCTCACTGTGGTTGCTGTGGTCTTTTTGCTCGTCCTCTGCCGCGAGTATCGGCGTACTCAAGACGAAAAAAAGGCATACACTCCAAGCATGCATCCGGTTGTTCCAGGCCATCTGTTCCGAGTCGTCAGAAAAATAGCCGGCAAGACTAGCACCCCGACCCTCTCTCGCAGGGTGAAAGGATGGCGCTGATCAACGTCATCCTGCGCGATGCGGCGCTGAAACTGGGTGACCGGCTGGAAGCGGAGATTCTCTTAGGCGTCACCCTCGACCAGCCGCGCGCGTGGCTTTATGCCCGCGGGGCAAGCCAGATCGATCGATCCGATCAACAGGCGTTTGAACGTTTGGTGGAACGACGCAGCGCCGGTGAACCCATCGCCTACATCCTCGGATATCGGGAATTCTACGGCAGGGAATTCATGGTCAATCCGGCTGTACTGATCCCCCGACCGGAAACTGAACTCGTTGTCGACCTGGCACTGGAGCATGTCAAGGCGCCTGAGGCTCGGGTCGTGGATGTCGGCACCGGATCCGGCTGCATTGCACTAACGCTGGCTGCCGAGCGCCCGGAGTGGAGTATGACGGCTCTGGATCAATCCGCCGAAGCGCTGGAAGTCTGCTCAGCCAACGCCACGACGCTAGGACTGGACAGGATCAAAATCATGCAAAGCGATCTACTGGCATCGGTGCGAACGCAACAATTCGATTGCATCGTCAGCAATCCGCCCTATGTGGCGCATGATGACCCACATCTGCGTCAGGGTGATTTGCGCTTTGAACCCCAACTTGCGCTCAGCGCCGGTGCGGATGGACTCGATTTGATCAAGCGACTGATCGGGGAGGCAAGAACGCAACTCATCCCTGGTGGCGTGCTGATCATCGAGCACGGCTATGATCAGGGTGCGGCAATCAGACAGTTGATGACGGACTCCGGCCTTAAAGGCAGCACGACTCACCGGGACCTAGCCAACATCGATCGCGTGACCCTTGCGTGGTCCTGAGAAGGTTTTAAATGATTAAACAAGTACTTGCCCGATTTTTTCTACTTGCCGTCTTGGCCGCCGCCATCACCGCATTTTTTGCGCTTGATCTCGGACAGTATTTCAATCTGTCGGCCCTGCAGGCACAGCGCGAGAGCCTGGCCGTCTTCACCGACCAGAACCAGCTGCTGGTGACCGGACTATTCGCGGGCATCTATATTCTGATGGCGGCGCTGTCGATTCCCGGTGCCGCGATCCTGACCTTGGCCGCCGGCGCTCTCTTTGGTGTTTTTCTCGGGACGATCGTCGTCTCATTTGCCAGCACGATTGGCGCCACGCTTGCGTTTCTCGCTGCCCGATTTCTGTTCCAGACCGCCGTTCAGAAACGCTTTGGACGACGGCTGGCCGCGATCAATCAAGGGATAGAACGTGACGGCGCATTCTACCTGCTGGCGCTCCGCCTGGTACCCGCATTCCCGTTCTGGGTCATCAACCTGGTCATGGCGCTGACACCGATCAAAACCGGCACGTTCTACTGGGTGAGTCAAATCGGTATGCTGCCGGCCACCCTCGTTTACGTCAATGCCGGTACCCAACTGGCTCAGATCGAAAAAACGTCCGACATTCTGTCTCCAGGACTGATCGGTGCCTTTGCACTACTCGGGCTGACCCCGTTGGTTCTGCGCAAGCTGACGCAATGGATTCAGGCTAGAAAGGTTTTCAAACCCTACGCCAAACCCAAAAAATTCGATTACAACCTGCTCGTGATCGGAGGCGGTGCGGCAGGCCTGGTGTCGGCCTATATCGGGGCAACTGTTCGGGCAAAGGTGGCCTTGATTGAGAAGAACAAGATGGGCGGAGACTGCCTGAACACCGGCTGCGTGCCATCAAAAGCATTGATCCGCACAGCCCGTCTTGTTGCCGAAGCGCGTGACAGCGAACGCTACGGCATAGCCAAGCTCAGCCCGGAGATCGACTTTAAGCAAGTCATGGCGCGCGTGCGACGCGTCATCGAGAAAATCGAACCACACGACTCGCCCGAGCGCTATCGAAACATGGGTGTGGATGTCATCGAAGGAGAGGCCCGACTGCGCTCGCCGTGGTCAGTCGAAGTCAACGGCCAGACCTTGACCGCCCGCGCGATTGTGCTCGCCACCGGGGCAGAGCCTCTGGTGCCCCAACTGCCGGGGCTGGAGGAGACAGGGCATCTAACCAGCGACACGCTTTGGGACCTCGACAGGCTGCCGAAAAGGCTGGTCGTCCTTGGCGGCGGTCCTATTGGCTGCGAACTGGCCCAGGCGTTTGCGAGGCTGGGCTCTGCCGTCACCATCGTCGAGATGAGCGAGCAACTTCTGCCGCGCGAGGACACAGACGTAGGTCAGCTGCTTGGACAACACTTCGAGCGTGAAGGAATCCACGCCGCAACCCGCTGCAAGGCGGTTCGGGTTGATCACGGCAACCAGCTGATCTGCGAACGCGACGGTGAAGAACTTCGCTTTGATTTTGACCAGTTGCTCATCGCGCTGGGCCGAAAAGCGCGGATCACCGGATTCGGTCTGGAAGAATTGGGAGTCCGTATTGGCGATCAAGGCTTGATCGATGCCGATGGCATGCAGTCAACCAACTTCCCGAACATCTATGTCTGCGGAGACGCGGCCGGGCCATATCAGTTCACTCACGTCGCCGCCCACCAGGCCTGGACTGCTGCAGTCAACGCACTGGTTCGGCCCTTCTGGTCTTTCCAGACCGACTACCGTGTCATCCCCTGGGTCACCTTCACCGATCCGGAAGTTGCCAGGGTGGGCCTGAACGAGCAAGAGGCGCTATCCCGGGATGTTGCGTTCGAGGTGACCCGCTACGGTCTGGACGATCTTGACCGGGCGATCGCCGAGGACGAGGACTATGGCTTCGTCAAGGTCCTGACAGAAACAGGCAAGGACCGGATTCTCGGTGCCACATTGGTCGGTTCGCGCGCTGGGGAGATGCTGCCCGAGTTTGTCCTGGCGATGAAGCATGGTCTGGGTCTGAACAAGCTGTTGGGAACCATCCACGTTTACCCGACCTGGAGCGAAGGCAACAAGTATGCCGCTGGGGAATGGAAGAAAGCCCATGCGCCTGAGACCGCCCTCGCCTGGGCCGAACGTTTTTTCCGCTGGCGCCGGCATTGATGTGGTGGAGTTTGTCGTGACATTTAGCAGGAAGCAGATCATTGCCAGACTCCTGCTCATCGGCCTGGCAGGGATGGCCGCATTCGCGATTGTGCAAATTCTCAAAGCCGAAACGCCGCTGATGATTTCAATCGGACTTTTGCTGTGTGCACTGGCTCCGATGACCTTTGTCCTGTTCCCGCCAAGAACTGACCAAAAGCAGCATCCGGTGATCATCTCTGCACTCATTGGGCTGGGGTGTGTGATGATCATGATCGGGATACAGCGCTTTGGGGCAAGCCATCAACCGATGCTCGGACTAGCCGTTGCGGTGTTGGTGATCTGGATGATCTTCCAGAAAACAATCTGGCGAGCCTGAGACTTTGAAGAAGCAGGCAATGGCCGCAGACCAACGGATGCTAAACAAGGTTGTATGATGACAAGTTTGCTACGTCGACAATCGGGCGCTAGGGCTGCATGAACGAACACTCAAAATCCCGGTCACTGCCTGCCGATGACCTCAATGGCCACATCCAGCGCTGTGAGGAACTGGTCGGCACGGACATCCAGTTTGCCTTCCAGACCATTCTCGACTCGCGCGAACTTGAAGTTGTCGCCTTTGAAGCGCTGGTTCGGGGCCTGGCGGGAGAGCCTGCCGCTACGGTCATCAGCAGGATCTCTCAAGCAGATCGCTTCGACTTTGATCAGGCCTGCAGAATCAGAGCGCTTGAAGCCGCCGCACGTGTCGAGATCGAACAGGACCTGCACCTGAACTGCGCCGAGATTCGCACCTCCAACGTCAACCTGGTCAGCGAAGTCATTCACCACATGGCACGACGCTTCCGCTTCGACAGCGACAGGATCGTTCTCGAGATCGCGGGCCTGACGCGCCTGGGCACGCGACGGCAACTGTCTGAAATTCGACGGGAACTGCAGGCCGCCGGGCTGCGCACACTGGCCGACAACGTGGGTCTCAATCACGCCGATCTTCTGGCATTGGCCGCGTTCCAGCCCGACATGATCAAGCTCGATCGGGCACTGGTCGCCAACATTGAACAGTCACGACCCCGCCAGGCCGTGGTTCGCGCTTGTCTGAGCCTTGCACACGACCTCGGCATCAAACTGATCGCGGGCGGAGTCGAAACGGTCGACGAATTGTCCTGGCTGCAGGACCACGGCGTTGAATACTTCCAGGGCTTTTTCTTTACCCAGCCAGACCTCGACGCCGAGCGAGAGTGACCCCCTAGCCCGACTGCTTTTGCAGCCAGGGCGGAAGCGGTAAACCCTTCCTGGTCAAGAAATCCGGGTCAAACAATCTGGAGGCGTATCGCGCGGCCGAATCGCACAGAATCGTGACGATGGTCTTTCCGGCCCCAAGTTCTCGCGCAAGCCGAATGGCACCGGCCACGTTGATCGCGCTGGATGCTCCGACATACAGGCCCTCGCGGGAGGTCAAGTCCCATAAAATCGGCACCAACTCCTGGTCAGGAATGTTGAATGCCTCGTCAATCACCGCCCCGTCGAGGTTTCCGGTGACACGGTTCTGGCCAATGCCTTCAGTGATCGAACTTCCGCTCGATCGCATTTCTCCGTACTTGACCCAGTTGTAGATGGCCGCACCGTCCGGATCGGCGGCACCAATGACCACATCGGGCTTTTTTTCCTTCAGCCACATGGACATGCCTGCCAGCGTTCCTCCAGTACCCACCGCGCAAATGAAGCCATCGATGGCACCCTGAGTCTGCGTCCAGATTTCGGGCGCCGTGGAACGCATGTGTCCCCCTCGGTTCGAAAGGTTGTCCCACTGATTGGCGTAGAACACGCCGTGCGGGCTATCAAGCTGCTCGGCCAGGCGACGGGCCTGATGAACGTAGTTATCGGGGTTTTTGTAGGGAACGGCGGGATAAGTCCGCAATTCCGCGCCCATGCTCCGGAGAGCCGCCTTCTTTTCACTGGACTGCGTGTCAGGCATCGCGATGATGGTCTTCAATCCCAGCGCGTTGCCCGCCAACGTCAAACCGATCCCGGTATTGCCTGCCGTGCCCTCCACGACCACTCCACCCTTCTCGATCTTGCCGGCAGCCAGCGCGTCTTCAAGCATGAACTTCGCCGCGCGGTCCTTGACCGAGCCGCCGGGGTTCATAAACTCACACTTTCCCAGAATTTCACAGCCTGTGATTTCCGACGCTCCACGCAGTCGGATCAGCGGCGTCCGGCCCACGGCCGCAAGAAAATCAGATGGCGTCTGCATGGCTCTAGTCTAGCGCCGCGTCATCAAGATGCCGGTGTGCGATTGACCAATGCTGACACCGCCGGCTTTTGCCGATATGGTGTCCGGCACCCTCAAACTCTTTGCGTCAGATCACGATGGCAATCTTGCTCGCCATACCAGACCGTAATCTTTCAAACCTAAGTTCAGAACTTCATCGAAAGGCACCGAACCTTGATTTCCGGATCTGGCCTGAGACAGGTCCGACTCACGAGATCGATTTTGCCGTCTTGTGGCGCCATCCTCCGGGACTACTAGGACAACTCACCAACCTCAAAGCCGTCACTTCCTTCGGAGCCGGGGCCGAACACCTGATGTCGGATCCAGACTTGCCGAGGCAGATTCCGGTGGGTCGACTTGCAGGGCCAAGGCTGGCCAGCGACATGGCGGCCTATCTCGTGGCGCAAGTTTTTCTGCACTGGCGACGCCTGCCCGAGTTCAGGCGACAGCAGCACGAAGGCCTCTGGGCACCCTGGACACCGCACAGACCGCCAAACATTGGCCTCATGGGGCTTGGGAAAATGGGTCAAGCAGCCCTCGACGCGTTCAGACTCCTGGGTGCGCCCGTACAGGCCTTCAATCGGAGCGGCAGCAATTTGCCGGATCCAAGCGTTAAAACGGGACGCTCAGGGCTGCATGAGTTGGCGACATGGGCTGACTATCTGATCTGCCTGTTACCACTCACCGAGGAGACCCGGGGAATTCTGGACGGCCAGTTATTCGCGCGGATGCAACCCCACGCGGTTGTTGTAAACGTCGGGCGGGGCGCTCACCTGGTTGAAAAAGATTTGGTGCAGGCGCTTGATTCTGCAAACCTCGGCGGCGCCATCCTTGACGTTTTCGAGCAGGAGCCGCTGGCCAGTGAGCATCCGTTCTGGACCCACCCAAAAATCACCGTGACCCCTCATTGCGCCAGCGTGACAGCTGATAGCGAGGCCGCTGATTTGATCATCGAGAGCTATCGCCAGGTTCTCGCAGGCCAGGGCCCCCTGGATCCCATTGACCGCTCTTGCGGCTACTGATTATCAGGCAATAGCCGACTAGTGCAGCGGTTTACGCACTCGCCGCAGACTTGCATCGTCGGGATCAGTCCGGATTCCGAATTCCAGCCGTTCCATCAGCGACAGCATGTTGTGGTTATCGCCCAGCACTTCTCCCTCAATCACGGAAAGTCCGCGGGACCGGGCTACGTCCATCAGTTCACGCATCAGGCGGGAGCCGATCCCGCGACCCTGCCAGTCATCAGCGACCGTTAGCGCGAAATCACAGCTGTCCTTGTCAGGGTTGACGGTATAGCGAGCAACAGCGACCTGCGTTTCAGTCCCGTCATCGTTATCCTTGACGGCGATCAAGGCCATTTCACGGTCGTAGTCGATCTGCGTGAACCGGACCAGCATGGCCTGGGTCAATTCGCTGACCGCCTGCATGAACCGGAAATATCTCGACTGGGGCGAGAGGTTGCGGACGAACTCCCGCTCGATTTCGGCATCTTCCGGTCGGATCGGACGAATCGTCAGCATCACACCGTCCGGCATCTGGACCTGCCGCACCAACTGGGCTGGATACGGATGAATCGCCATGTGTTCGTACCGACCAATTGCGGTATCGGGATGGCCCACTGAAATTCGTGCGTCCACGGCCATCAATCCACGTTCATCGACAATCAGAGGATTGATGTCCATCTCCTTGATTTCAGGGAGCTCACAAACCATCTCGGAAACCCTCAGCAGCACTTTCTCCAGCGCCTTCAAGTCAACGGCCGGCATGTTTCGGAACTCCTGCAACAAGCGGGCAACCCGGGTTCGTTCAATCATGCCGGAGATGATGACCCGGTTGAGCGGCGGCAGCGCGACCGAACGATCGTTGAGAATCTCGACGCGCGTTCCACCCGAACCGAAGCTGATAACGGGCCCAAAGATCGGATCACGCAGAACGCCGACCAGCAGTTCGCGGCCATAGGGGCTGTCATGCATTTTCTCGATGGTGACTCCGTCGATTCGAGCGTCCGGCCGCAGCCTCTGGGCCTGCTCAATCATATGAAGGTAGGCATTGCGCACGTGCTCCGGCGAACTGATGTTCAGGCGCACTCCGTGCACGTCGGACTTGTGGGTAATGTCTGGAGAATCGATTTTCATCGCAACCGGATAACCAACCCCGCCCGCTGCGACCAACGCCTCGCTGGGAGAAGAGGCTCTCGCGCTGGCAGTGACCGGAATCCGGAATGCCGACATGATGGCCTTGCTCTCCAGCGTGCTGAGCGTCGAGCGGCCCTCGGCGATCACGTTCTGGATGATCATCCTGGCGCTCTTGAGATCGGGTGGCGTGCGATCTGTCAGCGGTCCTGGCACCTGCATCAACAAGCGCTGGTTTCTGGCATAGGCGGCGAGATAGCCAAACGCTTCCACGGCCGCTTCGGGCGTGGTGAAGTGAGGCACATGCGCCTCGGCGAAGTGATCTCTCGCGTCGCGTACCTGGACATCACCCATCCAGCAGGTGAGCACAGGCTTGCGGCTGCCGGCCGCCAGTTCGCTGACGGCTTTGGCCGTCCCGTCGATATCGGTCATGGCCTGCGGTGTAAGCATGACAAGCAGCGCATCAACCTGCTCATCGCCCAGGCAGGCCTTCACCGCGGCCTGATAACGATCCGGGCCCGCGTCACCCAGAAGATCGATCGGGTTGCCGTGAGACCACTGCTCGGGCAGCGCCTTGTCCAGCGTTTCCAGCGTGGATGGCGCCAGTTCGGCCATTCGAATATCCAATTCCACCGCCCGGTCCGTGGCCATCACAGCCGGTCCGCCGGCGTTGGTCACGATCGCCAGACGGTTCCCCTCGGCGCGGTAGCCGCTGGATAGGATGCGGGCGGCCGAAAACAGGTTGTAAATTGAGTCTGCCCGGACGACCCCGGCACGTTCAAGCGCCGCGTCAAAGACGTCATCCAGCCCCACGATCGAGCCGGTGTGCGACATCGCTGCCTTTGATCCTTCGCTGTGGCGCCCCGACTTGATGACAATCACAGGCTTCATGCGTGCAGCGGAACGCAAACCGCTCATGAACGGGCGAGCCTGGTGGATACCCTCCACGTAGAGCAGGATGCTGCGCGTCTCGGGATCCATGGCCAGAAAATCCAGCAGGTCGCCAAAGTCCACGTCAGCGGCATTACCGGTGGAAGCAACAACAGAGAATCCGATCCCCTGCCCTTCGGCCCAGTCCAGAATAGCGGTGCAAATCGCACCGGATTGGGAGATCAGGGCCAGGTTGCCAGGCTTGGCGTTGTGTCGGCTGAACGTCGCATTGAGCTTCTGCGACGGGCGCATGATTCCGAGACAGTTCGGGCCAATCAATCGCATTTTGTACTCGCGCGCGATTTCCAGAAGGCCTTGCTGTCGGCGCCTGCCCGCCGGCCCAAGCTCTGCGAAGCCCGCAGACAGAATAAGCGCGCCGGCAACACCTTCCTCGCCACACTGCTTCAAAACGCCCGCAACCGTCGCCGCCGGTGTGGTAATCACTGCCAGATCAATATCGTCGTCGATCGAAGCGACATCAGGCCACGCCTTGAAGCCCTGCACTTCTTCCCGATTGGGATTGACCGGATACAGTTCGCCCTCGAATCCAGCTTCGCGCAGGTTCCGAAAAACAATCGCGCCCAGCGAATTCTCCTTGTCACTCGCGCCAATGACGGCGATGTGCCGGGCGGCAAAAATCTGATCGAGGAAATGGCGATTCACGGCGGTGCCTCAGGGCTTGAGTGTAGGACAGATAAGCCGCTCTATTCTATGTGTGCGGCGCACAAAATACAATAAAATCATATCAATCCGGCTTTATCACGGTGTTCGCCTCACATCGCAAAAGCCATGCTCCTCGGCCCCGAGCGAAGCGTTAAATTTGGCGCTCATATTCTGGAATCCGATCCACGCGGTCAGTGCCGTGACCTCATCGTCGCTGTAGTACATACGAAGTTCGTCGACGGCCTTCTTGTCAATTTCGGCACAGTTGCTCGTCACTCGCTCAGCCCAGGCCAGCGCCGCGCGCTCTGAGGGGGTGAATCGCTCCGATGCCGGCCAATCGCCCACTTCGGCAGCCTTGCCCTCGTCGCCGGATGCTTTAAGGAAGTTGTAAGCATTGAGATCTACGCAGAAGTGACAGCCGTTGAGCTGGGCCACACGGATGGAAACGAGCGAGCGAAGACGCTGATCAACTGGATAACGTCTGCGGCCAAAAATCCCGAGGAGCCCGAGCATACCCAGAAAAGCACCGGGCAAACGGCCCCAAAGCAGCGACGGGGCCAG
>JAZBPR010000136.1:0-12341 GCA_036351735.1 Wenzhouxiangella sp. | reverse complement strand
TCGGTTTAATTCGCGGAGCGGTGCCATCGAACCTCTGACGATTCTCTTTCAGGACCGGTGGCTTTGCGCCATCGATAAGCCATGTGGTCTGCTCGTTCACAAATCCAGCCGTGGGACGGACCGGGTGTTTGCAATGCAGTTGCTGCGTGATCAGCTGGGCCAGCGCGTCTGGCCGCTGCATCGGCTGGACCGGGCGACCTCAGGTGTTCTGCTGTTCGCGCTGGATGCGGAGACCGCGGCCCTCGTGGGACGGCAGATCATGGCGCGCGAGTTTGATAAACGGTATCTGGCCGTTGTGCGCGGCTATGTTGAGTCGGATGGTCTCATTGATCATCCGCTGAGTACTGAAGGGGATCGCCCGGCCAGGCCAGCACTGACCCGGTATCGCCGGCTGGCCACCATGGAGTTGCCTGTTCCGGTAGGCCGATATCCGGTGGCGCGCTATTCGCTGGTCGAAGTCTGCCCACTAACCGGCAGGACGCACCAGATCAGGCGACACTTCAAGCACCTTTTTCATCCGCTCATCGGAGACACCACGTACGGCGAGGGCCGCCACAACCGGCTGTTCCGACAACGTTTCGGCTGCCACCGACTGCTGCTGCATGCGGTCCAGCTTGCGTTGACCCACCCGCGTTCCGGGGAGCACCTGGACCTCAGGGCGCCCACAGTCGGTGCATTCCGCCAAATCGAATCGGCGTTCCTCGGCCATTCGCTGCGATAATCGCCTGATCGATCGAGACCCACCTATGTCAAGACAATCCTGGAGAAAAACACGTCATGAGCATCAGAATTCACGACCACTTTGACGGCGGCAACATCGAGGTGATTTCGGCCGAGCAGGCTGACAGCATCCGACTGAAAATTCGGCCCGATGCTGGCGATGAGCACCTGCAGTGGTTTTACTTTCAAGTTTGTGATGCCCGGGGTCAGGACTGCCGGATGGTGATCGAGAATGCCGGCGAAGTCTCTTACCCTGGAGGCTTCAAAGACTACGATGCAGTGTGTTCGACAGACCGGATCAACTGGCGTCGGGTGCCAACCCGTTTCGATGGCGAAAAGCTCGTCATTGAGGATACGCCCGAGGCCGATATTGTCGAATACGCCTACTTTGCCCCCTACAGCCTGGAGCGTCACCGGCAACTGATCGCTGATGCATTGGCCTCTCCGCGGGTGCGCGCCGAAGCGCTGTGCACGACGCCGGATGGTCACGCCCATACCTTGCTGACCATTGGTGAGGAGCGTGAAGGTCTGGCTCGCCTCTGGATTACCGCCCGGCAGCACCCCGGTGAGACCATGGCCGAGTGGTGGGTGGAGGGCTTTCTGGATCGTCTGCTCGATGAGGATGATCCGGTGGCCCGGCGTGTCCTTGAGCATGGCGTGGTGTACCTCGTGCCCAACATGTGTATCGATGGCTCGGTCCGTGGGCATCTGCGCTGTAATGCCCACGGTCGCAACCTCAATCGTGAGTGGCGCGAGCCGTCAGCCGAGTTTTCTCCGGAAGTGCACTCTGTGGTGGAGCGGATGCGAAAGACGGGTGTTGATTTTTCGCTGGATGTTCATGGTGATGAGGAGCTGCCTTACAACTTCATCGCCGGCCCCGAAGGGGTTGCCAGTTGGAACGAACAGCGCCAGGCCGAACTCGATGCTTTCAAGCATCTGCTGGCCACCGTCAGCCCCGATTTTCAGATCGAGAAAGGCTACGCAGTCGATCCGCCAGGCAGTGCCGATCTGCGCAAGTGCACCGACTGGGTGGCCGAGACCTTCGGCTGTCTGGCAATGACCCTTGAAATGCCGTTCAAGGATTCAGCCATCACACCTCTTCCGGAAACCGGGTGGTCGCCTGAACGGAGCTTCCATCTGGGGCGGGCTTGCCTGGATGCGATCTGGCAGTGGTTGCAGCAAAGGGCCTAGGTGCGGCTCAGGAGGACTTGACCTGCAGACGGCGGGGCTTGTGAATCGTCAGGGCCAGGTAGCTGATTGCAGCCAGAGCGATGACGATCAATTGCAAGTCTAAAGCGTGCTGCCGTAAAGGTGAGCTGCTGACGGCGCTGGCCACCAGCAGTGTCAGTCCGAATACGCCGGCCACGGTGGCGATCGCCGCCTCGGTTTTCGCCAGTCGGATCATGATTGGCGCCGACAGCAGCAGTCCATAGACCAGCCAAAGCTGGTTGAGAAAGACCGGAACGGCGAGCAGCAAGAGGGCTCCCACCAGTAGAGTCGACAAGCCGGGAAGGGCACTGGTCCATAGGCTGTCCAGGCGGTCCAGACCATCAACGCGGTCAAACCGGGCAGCTGCCCGCGCTTGCAGGCGCGCAGACAAATGCGACAGCAAAACAGCGACCAGCGGAGCGACAGTGACCAGTCCCGCATAGTCACCGACCCACCAAGTCCGGATCAACGCCGCGGATTCGGCTGGCTGAATTGTCCCTAGGGCAACCATCGAGATGCCGGCGAGAGCCGACGACACACCGCTGGCGACAAGACCGATCAAGAGGAATGCAAGGATGTCACTCCTGGACAGGTAATCTGCTGTCGGTCTGACCCGACGTCGCAGCAATATGGCGGCAAGCCCGTAGATCAAAGCATGGCTTATAGCGAAAGCCGCGCCGGCCAATAGCAGCTCAGACCAGGTTTGGCCCCGTTCATAGACCTGGTCGGCCAGAATCGTCACCTGAAAACAGCCCAGAAAAAGAACGGGCAACGCTCGCCGACCCAGGACCAGCACGGCGGCAAAAGCGATGCCAGCAGGCGGGAACCACAGGCTGGCATTTGGCGCATATTCCAGAAGCGCTGCAGCCCCGAAGCCAGCCAACCAGGCGCCCAGCACAGCCAGCTCCAGCGGCAGTTGCTGAGTCAGGCTCCAAGGGCGCTTTGGCCCCATCATCGGCGCGCTCATGCGTGGGGATTACTCCGCAGTTTCCCGACGATCGTTCCCCATGGCCAAAATCGCCATGGAGTGATTGTTTTCGTCCATCAAGAGTCTGAACCTGCTCAGTCGTTAACGACTATTGAACCGTCCATCCACCGTCGACGGTAATTGCCTGCCCGGTGATATTTCGGGCGGTCGGGGAAATTAGGAAGGCGGTAATCCCCGCGAGTTCCTCGAAACTGATAAACACCCCTTTTGGCATCGGTTTGAGCATGATGGTCTCGACAACCTGTTCGGGCGAAATGCCGTGCGCTCGCGCCTGATCAGCGATTTGTTTTTCAACCAAAGGCGTCTTGACGTAGGTTGGGCAAATGGTATTGATGGTGATGTCCGCATCGGCGGTTTCCAGGGCGATGGTTTTGCTCATTCCAATCAGGCCGTGTTTGGCCGAGACATAGGCGCTTTTGTACGCACTGGCGACCAATGAATGGATTGATCCAATGTTGACAATGCGGCCGAAGCCCTGTTTGCGCATGCCGGGCAGCAGCGCGCGTGTCAGTCGAGCCACGCCGATGAGCATCACCTGCACCAGCAGTTCCCATTTCTCCATGGGAAAGGTTTCCAGCGCCTCGACGTGCTGCAAGCCGGCATTATTGACCAGCACATCGACGGGGCGCTCAAGTTGACCGAGCAGGGCTTCGACCGATTCATCTGAAGTCACGTCAAGCCTGATCGCTTCGGCTTGCCCTCCTTGAGACCGGATGGCTTCGACAACTTCTCCTGCGCCGGCCAGGTTCAGATCACTGACCAGGATCACGTGGCCCTGACGCGAAAGTTCCAGCGCGATTCCCGCGCCTATGCCGCTGCCCGCGCCAGTGATCAGGATACTTTTGGGAGTGCTGTCGGTGCGCATACCGCTTCTTTATGCTGGAAGTTGAAGACCCGACATATTAGCAGCGGTGCGTATGAAGCGAACGTGGATCAAGACGCCCGCTTTTGCAAATTCGGTCGTTGTGGAGCAGAATCGGGCATTGGGTCGAACTGACAACTGGAGGACACGGTGATGCGCGATAAGGATCTACCCGACATTTCCGAGCGCCTATCGGATGAAACGCTGAAAAAGGCCGAAGAGCTGTGTCAGGGTCTGTCGAGTTCGCTGTCGATCGACAAGCGGGGCGAAGCGGTTTTCCATGATGGTGCGGTCAAACTTCTGGACACGCCCTTGGAAAAAGAATATCTGGTCACCGTTTGTGAGGTGACCGATCAACCCTGGTTCACCCTGATTGGCGACAAGCAGCTGCCGGCCAGCGGCAAGGCGTTGCTGGTGTTCAAGTCCCAACTTGCCCCTGATTCGAGATACCTGGGCAAGCTCAAGGAAGGCCGGGCGGGCTTGCGATCAAGCGACGAAGGAGATCGATTCTTTTCGATTTATGAGCCCGTGCAGGACGCCCGTTACCGCTGAGTGCCGATCTGAACGGCTTCCGTGTGCGCCATAGCTTCGTGGCGTTTGAAAACGGTCAATACGATGATGGCGAGCCAGGTCGCGCAGATTAATTCTATTGCCATCGATCCGTAGTAGATACCGGAAACGCCCAGGACCGGCGGCACAATCAGCATGACGGGCACATACAGTAGCAGTTGGCGGGAAACCGAAACGGTCGTGGCTTTGCCGGGTTGTTCAATCGCGGGCAGCAGCGCCAGTGCCGTGAAGACCAGGGGCAGCAAGGGTACGGGCAGCAAAAGAATCCGGAACAGGTGGAGTTGCCCACTTTCAAACGACACGCCCGGTAGCATCAAAGTCAGGGCCTGATGCGGAAACAGAACGAGTAGTACCCAGACCGGAACGATCAAACCAACCCCGGCTTTCACGAAAGTCCAGAAACAGGTTCTGACCCTTGGCAACTGTCCCGCACCGAAGTTGAACCCGGCTACCGGCTGGAAGGCTCGCATCATTCCGAACAGGGGCGTTAGCAGGAACAGCATGATCCGCCAGGCGGCCCCATAAAAGGCGATATCCGACTCGGTCCCGATTCGGCTCAATACATTGAAAACCACGATCGCCTGAATCACTCCCATGCTGCTCATGATCAGTGCCGGCGTGCCCAGACGGAGGATGCGCCTTGTGAGCGCTCGGGGTAATCCCAGATAAAAAGGATCGACCGGATAACTGGCTTGACCGCGCGCATAGCGTCGCCAGACTAACCAAGCCCCGAGCGCGTTGCCCAGATTGGTGGCCCAGGCCGCACCGGCCACGCCCATGTCAAAAAACAAGATCAAAATCGGGGTCAGCAGCATATTCAGCGCCAGACCGAAGCCCATATAGAGCGCGGCAAGCTTCATGCGGCCCTCCCCACGAAGCAGCATGTTCAGACTGATGCCCGCCAGTGCGCCGATGCTGCCGATCGCCGCGGCGCGCAGATAGTCCGCGGAAATCGGGATGAGTTCGCCTCGGGCGCCGACGCCTTGTACAAGCGTCTCGGCAAAAAAACCGCCCGCCACGCCATACAGACAAGCGAGAAGCGCAGAGATGGTCAACGCGGTTCCGGGAAGCTTCCTCAGCGTGTCTTGGTCACCTTTCCCGATCGCGATGGACAGCGCCACACCGCCGCCAATCCCTGCCAGGGACCCCAGGCCGACGCTGATCTGGGTCAGCGGGAAGGCCATGACCGCGCCGGCCAGGGCCTGCTGACCCAGCAGCCGACCGATAAAGACGGCGTCCAGCATGGCGTTGAGCCCGAACAGCATGATGGCGGCAACCGCCGGCCAACTCATTTCCCAGGCTACCCGCCAAGGGTGACCGTTGAGGATCAGATCAGCCTGCGGATCATTGCGGGACACGGCCATGGCTGTCGGGATCCCGGGTGGGTCTAGTTGCCTGTCCGAAGAATGCGGACAGGCGGGGTCTGAAGCACTGATCGATTACCCAGCCAACCGCTGCCCATCACCAACACGGCACTTGCGGTGAACCCCAGGACAAACATGCCCACGGACGGTCGATAGGAAAACTCGAACAATTCGGCGGCCAACAGCCAGCCGGTAACGGCCGAGCCGACTGTGGCCAGCAGCGCTGCGATGAACGCCATCACACCGTATTCAATGAGGAGGCCCCGGCGCACCATGGAGTTATCAGCGCCCAGTGTGCGGATCAGAGCCGACTCATGTCGTCGCTCGTCACGCGTTGATTCAAGGGCCGCCAGAAGCACGACGAGGCCGGCCAGCAAAGTAAAGGCGAACACGACTTGAGCGGCTCGGCTGACCTGGTCAATGATCTGGCCGACCCGCTCAATTAGGGCGCCAACATCGATGATCGACAAGTTGGGGAACTGACGGGTCACCGCCCGCAGATCCGCCTGAGCGGCATCGTCCAGAAAAAAGCTGGCGATGTACTGATGGGGCAGCCATTCGGACGCTTCTGGCGTCAGGAGAATGAAGAAGTTGACGTTAAAGGAGTTCCAGTCGACTTCCCTAATGCTGGTCACCGTGGCGCTGAAGCGATTGGCGCCCGATTCGAATGTGAGTTCATCGCCGAGTTCAACGCCGAGATTTTCCGCCCACATCTGGGCCAAAGAGATTTCCCCGGTGGCCTCGGCCGAGAAGAACTGACCTGCCACAATCTCATTGGCCGGCGGCAGTGCGTCGATCCAGGACACGTTGACCTGTCCTGCCATGCGGTGATCCGGTGGCGCCTCGCCGTTGATTGCCAGCAGATTGGCGTTAGCCATGGGCCCCAACTGGAGGTTCTGGGCTCCCTGCGCCAGCAGCGCCTGCCTTGTGCCGTCTACCTGATCGGGCTGGATGTTGATGATGAAGTGATCTGGCGTGTCGGGCGGCAGACTGCCGCGCCACTGGCTTAACAGTTCGGTCCGGACCACGACCAGGAGCAGCAAGGCCATCAGTCCCAGTCCTAGGGCAGTGACCTGAATAATCCCGCCGCCGCGCCGCCGCTGAAGGCCGGCAAGGCCGAAGCGCCATGCCGCGCGCGCCCGTTTTGCGAGCACCCCTGAGCCCATCATGGCCAGCCAGCCAGCCAAGGCGAGACTGCCGGCCAGCGCGGCACTGCCGCCCAGAACGATAGCGGCCAACCGCGCATCACCCAGCTGGATGACGGGAATCATCAGGGCACCGAGGATAGGCAGAAGCCAAAGGACGCCCGACAGTCCCGGCCGGGTATCCAGAGACCGGTTGAGGATGCGCATGGTGGGTACCTTGCGCAGGCTCAGTAGCGGCGGAAGCGCGAACCCGGCGGCCAGCAAAAGGGTAAACAAGCCGCCGGAGAATATGGGCCAGATTCTGGCTGGAGGAAGCTGGGTTTCCGGTCCTGTGGCCAAGATGTCTGCAATCGCCGATTGCGCCAGCCAGCCGATCGATCCTCCGATAAGAATTGAGCAGATCACCAGATAGAACAGCAGCAGGCCGAGGGCCCGCAGGATTTCTCCGGAACTGGCTCCGAAGGTCTTGAGCAGGGCGACGAGGTCACGCTGTGCGGCCGAGAATCGCATGGCAGAGAGCAGGATGGCGACAGCTGCAAGAATGACCGAGGTCAGGGCGGCAATGCCTAGAAAGCGTCTTGCCTGGGTCAGCGCCGATCCGGTCCGGTCCTCGGCGTCGGCGACGGTGATCAGGCGCTGTCCATCCTCGCGCTGGTCTGCGAACCAGTTCTTGAAACGGTTGAGGCTGCTCTCATCACCGGCCATGAGCAGTCGGTAACGGGCTCTGGAACCGGGTCCAAGGAGTTCACTGGCCAGCAGATCATCGCGGTGCATCATCAGCCTCGGGGCAAAGCTGAAACCGCCGCCGGCGCGGTCGGGCTCGTAGTTGAGAATGCGCGTAATCGGTAGAGCCAGCAGACCAATTTCTGCCATATCGCCGACGTTTGCATTCAGCGCCCGCTGCGCTCTTGGATCCATCCATGTGCTGCCGGCTGAGGGGCCCGAAGTGACTGCTTCCTCGGCAGCCAGATTGTCCATGCTCACGAGTAGTTGCCCGCGCAGCGGATAGGCCTCACTGACGGCCTTGATGTCAACCAACTGACTTTCATCGCCCACGAACAGGGCTGTGCTGACGCTGATGACCTCGGCGGTATCCAGATCGAACGCGCGGGCCTGCTCAAAAAAGCGAGTGGGAATCCGGTCGCGGCTGGCCACCACCAGATCGGCGGCCAGTGCTTCTCCTGCCTGCCGCTCCAGCGCGCGCCCGACCCGATCGGTAAAGCTGCCAACTGCGACCAGTGCGGCGGTGGCAACGATCAGTCCCGAGGCAAGAATCAGAAGCGCGCCGGACCGGCCCTGCCGGAACAACAGGCGCGCAGACAGGACGAAGCTGTTCACGCTCTCTGTCCGCCCTCGACGACCTGCAGGCCCGGTTTCGTCCGTTCGGAAGCTTGATGCACTAACTGCCCGTCCTCGATTTCTTCGGCGCGGCCACAGCGGCGGGCTAACGTCAGGTCGTGGGTGACCAGCACCAGTGCCGTGCCGTGATCGCGGTTGATCCCGAACAGCAGATCGGCGATGGACTGGCCGGTCTGCCGATCCAGGTTGCCCGTGGGTTCGTCGGCGAAAAGGATGTCCGGGCCGCTGGCGAAGGCGCGGGCGATGGCCACGCGCTGCTGTTCACCGCCAGACATCTGACGCGGATAGTGGTCCAGCCGGTGCTGTAGACCAACCTGTTCCAACGCTTTCAGTGCCCGCTCTCGTGCCTTGTCCAGACCCGCAATTTCCAGAGCCAGCATCACATTCTCCAGCGCCGTCAGACTGGGTAGAAGGTGGAAGGATTGAAAGACAAACCCGACCTTGCGCCGACGCAGGCGGGCACGGGCGTTCTCATCGAGATGGTTGAGTTTTTGTCCGGTGAGCCAAACCTCTCCCGTGGTGGGCGTTTCGAGACCGGCCAGCAGACCAAGCAAGGTGGTTTTGCCCGACCCGGAAGCCCCTACGATGGCCAGCGTTTCTCCGCTCTTCAGGCTCAGACTGATATCTTTGAGGATCTCGAGTCGGCCCCCGGGGGCATCCACCGAGAACCCGACCTGCTGACAAACCAAAATATCCGCGCTTGAAGTATCCATGAAATTCCAAAATGCCCTGATTGCTGCTCTCGTCGCTCTGCTCGCGGTGCTGTCTTGCCCTGCTGCGCACGCTACAGAAAGATTACTCATCCTCGGCGATAGTCTGTCAGACGCTTACGGGATGCCGCGTGAATCGGGATGGTCCGCTCTGCTGCAGGATCGGCTCGGCGATCAGATGGAGGTCATCAACGCCAGTATCTCCGGTGAGACAACGGCGGGCGGATTGACGAGAATCGAGGGTTTGCTGAACCAACACGAGCCAGAGCGTCTGCTTGTGATCCTGGGCGGCAATGACGGTCTCAGGGCGCTCAACCCTTCGCAGGTGGAGCGCAACCTTCAGGGGATCATTGACCATGCTTTACAGGCGGATACAGAGGTGGCGCTGATGCAGGTTCGCCTGCCGCCCAATCTGGGCCCGGCATATCTACGCCGGTTCGAGGGGATTTATCCGCGGCTGGCGGAGATCAATCAGCTCACTCTGTTTCCGTTTTTTCTCGAAGGTGTTTTTGATCAGCCCGGTATGATGATGGACGACGGCATCCATCCCAGCGCAGCGGCGCAGGGCCTGATGTTGGATGCGCTATGGCCGGCGCTTGCCCAATGGCTGGACGTCGAGTCGGGATGAAGTTTGCTTGAGTCCCTTTCAACCTATCAACACGGAATTTGATCGATGAGCGAACGTGAGCGCATGGAATATGACGTAGTCGTTGTTGGCGCAGGACCAGCAGGGCTTGCATGTGCAATCCGCTTGAAGCAACTCGACAAAGGATTGAATGTCTGCGTCATCGAAAAGGCATCGGAGATCGGTGCCCACATACTCTCCGGCGCGGTGATCGAGCCAGAGCCATTGGATCAGCTGATTCCCGGCTGGCGCGATGATCCTCCACCGATTTGCGTTCCGGCCAAGCGAGATGAGTTCTTGCTGCTGTCCAAAACGGGACAAACCAAATTGCCAACCCCTCCGCAGCAGAATAACCATGGCAACTTCATCGTTTCACTTGGAGCCACCTGCGCGTGGCTTGCCCCGAAGGCCGAAGCGCTGGGTGTGGATCTCTTCCCCGGGTTTGCCGCAGCGGATTTGCTGTATGACGCCAACGATGCGGTTGGCGGCGTGATCATCGGTGATATGGGCGTGGACCGGGAGGGTAGTCAGAAGGATAGCTACGTTCAGGGCATTGAGATCAGCGCAGCGGTCACCGTTTTGGGCGAAGGCTGTCGGGGTCATCTGAGCAAGCGCGCAATTGCTAAGTACGGACTGGACCGTGACAGTGATCCTCAGACCTACGCCATCGGCATGAAGGAACTCTGGCAGCTGCCGGAGGGACGCGCGGAGAGCGGCCTGATTCAGCACAGCGTCGGCTGGCCGCTGCCCAAAGAAATCTACGGCGGCAGCTTTGTCTATCATCTGGACAAGGACCGTGTGGCGGTAGGTTTTGTCTGCGCGCTGGATTATCAGGATCCTAGGTTCACTCCGTTCGAAGCCTTTCAGCAGTTCAAGCACCATCCCAGCCTGAGAGAATTGCTGGACGGTGGTGAAATACTGTCGGCTGGCGCCCGTGCACTGGTCGAGGGTGGGTACCAGTCGCTGCCCAAGGTTGAAATGCCGGGCGCCATGCTGATTGGCGATTCGGCCGGTCTTCTCAACGTACCCAAGATCAAAGGCACCCACCAGGCGCTGCGCTCTGGCATGCTGGCGGCTGAGCATCTCGCCGAAAAACTGACCAGTGAAGGCTTTGACGCTCGGCTGCGGTCTTCTGCTGTTGTTGAGGAACTGAAGAAGGTGCGCAACGTTCGGCCCGGATTTCAAAAAGGACTCTGGCGCGGAATGGCGACGGCTGCGATCGAAACGGCGACCGCTGGTCGCCTGCCGCGCACCTTGCCGAACCACGCCGATCATGCGCAATACCGGAATTTGGATCAGACGGGCTTCAAGTTTGACTGGGTCGAACGCGATCTACCGCCTCGCGACCGCTTGGCCTCGGTCTATTTTGCGTCGACAGAGCATGATGAAGACCAGCCCGTTCACCTCAAGATCATTGATCCGGACGTGTGTTTCAGCCGGTGTGAAGCAGAGTTTGGCAATCCCTGCACCCGCTTCTGCCCGGCCAACGTTTACGAGAAGGTCGAGGATGAGGCCGGCAAGCGCATCCAGATCAATGCCGCCAACTGCGTGCACTGCAAGACCTGTGACATTGCTGATCCTTATCAGGTCATCAACTGGGTGACCCCGGAAGGTGGTTCAGGCCCAAACTACAGCAACCTATGATCCATGCTCTGTGCTCGATTGATGGTGCAAACATGAAGGGAGAAAGGCAGTGACCAACAGTTTTGGCCGGGTCTTGACGGTGACGACCTTCGGAGAGAGTCATGGTCCGGCCATTGGCTGCGTGATTGACGGATTTCCGCCCGGGCTGGCCATCAGTCCGGAAGAAATCAGAGATGAACTGATGCGCCGGGCCACCGGGCAGAGCCGCTGGACTTCGCAGCGCAAGGAGGCAGAAGATGTCCAGATTCTGTCCGGGCTCTTCGAGGGCAAGACCACAGGCACTCCCATCGCGCTGCTGATCTACAACACCGACGCACGGTCCAAGGACTACAGTCGGATCGCGGCGCAGTTCCGACCCGGTCATGCCGATTACACCTACCACCACAAGTACGGCATCCGCGACTACCGAGGGGGTGGGCGTTCCTCAGCTCGAGAGACCGCGATGCGGGTGGCTGCCGGAGCGTTAGCGCGAAAATACCTGAGCGATCAGCTCGGCGTTGAGATCATCGGCTGGTTGGGGCAAATCGGTGATGTTGTCTGCGATCAACATTTCGACGCAGAACTGATCAACACCAATCCTTTCTTCTGTCCTGACGCTGATCAGGTGCCGAAACTTGAGGACTACATGAAAGCGTTGTGGAAGTCGGGTGATTCGGTTGGTGCGCTGGTCCGAGCCAGGGCGACTGGCTTGCCGCCCGGGCTCGGAGCTCCGGTTTACGCCAAGCTCGACGGCGATCTGGCTGCAGCCATGATGAGCATCAACGCGACCAAGGGTGTAGAAATCGGGGCCGGGTTCGATTCGGTAGCTCAGAAGGGGACTGAGCATCGGGACGAAATGACCCCGGAGGGCTTTGCCTCCAACCATGCCGGCGGCGTCCTCGGCGGTATATCAACTGGGCAGCCGCTGGAGGTCTCGGTCGCCTTCAAGCCCACCTCGTCGCTTCGATTGCCGGGACGCACGGTGGACGTGGAGGGCCAGCCGGTCGAGATCATAACGACAGGACGGCACGACCCTTGTGTGGGAATTCGTGCCGTACCCATCGTCGAGGCCATGCTGGCGTTGACCATACTGGATCATTACCTGCTTCACCGTGCCCAGTGTGGTGATGTCCCCCCGCAAACCCCGCGAATCCCGACCTGAGGTC
>JAZBPR010000135.1:0-7784 GCA_036351735.1 Wenzhouxiangella sp. | reverse complement strand
TCCCTTTATTCCGAGCTTTTCCGCGCGGGTCAGCCAGCGTTTCCGTCCCGCATCACCCTTGGCCCCTGCCAGACCGACAAAACTGTGCCGCACCGGACGAATGCCGACGAAATGCAGGATATTGCGCTTGAAGAAACGATAGCCATGCGCGCCATAAAACCAGCGGTAGGCGAAACCGGGCATACCCATAGACACGATCACGCGCGCGGATTTGCCTTTCAGCGGGCGCTGACCACCCGGGCCTTTTCGGGCCGCAGCATCGAACGCGAACCCAGGCCTCAAGATCTGCTCCAGAAAACCCTTCAGCAACGCCGGCATGGTCCCCAGCCAGACCGGATAGATAAAAACCAGATGGTCAGCTTCCTGAATCATTTTCTGGGCCGGTGCCAGTGCTGGCGGCACCGGGGAAGCCTGCCATTCAGACTCGCTGCGCATCAAGGGGAACGACAACTCACCCAACTTGAGTTCCTTCACCTCGTGACCGGCCGCCACAGCACCTGATCGGTAGGCATCGGCGAGCGCCTGACAGAAGTGTGGACGACTCTGATCCGGATGGCCCTGAATGACAAGAATCCGTCGACTCATCAGGAAGTCTCCCAGCTGATCATGGCCCATCGAAACGGTTTACCCGTGGTTCTTGCCCGTTCCGGATCCTGCTCGAACCAGTCTTGCAGTGCAGCACGCTGATCATCGTCCAGCTGGCCCAGCGAGAAGGCCACCCGCCGGACAAACTCGGAGGCGGTTTCAACGGCACTGGGGCGATGGTCGTTGCTCAGGAAATCGATGCGCGCCTCGCGGCCCATCTGATAAAGGATATTGACGGCGTAGATGTAATCGGGCACCGGGTCGAGTTTCCGGCCCACGACTTCGGCAATGCGCGGATCGATGAAATACCCGCCGACCTTGCTGGTCAGATAAACGCGCTTGCGGGCGTGTCGATCAAGCTTGGCCAAGGCGGCTTCCAGATCCCGCACCGCCGTGGATCGAGAAGCCACGGCGACATCACAAACAGGCACTTCCGACCAGTCGTCTTCCCAGGAAAGCCTGAGTGCGCGAACATTGTCTGCGCCCCGCTCTTCTGCAAGTTCCATCATCGCGGCCAGCATGCCGGCGCTGTAGTCCAGGCCAACGACTTCATCCAATCGGTCTGCCACGCTCAGGCCGATGGCCCCGGTGCCACAACCCACGTCCAGCAGCGTTGTGCAGCCAGACAAATCCATGCGTGAGACAAACGACTTGACGTAGTCGGTGCTCAAGGCACCGGCCTTCATTCGGGCCGCTCGTCCATCCCAGTCCTCGGGTGCCTTGAGCTGACGGCCGGAGGCCAGCATGTGCTGCCGGTACATTTCACCGAAATCCAGATCGAAAATATTCATGGGCTAGCGCATAAGAAAATGCGGATATACTCGGAATTATCGCACCGTCCCTCTCCCATGAAGCAGCGTTTTACAAGCATTCCTGACAATGAAAAACTGGCCTGCTGACAAACGCGTGACGCTCCAGCCCGGGGAATATCACGTCACCGGCCGGCGGGACATGATGCTGTCGACGCTACTGGGTTCATGCGTATCGGCCTGCCTTTATGACCCCGTGATGCACGTGATGGGCATGAACCATTTCCTGCTCGCCAATCACCGTTACAGCCGCGATATGCCGGTACTGGCCAGCGAGGCTGGACGCTATGGCGTCAACGCCATGGAGTTGCTGATCAACAACATGCTCAAGCAAGGCGCTCAACGTCGCAATCTCAAGGCCAAGGTGTTTGGTGGCGGCAATGTGTTACCGGGCATTTCTCGAGAAGACAGCTTCTTTGCAATCGGCGATGTCAACAGTCGCTTTGTCGAGGAGTTTCTTCGCACCGAAAAAATACCGATTCTTGCCAAAAGCCTGGGCGGCATGAACGGACGAATGATTCATTTCATTGCCAGTGATTATTCAGTCTTTGTCCGCGATATCCCACGCACCGAGACGGTCGAGCTTGAGCGGGAAGAAAAGCAGTACTGGCGCAAGAGCCTCAAGGAGCACGAAAAAGACACCAGCAAGGCCGGCGATATCGATTTCTTCTAGACCGGTCACCGACCAAACCTGGACCCTCCGGTTTACTCAGTTCTTGCCGGGAAGAAATCGCACCTTGCCTGAGGCAAACAGCGCGATTTTGTTTCGCCCCGTCTCCTTGGCCGCATACAGGGCCTTATCGGCCGCAATCATCAGTTCACCAGCGTTATTCATGGCATCCTCGCGCGCTGCAATGCCGATACTGACCGTGATATTGATGGCCTGTCCAGCCGCATCAATGGGCGAATTTGCCAACTGCTGACGCAGACGCTCAGCGGCAACCACAGCCTCGCGCAACGTTGCACCGGTGTTGACGAGAATAAATTCCTCGCCCCCGATTCTGGCAATCATTTCATCGCGCCGAACCGCGTTCTGCAGGATTGTCGAGGTTGACTTGAGCACCTGATCGCCGACCGCGTGACCAAAGCGGTCGTTGACATCCTTGAAATGGTCAATGTCGAGCAGCATCAGCGAAAAAGGCTTGTCCTCGCGCTGGCTCAGGGACCAGCTTCGCTCCAACGCTTCCATTGCGGCCCGGCGGTTGGGCAGTTCGGTCAACTGGTCTGTCAGCGAAAGGACCTGCTGCTGGCGATGCGCCAGCGCCAGCTCTTTGGCGACGCGGCGAAGTTCTTTCCTGTCATTGCGCCACTTGTTGTGTTGAGCCAGGCGCCGAACCGCGGGCTCCAGATGAACCCGCAGATGTGGTGCCGATATGTTGGCCTGGATGACATGGTCAACGCCCCTGGCATAGCTGCGGGCAACCGCTTCTTCATCCAGAGTCTCAAGCACCTCGACCAGATAACACTCCGGACAGGATTCGGATTGCCGGATCAAATCAATCAGCTGATTACCTTCTCGGGCGACCAGGAAGACGTTGGCCCTGCGGTTCATGGCCAGGTGCATGGCAATCGAGGTCTTACTGCATTTCTCGGACCTCACCGAAATCTCCTGCAAGAGGGACAGAAGCGGGTCGGCCCAGTCGTCCGGCATCAAGGTCACCACCCGCAGCGCCGAAAAGTCGACAGAACGCTCTTCCTCGTTTGAGGTCTGCGACTCATCAATCTCGGCAAACTCAAGCGCCTGGTATTCCCTTGAGTGATCGGCCGGCATATCGAGGATTTCTGACCACTCCTTCCATTCCGCGATGGCCTCGTCAAACAAGCTGCCGATCCGCTCCTCCTCAAGCCCCAGCTGCGCACCGATCGAGTCGACCAGTTCGGCCGGCCCGGCCACCTTGCCATCGTCGCGCATCGCGACGGCCGACAGCCGGTATGACAGATTCAGCAGCTGGGCGAGCTTCTTGGGGCGTGAACCGGCGGCAAAACCTGACTGGTCGGGCTGTTCGTGGAAGCGAGCCGGTTCGGCCAGTGCCCGAGGCACACTGAAATTCAGCATCATGGCTTCTGAGACTTCGTTATGGTCTACCCCGAAGGTCTCTTTTTCCTGAGCAATCAGGTCAGATTCGCTGTTGTCGAGAATCTCGTTGTAGGCCTCGGGATAGACCGACACCAATGCCAGCACACCGATCCGGCCGAGAAGACCGCAGGCAAACAAGTCGTCCGGCGGCGCGAGGCGGGTCGCTGTGCCCAGCTGGCGCGAGAGCACCGCCATCAAAAGGCAGCGCGACCAGTACTTCTGGTGATCGAACGCCGGGCAGGCCGTATTGACCTCTTTACCAATGAGAGAAAAGGCCACGGCGAGTTGTCCGACCGTCTGCATGCCGATCCTGACAATCGCCTCGGGAATCGAGGCCACCGGGCGCCGCCCCTGAGCTGCCGAGTTGGCAAGCTTCAGAACCCGCCCGCTCAGGGCCGGATCGGTCTGGACCAGTCGGGCCAGTTGCTGGACGGTCGTGTCTTCTTTTTCCCAGGCCTCCATGATGGCCACGGCCACGCCGTCCGGTGTCGGGAGACGCTCAGCCGCCGATTCCAGAAGCACCTGTGCCGCGGTCGTTGGACCATTGCGGGTTTCGGATGAATCAGATGAATGCATAGATGCTGGTCAAGTTATCCATTGTTCGAGCCAATCGGCCGCATCCTTCGGCCTGTCAAACCAATAGCCCTGAAAGCTCACGTCCGGATCGTCGGCAAAAAAGCCTGCCTGGTCCTGAGTTTCAACGCCTTCAGCAACGATCCTGAGGCCGAGCAGACGGGCCGCTGCAACAATGATGTTGACCAGGGCAACATCGGCCGGGTCATCGGGCAAGCCAGCGATGAATGATTGATCGATTTTCAGCTCGGTAACCGGCAGGCGCTTGAGATAGGACAACGACGAGTAGCCAGTGCCGAAATCGTCGATCGCAATCCCCACGCCGATCTTTCTCAAGGCCTCAAGCCTCGACTGCGCCAGCTCCGGTTCGCTCAGGAACACCGACTCCGTGATTTCCAGCAACAGGCCGGCCGGACTGATACCGGTCTCGGCAATCAGAGCCTGGATATCGGACAAAAAGCCCGGATGCCTGATCTGCAGCGGACTGATATTCACGCTCAGGGTCAGCTCCGGCCTTGCGCGCTGAATCTCACTGAGCAGCTTCATGCTTTGCTCGAGCACCCAGCGGCCCACCGGCACGATCAGCCCGGTCTCTTCGGCAATCGGGATGAACTTCGCCGGAGAGATATCACCAAGGCTGGCGTGGCGCCATCGCAGCAGGACCTCGGCGCCGCACACGTCGGCATTGGCGTCAACCTGCGCCTGAAGCGCCAGACGCAGTTCATTGCGCTCAATGGCACGAGCGAAATCATGCTCCAGCTGGATCGCCCGCTGCACCTCTGCTGACAGGTCTTCATCAAAAAAGGCCAGCTGACCGCCGCCCTTGGACTTGGCGACATGCATGGCGGAGTCCGCCATCCGCATGAAATCGCCCGCACGGAACTGGTCAGGATCGCCGACGATTCGGTCACAGACCGCGACGCCGATTGATGCCCTGATCATGTGGGGCCTGGAGCCAACCACAAAGGCTTCGTTGAACAGACGATGAATCCGCTGCAGTTGACGGGTTTCCAAACTGCTGGCCGTGTTTTGGCCGACGCTGGCGTCAAGCGACGGCAGCAGGGCAAATTCATCCGGACCCAGCCGCGCAATCAACGTATCGTCGGGCAGGTGCTCGCTCAAGCGCCGTGCCACCTTCTGCAGCAGTCGATCGCCGGCCTCGTGCCCGTGGGCCTCGTTGAAGGCGTGGAAACGATCGATGTTGATCAAGGCCACGGTCTGTCGGCCCAGACCTTTTCTGACATTGGGCAGGCGATCATCGAGTTCGCTGAAAAAAGCAAAGCGGTTGGCCAGCCCGGTCAGCGCATCGAAGCGCTCCAGCGAACGCAGTCGATCGGTCAGCTGCTCGCGCTCGGTGACATCTTCTTTGACCGCAATGAACCGGACCGGCCGGCGGTGCTCATCCAGAACCGGATTGATCAAGACCCATTCGACGTATTCCGACCCATTCTTGCGCTTGTTGACCAGCCGCCCTTCCCACGACTTGCCGGCAGTAACCGTGCCCCACAGCGATGCATAGACCTCCTTCGACGTTTGTCCCGACTGCAGCATCCTCGGGTTGGAGCCGATCAGCTCTTCCCTTGAATAGCCGGAGTTGTCAACGCAGGTCTGGTTGACGTACTCGATGGTGCCGTGCCGGTCCGTGATCACGATACTGGCCGGGCTTTGATCGACCGCAATCTCCAGCTTGTGCGCCTCGAAGGTCTTGTCCTTCAGCTGCCTGATTCCGCGCTGGCGCGAGAAATAGGCCACCACCAGAACGACAATCGCCAGCAACAGAAAACCGATCAGCCAGGTATCGAGCAGGATCCGCCGTTCGCGCTCGGCCACCACCTCCTGCAGCGATCGATCCACCAGTGCTTCAAGTTCCTCCCGATAAACCCGCGACTGGCTCTCCTCAAGCTGATGGTCGGTCACGTCGTGGATGATGGACAGCAGTACCTCCCGGCCAGAAAGTAATGAGACCGGGGAGCTGTAGACTGCAACGGAGCGCACGCCATGATTCTGTGTCCGGTGCGGGAAAACGAAAAAATTCCGGTCAAAGGACGCGGCCTGCTCACGAAGCTCAGCCACCCGCTCTGGGGGATAGACATTGATGTCCTGAATGCTCAACGAGCGCAGTTCATCCAGACTCAAGCCATAAAACGACTGCGCCCGGCGATTGGCATCAACGATAGCGCCATCGTCAGGATCGATGAGCAGCATGATCGCCGCATGATCCTGGAAATGCCGGCTGATCAGCTCATCATCCTCATAGTCCCCCCACGTGACCATCGGCGCCAACGCCCATAGCACCAGGATCATCAACGCCGACGAGAACACAGTCCGATGCCAGCCGAGACCGGATCGCAAAACTGTCATGGCTCGGGCTCCATCGACATGGCGTCAATCGCTCACGCGCTGGACCGATCGAACACAGTTTCTCCCCGACTGCTTGGCCAGATACACACCCTCATCGGCCCGCTTGATCAACGCATCGAAATCCGCCATATCGCCATCTTTGATCGCGACCCCGACACTGATACTGCCCTTCCAGAAACCCTCACCGGTCGGAACGTTCATCTGCACGACGCGCGCCTGCAAGGTCTCGCCGACCTGCATGGCACCCGAAAAATCAGTAGCAGGGCAAAGAGCCAGGAACTCGTCACCACCCAGCCTGAAGATCAGGTCATCTGAACGCAGCGAGTCCTTGAGAACGCGTGCCAATTCGATCAGCACGGTATCGCCGGCATCATGGCCGTAGGTGTCGTTCACTTCCTTGAAATTGTCGGCGTCAATCATCAGCGCCGCCACTGGCTTGCCGGTCTTTTCCGATTCCTGCCAAAGCGTATCGAGCAACAACATGGCGTGGCGCCGGTTCGGCAAGCCCGTGAGCACGTCGGTCAGCGATAGCGCCTTGAGTTCCTGATTGGCCCGCTCCAAGGCCTTAGTCCGCTCGGCCACCCGATCTTCCAGCGTTCGATTGAGATCGACCAGATCACGGTTACGCGCCGATAACTGCTGCACCAGCTGGTTGAGCGCACCCATCAGCGGCTCAATGGCCGCGTCTTGCTGCCGCTCATGCTCCGCATAAGCTTTTTCGGGAGCAACACCCGCCCTGACCGCCTTGATCTGCTGCCCCATATCCTGATCCTGACCAAGGATGTGATAGCCCAGCCAGTGGATGAGAAAATCAAGAACCCCTGAGCCCGACTCTTCAGCCGCACCCTGACCAGCTTCGATCAACGCGCCGACATCGCTGAGAAAATGCCGATGGGCCTGCTCATGCTTTTGGATGTGTCGCTCGTCAACACCGGTTTCGCGCATCAGTTTCTCTTCCTCATCGAAGTGAAACTTCGCGTATTCGGCCAGCTCGCCAAACAGCTGCTCGATCTGTATCTGGTTGACCTCGTTATCGCTCAGAGAGCGACCGAGGCGATTGATCAGGTTGACCAAGTGTTGATGTTGCACATCAACCGTCGATAAATCCGTGACGTAACGGTCAGTCCATTCGAATGTCTGCATACATCTTCCAAGGCCCACCCCCTGACTGCCAGCGTTCCTTGTCAAACCACCCATGAGAATGATTTACCCGCATCATATGGCAAAACCCGCTGCCAGAAAAGCCCGGTATGTGTTTAATATTTACATCATTTTTCTCCATGCCGACTCAGATCCCGGCAGCCTTAAGCCCGCCGCTTGACGCAATGGATTGGAAAAGAGTTTCGTTGATGGTCAGCCAAGCTCGGCACAACCCGCCC
>JAZBPR010000134.1:0-9814 GCA_036351735.1 Wenzhouxiangella sp. | reverse complement strand
AACCGATCGCGGTACGGCGTGCGGCAACAAAGACGACATCATCTGACATGACCATAGACCCTCATTAATACTAGTTTGGCCGGCATTATCGCAGGTTCCATCCGCACCAGCCACCGCAGGGCTGTCGGCTGTTGGTCTTCGGCAATCTCGGACGCCGTCAGCCACTGTGATTGATGCACGCTGGCGCGGCGATGGGTAGAATCAAGGCGTCGAGTCCGCCCGACCGGAGGCTGCCATGGCTTTACAACAACGCGATGACCAGCGCTACACCTACGGTGACTACCGGACCTGGCCCGAGGACGTTCGCTACGAATTGATCGACGGAACGGCCTGGCTGATGTCGCCTGGGCCTGGGAGGCTGCACCAGGAGATTGTGGGTGAAATTTACTTCCAGGCTCGGCAATCCTTGGCAGGCCAGCTCTGCAAAGCCTATATCGCACCATTCGATGTACGTCTGCCCAAGGGTAACGAGGCGGACGACCTGATCGACACCGTGGTCCAGCCCGACGTCCTGGTGATTTGTGATCGTGACAAGCTCGATGATGCGGGGCTGCGCGGTGCGCCGGACTGGGTTGTGGAGGTGCTCTCGCCCTCAACAGCGGCCCATGATCAGACGCGGAAACTGGCGGTTTACGAGCGATCGGGTGTTTCCGAGGTCTGGTTGGTGCATCCGACCGACCGCACGCTCAGCCGCTACAGGCTGCTGGACGGCCGTTACGAACGACCGGATATTCAAGCGCTGGAAGGTGAGACCGAAGTGGCGGTTCTGCCGCAAATTACCGTTGATTGGGACCTGCTGGTCAGCCAGTTGGACGGCTAGTCGCCATCATGCTGGTTTAGGCCCGACCTTCAGCGAGCTCCCTTCCAATCAGCATCCGGCGGATTTCGTTGGTGCCGGCACCGATGTCGTAGAGTTTTGCATCGCGCAGAAGACGGCCCGTCGGATACTCATTGATGTAGCCGTTGCCGCCCAGCGCCTGAATAGCTTCCAGAGCCACGTTGACCGCGCTGCGCGAGGCGTGCAGCAGGCACGCCGCTGCGTCAACCCTTGAGAGATCGCCCTGATCGTAGGCATTGGCCACCTGGTATGAAAAACCGCGGGATGATTGCATCAGGCTGTACATGTCGCCGATCTTGGCCTGCATCAGGCCAAAGTCCGAGAGCGTGCGACCGAACTGCTTGCGTTCTCGGATGTAGGGAAGCACTTCGTCCAGAGCGGCCTGCATGATGCCGATCGGCCCGCCTGAAAGCACCAGTCGTTCGGAATTCAGGCCAGACATCAGGATCTTTACGCCCTGGTTGACCTCACCCAGGATATTGGCTTCGGGAATTTCGCAGTTGTCGAACACCAGTTCGCAGGTGTTGGAGCCGCGCATACCCAGCTTGTCTAGCTTCTGGGCCTTGGTGAAGCCGGGAAAGTCATTTTCGATGATGAAGGCCGTCATGCAGCGGCTGCCGGCCTCCGGGCCCGCAGTGCGCATGTAAACCAGAGCGACGTCGCACTCGGGTCCGTTGGTGATCCACATCTTCGAACCGTTGGCGACCCAGACATCCCCGTGCTTTTCGGCGCGGCAAGCCATGGACCCGACCACGTCTGAGCCTGCGCCGGGCTCCGACATCGCCAGAGCGCCGACCCACTCTCCGTTGACAAGCTTGGGCACGAATTTCTCGCGCTGCTCTACCGTACCGTTTCGGCAAAGGTTATCGGTACACAAATTGGAGTGAGCGCCATAGGACAGTCCGACCGACGCTGAGGCCCTGGAAATTTCTTCCATGGCGACCAGGTGGGCCAGATACCCCATATTGGCACCCCCATATTCATCCGGCACCGTAATGCCAAGCAGCCCAAGCGCTCCGAGTTCTGCCCACAAGGACTGCGGGAACTCGTTGTTGTGATCGATCTCAGCGGCTCTGGGTGCTATTTCTTCGGCGGCGAAACGACGAACCGTGTCTCGAAGCAGCTCAATATCTTCGTTAAGTTGCATGCAGGGAGGGAATTCGGGGTAGCCAAAGATTGTAATCCAGCCGCCATCTTCAGCGCTCCGAAACCTGGATCGTCATATTTCTGTAACGGCGCTGACATGAACCCTTCAGATTCTGTCGGCCAAATATGAGCGCTTAAGACCCACCGCTTTCAGCCGGAGTGTTCATCGTGAGGCGAATCTTTGACAGGGGCCTGATCCTGGCCGCCTTTTTTGCGGCCAGCAGCCTATCTGCCCAACCTGCCGTTGGGACGGATGATCTGGAGGCATTGGCCGAAGAGCTGGTTCGTCTGCGGGGAGAAGTTGAAGAACTCAACGCCCAGCTCAATCAGGCGCAGGACAGACACCGTGGCGAAATGAATTCACTGGCGCTGCAAAAAGGAGATCAGGAAGCCACCGTTCGCCGCGAACGGTTGCGCGTCGAGCAACTTGAGGCTGATCTGGCCCGCAATCGCGAGCGCGCCCGCCAGGCGGGCATTGCTGGTGAATCTCTCCTGCCCATCGCAGAAGCTGCCATCGCCGATCTGACAACGCATGTTGAACAGTCCTTGCCGTTCAAGTCCGGTGAGCGCTTGCAGGCGATCGAAGAAATAGAAAGCCGAATTGCCGCGGGTGCGCTCTCACCGGCCAGGGCGATCAACCAGATCTGGCGCTTTTATGAAGATGAATTGCGGTTGACCCGCGAAAACGGCCTGCATAGTCAGATCATCGAACTCGACGGCGAGCGTTTGCTGGCTGATGTTGCCCGCCTGGGCACGGTGGCCATGTACTTCCGCACTCGCGACGGCGATTTCGGCCAGGTAACTCGCTCTGGTGATCAATGGCGTTTCGAGCGCTTGGACGACCGCGACGCGATCCGTCAGGTCGAAACGCTGTTCGATTCTCTGCAAAAGCAGATTCGCACGGGGTACTTCGACTTGCCCAATGCCGTCATCCGGCCGGAGTCCTGATCATGCGTATCACGTTCTTGAAAACTCTCATGGCTGCGGTACTGATGATCTTCGCTTCCGGCGCGATGGCCCAAGACTCTGCACCGGCGCAGGATGCCGAGCCGCTTGTCCAGGAAAGCACTGAAGCGCGGGCCTCCGAAGTCGTCGAGCAGCCGCCCTCGCTGAAGCAGGCTTACCAACGCGAATTTGCCTTCCTCCAGGGTCAGAAAGCCGACCTGGAGCGCCGGCTGAATGCCTTCAGACAAACGGCCGAGCGCGAGCGCGGCCAGCTTCAAGCCGACATTGAAGCGCTGGAACGGCAGTTGATCGAACTCACAGCCCAGGCCGACCTTCTGGAAGACCAGGTCTTTGAATCCGAGCGCTCGGTGGATGCGGCAGCTGAGAACGTCAATCTGCTGGCAGCTACCTTCCAGCAGGCCGAAGCGACGATTGATGCTTACGAGGCCCCTGCATTGAGTGTCGACGCTGTCCCTGCCGAGTCTGATGTTCAGGCGCTGTTCGCTGCAGTTTCTGATGCCTTGAGATCGCGGGGCCAGGTCCGCCGAGAAAGCGGTGAGTTTTTCCTCGTCGACGGCACCCGGGTCGAGGGCGAGATCATCCGGGTCGGAAGCATCGCCAGCTTTGGCATCAGCGAGCGTGGAGCAGGTACTCTGGCGCCGGCGGGCGAAGGCGAGTTGAAGCTGTGGAACGAAACCTCGGCCGAAGCGGCTCGCGCCCTGGCTGCCGGGCAGTTGGTCAGCCCATTGCCAATCTTTATTTACGAAAACTTGCGCGCAGAAGTTGAACAGGCGGTCTCGCGAGGCTTCTTCGGCAAGATTGCCCAAGGCGGCGTGATCGGCTGGATCATTTTCGGGCTGGGTATGGTGGCCTTGCTGCTGGTCATTTTGAGAGCGCTGTTTCTCTGGCAGTCAGGCCGCTCGACGGCCAGGGTCGTTGATCGGGTGGAAACCCATATCCGACGCCGCGACCGGGAGTCGGCACTCGCTGTGCTGGACAAACGGCAGGGCGCGACTGCCCGGGTGGTATCTACCGCGATCCGAAATCTGGATCGTGACCGCGAGCATCTGGAGGACATCGTTTCTGAAGCGATTCTCCATGAGAGCAGCCATCTCAATCGGCTCGGCTCTTTCATCATGGTGATCGCTGCCGTCGCACCGCTGCTGGGACTGCTAGGCACGGTGACCGGGATGATCTCCACCTTCGACGTGATCACCGAGTTCGGTACCGGTGACCCCAAGCTGCTTTCCGGGGGTATCTCGATCGCGCTGGTGACCACGGAAATGGGCCTGATTGTGGCCATTCCGACACTTCTCCTGGGCACCTTGCTCTCAAGCTGGGCTGAGCGGATCAAGGACGACATGGAGCAGGCCGCGCTTCGCGTCTCGAACCAGTACGCCGAAGGCGCCCAGTCTGCTGCGCCGGCCGCGGCCTGATGATTGGTGAGCTTCTCAGTGACTTGGCCTACTACTTCGAGGTGGGCGGTTACGTCATGCCGCCGCTGGTGGCGGCCACGCTGGTGTTGTGGTTTGCCATCGGCTACCGGTTTGCAGCACTCAAGCGGGGCAACGTCAGAAGCGTTCGCGCAATCATTGAGAAGTACCCCGAGGGCCTCGACCATGCACCGCGCGGGGTTATCGAGAAAGCGCTCGCAGATGGCATTCCTCTGGCCCAAAAGGGCTCGGACAACCTTCGGCGGCTGCTCGACGACGCTTTCTGGCCATTGGATCGCGATGTGCGGCGCTTTCAGAAGCTGATCATGGTGATCGTGGCGGTCGCGCCCCTGATGGGCCTTTTGGGCACTGTGGTGGGGATGATCGAAACCTTCGATTCTCTGGCAGATATGTCGCTGTTTGCCCAGTCTGGCGGGATTGCTGGTGGGATATCTCAGGCTCTTTTCACCACCCAGATGGGGCTGGCTGTTGCCATTCCCGGCCTGATCGTTGGTGGGCTGCTGAACCGGAGAGCGGACATGATTCGACTTGAACTCGCGCAGGTCAAGGACATCCTCTGCGCGCGCGCCACAGGAGAGACTCGAGCATGAAATATCGGCCCAGGCAGGAAGAAGAGACCCGCGTGGATATTTCTCCGTTGATCGATATGGTGTTCATTCTGCTGATCTTCTTCATGGTCTCGACGACCTTCGTTCGCGACATGAATCTGGACCTTGAGCGTCCTTCCGCAAGCAGCGCCGAAGTCGCTTCCACCAAGGCGATCCGGCTTTACATCGACAACAACGGTGACACTTATCTGGACGGCCAGCCGGTCAGGCTCTGGGTGATCCAGAGCCGTCTGCGCGAGATGCTGCAGGCCTCTGGGTCCGAACAGGTCCTGGTGGTGACTGACGAAGACGTGGCCTCCGGCCGGCTGGTTGAAGTGGTTGATCAGGCCCGCCGTGCAGGCGCCGGTGACGTTGGGGTCGCCACGGTCACAGAGGCCGGGCCGGGCTGAGGCGGGAGGAACGGATTCATGCCGACACACTTGCGCAAGATGCTGTTTGGCCTGGTTTCCATGGTCTTTGGCTCAGTGATCATTATCGGTGCTCTCTTGGTCATCAACCGGCTGGCCGAAGGTCCGGATGCCCGAGAGTTGGAACGTCAGTCGAGTTTCCAGGTCGAGCGCCAGACCCAGCCGCCGCCGCCGCGGGTTCAGCGTCAGCAGCCACCGCCGCCGAGGCGCAGTCGCAATCCGAATCCACCGCTGGCCAATCTGGACACCTCTCTTGGCGGAATCGATCTCGGCATTCCGGGGATCAGCGATGATGATCTGGGCAGTCTCCGGGACGATCTTCTGGGTGACACCCGCGATGTCATCATGACCGACGATTCGGTGGATCTGCCGCCACGGCCGCGCCATCGCGAACCGATTGCCTATCCGCCCTCAGCACGGGCTCAGGGTGTTGAGGGCTATGTGGTTCTGTCGCTGCTGATCAGCGAAACCGGTGAGATCGAGCAGGTCGAGGTGCTGGAATCCAGCCCGGCCGGTCTGTTTGAGCAAAACGCTATTGATGGGGTTCGCAGCTGGCGCTTCGAGCCCGCGCAGTACCAGGGCCGGAACGTCCGGGTCTGGGCGCGGCAGAGCATTCGCTTTGATTTGTCCTGACGTGCCCAACATGATGCCCAGGTTCTTCAGCATCCTCGTTCTGATGGTCTGTCTTGGACCCCTCAGCGCGCTCGCGCAGCAGGAACCCATCGGCGCAGGCGACGACGTTGACCGTCTGGCCCTGGCCGCGTTGCTCATCGGAGATGGCAACTTCGAGCGCGCCCGACTAGTTCTTGCGTCCGTGAATCTGGAAGATGGAGCGCTGGACCGCATGCGATTCCACTCGCTGGAAGGGCTGATCGCGCTCAATCTGGATGAATTACCCCGTGCCGCTGCCGCTTTCGAGAATGTTGTGGAGGCTGCCGCGGTGCAGGAGCAGCCGGTTCCTGAGGTGGTGTGGCTGTATCTAGCCCAGGCTTACTTCGGTCAGCAGGACTACCCGTCGGTGATCCGCTCGCTGGATCGCGCTGCGTCAGAGACCACAAAACTGCCGTCGGTGTACCTGATGCGTGCCCAGTCACACTGGGAGCTGGGCCAGGTCGATTCGGCCTGGCAGGTGCTTGGAGAAGGTCTTGTTCTGTTCCCTGATGAGGCCGGCGAATTCACCCGGCGACAGGTGTTCTGGCTGGTCGATCTGGGGCTGTATCAGCAGGCGGCCGATATTGGGCTTGCCTTTCTGGAGCGCGAGCGGGCAACCACCGAAGATCTAGTAGCGATCGGCAATGCTTTGCGTCAGGCGGGACAGTTCGACGAGGCCTTGCGGGTGCTTGAGGCGGCGAGGCTTGGCAATCCGGACGACGTTCAGCTGACTCGTGTTCTGGCTCACACCTGGCTGGGGCGCCAGCAGACGCTGCCTGCCGCCGACCTTCTCAATGCAGCGGCAAGGAAAGATCCGGAGATCGTGCTCGAAGCCGCCGAGCTGTACCGGCGTTCGGGTTGGTTGATTCAGTCGCTTATGCTCAATGGTCAGGTCATCGACCAGCCCAAGAAATTCCGCCAGCGTTTGGCCATCCTGCTGGAGCTGGAGCGCTTCGATCAGGCCGCCGCCATGGAAGAGACCCTGTTCCGCACCGGCCTGCTGGATGACGAAGAGATCCGCTACGCGCTGGCGTTTGCTTACTTCAAGACCGGCGAGTTTGACGAGGCCGAGCGTCATTTGGCCGGATTGAGCAGCGACGATCTGTTCCGCAAGGCGATTGAGCTCCGTCGGGCAATGGAGCAATGCGCCGCCGAACCCTGGCTTTGCGGTTAGGTCAGCGCCATGTGGCAGAACAGTTCGTTATCGCGCTTGCACTGGATCCTGATCGGGATGCTCGCACTGGCAGCGGTTTTGCCCCCGACGGGTTTTGCGCAGGATAGTCCGGTCGAAAGCAACCCGGCGCGAGTCGGGCTGTTCGTCTTTGAGCGTGGTCGACCCGTACCGGATCTGGCCGTGGAATTGCGGGAAGCACGCGGGAATACCAATGTTGACGGGGCATGGCGCTCAGTTGTGTCAGCTGGTGGTGGCCGTCTTGAGGTGCGGGAACACGGCGTTCCGCTGCTGGCTTTGCCGCTGACCTTGTCGCCTGGCGAAAGCTTGCAGGTCATCGTCACACTGACGGGCGACGACCGCCGCGCCATGGTGAGCATGGAAAGCTCTCACGAACGGCAAGCGATGGCGCGCGAGGATGTGACGCCCGAGACGGCCGAAGGCGTCGGCAGCGGTGTTTTGGCCGGGCGCGTCGTCTCGACCGAAGACGGCGCTCCGGTTGCTGGTGCCCGAATTTTCGTCAGTGGCACTCCGGTCGAGGGCCGCACGGACGAGGAAGGGCGGTACCGGCTGGAGGTCGATGCCGGTGAGTACGCGATTTCGGTGTTGCACAGCGCGTACGCAACCCGCACGGTGCGGGGTGTGCTGGTTACGGCAGACAGTGAAACCGAGCGCGATTTTGAAATCCCGCCGGCCGGTCTGGAACTGGCCGAGTTTGTGGTCATTGAGCCGTTTATCGAAGGCAGCCTGACTGCCGTGATCGACGAGCAGCGCCGCACAGCCAGCGTGGCCAACGTGCTGGGTGGCGAGCAGATCTCGCGGGCCGGCGACGGCGATGTCGGCAGTGCTCTGTCCCGTGTCACGGGCCTGACGCTGGTAGATGGGCAGTTCATCTACATTCGGGGACTGGGCGAGCGCTACTCGTCCACGCTGGTCAACGGCGCCAATGTGCCCAGCCCGGATCCGACGCGCAAGGTGGTGCCGCTGGATTTGTTCCCGACCGGTGTGATCCGCTCCATCCTGGTGCAGAAAGGCTACTCGCCCGATATGCCCGGCGACTTTGGCGGCGGTGTGGTCGAAATCCGAACCCGCGGCATTCCCGAAGAGGACTTTTTTTCCGTTGGCGTGTCGACGGGCTTTCGTGATGGCACGACGTTCAAGGACGGGCTGACGTATGAAGGTGGCGGGCGTGATTGGACCGGATTCGACGACGGAACGCGCGCCATTCCCGACCCGATTGCGGAGTTGATCGCAGGCGGAGTCAAATTGCCGGGACAACAATCGGTCTTCAATCCGGATGGATTGACGGCCGAAGAGCTTGAGGCGCTGGGCGAGTCTTTGCCGAACATCTATGCCATTCAGGAGAAAGAAATCGGGCCGGATCGAGGGATATCGGTGGAGGGCGGCAAGCTGTTTCAGGTTTCCCAGGGACTGACAGCCGGTCTAACAGGTTCGCTGCTCTGGGATGATTCTTGGCGGTCGCGGTCTGAACTAAGCCAGTCGTTCATTCCTCTCGGTGATGGTTCTCTACGCAGCAACGATGAATACACGGTAGAGCGCACATCCAGAACAATCGGCTTGAGCGGGTTTCTGACCGGTGGGGTAAATCTCAACGATCTGCACGAAATTGACTTCACCTGGATGCGACTGCGCCAGACCGAAGACGAAACGACGCGTCAGATCGGATACAACCTCGATGAAGACGGCATCATCCGCATCAACGAATTGAAGTGGGAAGAGCGGGAACTGATGACTTATCAGTTACAGGGCAGCCATGTGTTCCCATCTCTGAACAGTTCTCGAGTCGAGTGGGACTACTCGGATTCAACCGCTGAGCTAAGCACGCCGGATCAGCGCAAGTATCGCTATGATCCGGACCCGGTGGCCGGATTTATCTTCTCTCGCCGCGCTGACTCCAATATCCGGCGTTACACGACGCTGGACGATGCGGCTGTAGACTTCGGTGCAGACTTCTTTTTGCCCGTTCAGTGGGGGCGCCTGGATGGCGAACTCAGCAGCGGTTTTCGAGTGCTGGAAAAAGATCGCGAATCCAGCATCCGTCGATTCAACTTTCAGGGGATCTCCGGTCTTTCGCTGGATGAACGTCGCGAGCAGAACGTGGAAGACGTCTTCACTCCGGAAAATATTGGCCGTGGTGCTTTAAGCCTTCGGGAACTCACTCGCAACAGCGATACCTACGCGGCATCTCTGGACGTTGAGGCCATTTATGCGGCACTCGACGTGACCATGTTTGATGCTTTCAGAATATCCGGTGGTGTCAGAGTTGAAGACTGGAAGCAGAATGTTCGGACGTTCAGCCTGTTTGAACCGGACACGCTGGAATCCGAATCCAATCTGGGCGATACGGACTTCTTCCCATCTCTATCCTTGACCTGGCTGATTAGCGATAAGCAACAGCTTCGCTTGAGCTATGCCGAAACGATTATCAGGCCTGACTTCAAGGAACTCTCGGACTCGCCTTCGACCGACCCCATTTTGGAGCGCGAAGTGATCGGGAACGCGAATCTTGTGCCGTCAGATGTGGAGCATGCGGATATCCGATGGGAGTTTTATCCGGAGCCGGGTGAACTGTT
>JAZBPR010000133.1:0-6062 GCA_036351735.1 Wenzhouxiangella sp. | reverse complement strand
GGCCGTCTTGGGGCTTGCGGAGGCCGTCTGTGGGTGAGCGAAAAGGAAGATATTGGGCCACTGGTGCTTGGCGTGATTTCGCCCAAGGTCATCGTGCCTGCAAATTTTGCGGAGCGCTTCGACGCGCGACAGCGTCGCCTCATGCTTGCCCACGAGTATACGCACCTGCGGCGCGGTGATCCGGTTTGGAATCTCATCTCTGCCGCATTCCGTTGTCTGTTCTGGTTCAACCCCCTGATACACATTGGTGCGAACGTATTTCGTCGCGAGCAGGAACTGGCCTGTGATGACCGAGTTCTAGCCGCGCGACGTCGTTCGCATCGAAGCTACGCCGCCGCCTTGCTCGCGCTTGAGCAGAACGATCAAACCTATCCGGCGTTGACCTTTGGGCCGCACCCCCTGAAGGAGAGGATTATGCAGATATCAAGGACAAAGTCTCTTGGGCGGGCTCGCCGCAGAGCTGGTGTGCTGGCAGCGCTGCTGTTAGGCGCGGCTTTGGCTGCTGTGGCGTGGGCGGCCACGCCCACTACGGAAGTCATCGCGGATGGTGCTTCTTTAGAGGATCGCTCAAAGCTTTTCGCGTTCGATGTTGAGGTCACTGTCGGCGACCAGACAGGCTCTGGACGATTGACGCTGCGTGGTGACGAAGCGCGAGTGCTTCCTGAGCAGGTCTTGATGGCTACAGATGCCCTAACGATCACTTATGAAGAGCAAGAACCCGGCTGGCGCGCCGAGGTAAGCATCAGCCGCCATGGAGAAGAGGAGTTCTTCGTTCAAGCCGAGATTTGGCAGAACGGGAAGCTGCGGCGCACACCCACAATGCTGATTGGCGGTTACAACGCCGCCTCGATTTCGATATCTGGCGCAGAAGCTGGAGACCAGGACTTCCGTCTTGAACTAACGCCTGTGCCGGAGGATCTACTCAGCCACCGGATCAGCCCCTTGCCGGTCGAAGAATGGCCTGAAGAGATTCGCGAAAAGGTGGCTGCCATGCCAACAAGCTTCAGTGGTGATACTCCGATTTCAGAAATGCTGGATCAAGTAGCAGCGGCGCAAGGGGGCTTGGAGGAAGTCACTTTCACAACTCCGGGCCGTCCACTCCAAGACGGCTCAGCGCCCAGCGAGGGCGCGAACGCCGAGACCGCCATTACGTTTTCCCGAGAACGATACTATGAGAGCAACCCCGATACTGACGTGCCGTTTAACGTTTACGTTGAGCAAGAGATGCGTCGTTTCATTGAGGCCGAGAATTCAAGGCCGGATACCCGTCCCGAGCAATAGCCTCTGACCATTGGCGCCGAAGCCTAGCTGTTGCCTGTCCTGCCCCGTCAGAAAAGCCGCACGGCCCAAATGGGTATTTGTACATATCCTTATCTGAAAAGGAAGGGTATTTATGTAGACAAAAAGGTTATATAAGGATACGCATGCGTGCCGTTAAATCCGTATTCCAAAAGCTTGGATATGGATAGCTTGTGTGCCGAAACTGCGGCACAAGGATAGTTTCGGTGCCGACTCGCCGAGCAGCTGGTTCCTGAGCGGTTCCACGCGATGGTCTAGGCTACATCAGCACACGGCGAAGGACACGAGTTGCGTGATGACTCCCTGCGATATAGTCTTGACTGTTTGGTGTTGGGTTTAATTGAGCCGCAGGGCTGTGAAGTGAAGCAAGCCGCTGAGATGGGGGTTATGAAGAAAAGTGCTTTAACTGCGCTGATCGTTGGTCTGCTCGTGCTTGGTGCCGTTTTGCTCCGATCCGGCGGCGAGCCGGACCAGCATCTTGTTTCAAATGGGGCTGAGTCGGAAGGTTCAGCTGAATTGACTGTGCCCCCAGCTGCTGCACCGCGCTCCACTGCCGCAAATTCTGAGTTGAGGCCTCGCTCGGAGAGCGGCAATGTGCAAGAAGAGACTAGCCTGGCCGACGAGCGCGATGCTGAACTTTCCGAGAACCCAGTTCATCCCTCCCTGAAGGAGGCGTTTTCAGCCACCAAGGCGAGTGAATACACGCAGGCCTTTGAGCAGTATGCAGAAAGCGACCCTGACTACGCTGCCCACAGCATTAAGGATTTGAGCCACTTCTGCAATCCTAGCGTCATTGATTACCAGGCTGGTTTGGCTTCAACACCAGCCGCTCAAGCACTGTCTGAATCTCAGGAAGCCTTCTGTGAGGACTTCAATCCTTCGGATGCAGAGCACCTGCTGAGTCGATTGTCAGCACCCACCGACGAAACCGATATCGTCGATAGCCTTGCCAGAAACCCAGTTCTTGCCGATCACATGAGCATGGAGGCTCGGCTCGAAGCCGCGGAAGAAGACCAGCGTTCGGATGTATTTACAGAACTCGTGCGGAGCGCAGCCAGCCCTGACCAACTGTTTAATCTCATAGCAGCGAACCAACAACATGCGCGGCAAAATGCGGGCGTCCCACTTTGGGCACGCGGGAGTGATCTGCGAGCATTTTACGTGGAAGCCGATCTGGAGGCCGCCCAGAGAACCGCGTTGCTGCTGTTTTCGTGCCAGAGATTTGGTGGTTGCGGCCACAACCAGTTCAACCGGATAGTCCTTTGCCAAATGGGCGCATTTCGCACCTGTGCCCCCGGAACATCCTTTCAGCAGCACTTATACCAGATCACTCCGCCTGCGGATCTCGCTCTCGCTGAGGCGATATTGTTGGGTTTGTGATTGCTATGAGGGCTATGTCAGCGTCTTCTGCCAGGTCATGCGCCGGTCAGTCATCGGTGTGGGGGAGCTGAATTCCATATCCAAAAGGAGTCGCTCCAAAATCCGGTGTCTGTAGGGGCCAATCGAATTGCCCCCTGGCCCACTTTTGCCGGTGTTGGCCTATCTCGGCACGAGCGCCACCGGGCCGCGAGAACCTTTTTGCACAACTTGACAGACACAACCGCGATCCTTTCACACCCGCAGCCAGTAAGGCTCACGGGTTTGACAAGGTAAGATCGTGCATCCAGACTTGAGCCGCTTTGGTGTCTGTGGCGGGGAGTTATAGAAAAGCATGGTTCGACGAATGACGCGAGTCTGGCGGCGTCTGGACGCGGTTCCCGCCAATGTGCAGGCGATCCTGATTGCTGTCATTGTCGCTACGCTGGTTGTCAGTGCCGTACAGCGCACTGGGCTGCTCGAGCGGCTGGAGCTTGATGCATTCGATGCCCTTATCCGATCAATTCCGGACCGGGGGCCGAACGAGCGGTTGCTGATCGTATCGGTGAGCGAGGCAGATACGGCGCGTCTGGGCTATCCGCTTAGTGACGAAGTCCTGGCCCGCGCGATCGCCGAGTTGCGACGCCACGGTCCGCGTGTTGTCGCGGTCGATCTCTACCGCAATATCGCCTATCCGCCCGGCGCTGATCAGCTGGCCGAGCAGTTTCGTGCCCGGAACGTTGTGGGGATTCGTTTCATTGGCAGCGATCCACTCAACGGTCAGGTGCCTGCGCCGCCCGCACTCCCTTCCGAGCAGGTCGGTTTCAGCGACTTGGTTATTGACCCGGACGGCGTATTGCGACGAGCGCTGCTTTACGTCGACGGCGAGCCCGGGTATTTCTCGTTTGCATTGCGAAGCGTTCTCGCCGGTTATCCCGGAGCGAGGAATGAATTCGGTGTCGCTGACGAAGCGCTCTTGTTTGGGGAGCAACCAATACCGCGGCTGCGACATTTCGCTGGTGGTTATGCTGATGTTGACAACGGGGGTTACCAGACATTGCTGCGGTTCAGTTCGCGCCGACAGCCTGCTGAGGTCATACCGCTCAGCGCGTTACTCGATGGCCATGTTCGGCGTGAAACGATCGAGTCCCGCGTAGTCCTGATCGGCGAAACTGACGCTAGCCTGGCCGACCAGTTCTATACACCTTACAGCGCCGGTTTGACCGACACTGATTTTGCGATGAGCGCAGTCTTTGTGCATGCGCAGATCATCAGTCAGCTGCTCGACGTCATCAACGGGACACCAGCCCAGTTTCGTTATTTCTCGCGCCTCGGTGAGCTGGGTTGGCTGGTCCTGTGGGCGGCGCTGGCTGCGTTGATGAGCTCGTCGATTCGAAATCCCCTCGGGTCTCTGCTGCTCATCCTGGCTCCACCGGTGGCAATTGCAGTCATCGGCTGGCTAGCGCTACGCGGTCTCCTGTGGCCGCCACTTATTGCGCCCGCGCTGGCGGCGGTTCTTGGGTCGCTGATCGCGATTGCGGCGGGATATTTCCTGCGCGGTGCCCAAGACAATGTGACCGGGCTTCCCGGCCGGAGCGCTTTTCTTAATCGAATACAAGCGGCTTTGCGCCAGTCCACTTCCGACCATCCGGTGGCAGTCGCATTTTTTGATATCGACCGATTCCAGGTTATCAATAAGGCCCTCGGGCATGATGCAGGAGACGAGCTGCTGGTGCGAATGGCGAACCGGCTGCGCAAATGGACTGCTCACGAGCGCGATCTGGCCCGAGTCGGCGGCGATGAGTTTGCCCTGCTTTTTCGCGATCGGGATGCGGCAAGCGTCGAACGCCGCGTTGGCGAGATCCGTCATGGATTGGCGGAGCCGCTGGTGCTCGGCAACCATACGCTCAGCGTGACCGCCAGCGTGGGTGTCGTTTTTGTAAACAAGCATTCGAGCCAGCATCCCGATGCGGTCCTTCGCGATGCACATACGGCCATGTACCGCGCAAAGGCCAGAAAGGAAGTGCAGTTGGAAGTGTTCTCACCCGACATGGCCGACCAGGCCCTTGCCCGCCTTGGTCTTGAAAGCGACTTGCTGGATGCCGTGCGTAACAAGGAGTTCTTTTTGAACTACCAGCCCATCGTAGACCTGCAAACCGGGTCTGTTTTGGGTTTCGAGGCTTTACTGCGCTGGCGCAGCCCAAAACACGGCCAGGTGTCGCCCGGTGAATTTATCCCCATCCTCGAAGAAACGGGCATGATCGTGCCGGTGGGGCAGTGGGTGCTGGAGAGCGCTTGTCGACAAGCGTCCAAATGGCGCTCGGCTCTGCCCGAACTGGATCTAAAGATGAGCGTGAATTTGTCCGGCCGGCAGATCAACGAGGCGGGCTTGGAGTCCGTGGTCAGGCAGACACTATCGGCCAGCGGACTGGCGCCCCACGCCCTCCAGTTGGAGTTCACCGAAAGCATGATCATGCGCGATGTTGAATCCACTAATTTGTTGATGTCGGCGCTTCGCTCGCTGGGCGTCAGCCTTGCTATCGACGACTTCGGCACGGGCTATTCTTCTCTAGCCTACCTGCACCGTTTTCCCTTGAACACGCTCAAGATCGATCGAGCTTTCGTCGAAAACCTGACCGAGTATGGCGAAGACCACCAGATTACGCACACCATCATTGCACTGGGGCAACGCTTGAACATGACACTGGTCGCGGAGGGTATCGAAACCGAGGAACAGGCAGAAGCACTGCGCGAAGCGGGTTGTCATGGTGCGCAGGGCTTCCTGTACTCGGCTGCACTTTCAGTGGAGCAGGTCGAGGAATGGCTGGCGGCCCGGCCGAATTTGCTGCACTGAACTGCCAGAAACCAACTATGGGGGTATTCCAGACCGTACCTAACGCTTCTAGTTGGACAAACCGGATCAGAGCATTTTCGGGGATCGTTTCGAGTCTGGAGATCGACTGAATCTCGGAGCAACTCCAGTTTCGAGCAGTGCGCGGACGGTCTCGCCTCGGTCCAGCAAAACTCGCCCAACGCGTGTCGTTGATATCCGAAATCGACCCTTCTCAAGCTGGTCGATTAACGGGGCAGGATGGCTTTTTCTTCCCGGATTTGACACGGTTTCTCAATGAAATGCGCTTACAGACTAGTTAATCGAATTAATTTCCAAGGCGTAGCACTTCATCATGTCGATACCCAGGCACATTTCCGTCTTCATATTACTGATATTGGTTTCGGCATCTGCCGCGGCGCAGATCCAGCGCATCAGCGTCGCGAACGATGGCACCCAATCGGACCAGGGCAGTTATCAGGCGGTCGTCTCCGACGACGGCAGCGTGATCGCCTTCCGCTCGAATGCAAGCAATCTGGTCGCATCCGACACGAATGGCTGGCCCGACATTTTCCTG
>JAZBPR010000132.1:0-7672 GCA_036351735.1 Wenzhouxiangella sp. | reverse complement strand
AGGGTTGGACTGGGCGAGCAATCCGGAGGCCAGTTCGTCTTTGACCACGATGGCGGGCATCACGCCCAAACCGATGTCTTCGCGCATGAGCACGCGCATCATTGCCATATCATCGACCTCCGCCGCAATTTTTGGACTCAGGCCAAGTCGGTCTACCCAAGCATCAAAACCGGTGCGGATACTGCTTAAACGGGTTGGTAGGACAACCGGATGCTCTTGGAGCAATCTTGTCGGTTCAGCAGCAGATTCGCTGTTGAGTCGGGTCGGAGAGCCAACCAGACAAACCGCTTGCTCGGCCAGTCGATGAGTCACGAATGGTGCTGTGCCATCGCCCACCGGCGTTTCGTGGGTCAGCACGATATCCAGCGCTAGCGTTGCCAACCCCCGAAACAAATCCTCAGCGCCTGCAGAGTGCAGCACTACCTCAACATCGGTTCGCCCCAGGACAGGTCGAAGAAAGTCGACCTGAAAGTTTCGCGACAGGGTTGCCATTGCTCCGACGCGCAGCACCTGACGCGCCTGAATCTCGTTGCGCAAGGTGCCGACCAGTTCCTCTCCGGCTGAAAAGATGCGATCGGCATGGTCGAGCGCAATTCGGCCGGCCTCAGTCAGATGAAGACTTCGGCCGCGACGCTCAAATAGTGCGTGGCCCAAGCGTTCCTCAAGCTTTCGGATCTGGGCTGAGAGCGCTGACTGACTCACCGCCAGTTGCTCGGCGGTTCGGGTCAGATTGCCTTCATGGGCCACGGCCCAGAAGTAGCGCAGATGGTTGTAATTCAGCCGACTCATCGTTCTATTTTACAGAACGATACTTCCAAAAATAACTATTTTATTTCTATCTGCAGAGTAGCTATCCTGCGCCACCAGATCAACGCTCAATCTTACGCCATGAATCTGCTGCTTCTTCTGCCTCTGCTTGCGCCAGCGCTGCTTTTCGTTGCTTCGGCAGTAGCCGCGTCTGGCCCCGGGTTTCGACCAGCCGGCGTGTTGCGCCTTGTCCAAGTATTGTCACTGTTGTCGATTGGGGTTGCTTTGGCGTCAGCGGTTCTGTTGTGGTTCTCGGGTCCTGCGAGTAGTCCCTTGCTGGGTTTCGGAGGGATTGGGATTTCCGTCAGGCTGGACATCGTCAGCGCCAGCCTGCTCCTGTTAGTCAGCCTCATCGGGTGGGTTGTCCTGCGCTACTCGGCCAATTATCTGGACGGAGAAAAGCGACAGGGGCAGTTCATAGCGTGGATGGCGGGCACGCTTGGGGCGGTGCTGCTGCTTGTCCAGTCCGGAAACCTCGGTGGCTTTTTCCTTGCCTGGCTCATGACGGGGCAGGGTCTGCAACAACTCTTGCTGTTCTACAGGGACAGAATTCCGGCACAACGGGTCGCGCGCAAGAAAGCGCTGGTCACGCGGCTGGGTGAATTATCACTCGCCATCGCTTTCGTGCTGCTGTGGCTCACCTTCGATACGGCAGACATCGCGACGATTCTCGATCAGGCGAGTTCAATGGTGAATCCATCATTGGCGGTGGTCTGTGCTATGGCGTTCATTGCTTTGGCCGCAGTTTTGCAGTCGGCCCAGTTTCCCGCCCACGGATGGTTGATTGAAGTCGTTGAAACCCCGACACCGGTCTCAGCACTTTTGCATGCGGGTGTCGTCAACGGTGGCGGCTTTCTCCTGATTCGTTTTGCCGACGTTCTGACGATGACACCCGGTGTGCTGGCGGTGCTGGTGTTGATCGGAGGTCTCTCGGCATTGGTCGGCGCGTTGTCAATGTTGGCTCAGCCTGCAATCAAGAACTCGTTGGCATGGTCTACGGTGGCCCAGATGGGATTCATGATCATGCAGTGCGGTCTTGGTCTGTTTGCACTGGCGCTGCTCCATATTCTGGCCCACTCTGTCTATAAGGCACACGCGTTTCTGATGTCGGGGATGGCGGTTGATATCGTGGCTGCCAACCGACGTCCAGGGCCGGTAGCGGTGCCGAATATCCGTGCGGTGACCAGAGCGTTTGCGCTGGCTCTGATGGTTTACACAGTTGTGGCGACGGCTTTTTCCTTGGTCACCCCCGATAAATCGGTGCAGGCGCTGTTGCTGGGTGCGGTTTTGGTCTTCGGCGTGGCCTACCTGATTGCCCAGGGGCTTGCAGACGCTGCGCCACGGGAGATCACCCGTCGAACCGTGCTTTACTCCATAGCTGTGTCGGTGAGCTACTTTGCTCTACAGACTTTATCTGAGGTGGTTACTGCCGCCACTCTGCCACCAACGCCTGCACCTGGGCGGCTGGAGTGGGCGCTGTTGATTCTGGTGGTTGCGAGCTTCGGGCTGGTCGCCTTTGCTCAGGCACTGTTTCCCAACTGGGCGCAACATCCGGCGGCCGCCGGCCTCCGCATCCATCTGGCCAACGGCCTTTATGCAAACGCATTCGTTGACCGTGCTCTGGGTAACTGGTCCCTCCGGTCACAACCACGACAGGTTTTGAGCGCTCATGTCGACGGCCAGGCTCCGCTGGCTGACCCACCGGCGGAGCCGGAAGATTGCCAATCGGCCGCTGAAGAAGCCGTGCGTCAAATTCCCCCGCTCTGGCCTCTGGAAGCAACTGTAGCGGTCAACCCTTTTCTTGGTCAGGCGGGCGAAACACTGGCTGAAACACAGGCCCGCCTGGCGCGTATCGGCGGAGTGGAAATTACCATGCCCCGGTCCTGGTATCGGGAACGGTTCGCTGCCGGCTTTATGGAGGAGCAGGACCTGGCCGCAGCACTGGCAACGGTTGGGCTGGATGAAGTTCCCTTGTCTGTTGACGACCTGATCAGCGCCATGAATATAGAGCGGCCGGTCTCCAAAGCATTGCCGACGGTAGCCGACCTTGCAGCCCAAATCAGTGGCATAGACTGGCCGGCTATCTTTGCAGAACGTTTTGCGGTTTGGGCGGGGGCATGGTTTGATCGTGGTCAGGCGCTTTGGGCTGCACCGCATGCTTGCGGTGCCTGGGCAGAATACCGAGCCTACGCCAGTCAGGACATTAGCCCTGAAATCGCCGGGCTGGAACAGTTTGCACAGTTCGTGGCCGATGCACCCGACGATCCGCTTCGATCCATTATCAACTCAACGAGCCGGCTCGGCCTGCCTGCAGCGGCACTGCCGACCTACTATCACCAACTCCTGCATAGTCTGGGGGGGTGGGGACAATCGGCTCGTTTCCTCCACTTTCAGGCTGAACTGGCAGGGGAGCGTGATGAAACCGCCATCGCATTTTTGGCCATTCGTCTGCTCTGGGAAGAAGCCTTGTTCAACCAGTGCAAGGACTCCATTGGGACCCAGTGGAGGAAAACGACTCACGGGCATGCCCGGGCGCTGGTTGTCGAAAGCGAAGATCGGATCGACGAACTGCTTCAGTTGGCGGCCGAACGAGGGGCACAAAGGGCCTTGCTGAGTCAATTCTCAGAAAATGAAGTGCTTGAAAACGATCTCCAGCAGGGCCGCCCTGCCGTTCAGGCCGCATTCTGCATTGACGTTCGGTCTGAGCGTTTTCGCCGGGCGCTTGAGAGTCTGGACCCTGGGATCATGACTCTCGGCTTTGCAGGGTTCTTCGGTGTCAGCGTGGAACATCGCCGTTTTGCTTCGGATGTGCCCGAAGCGCGTTTGCCGGTGCTTCTCAAACCGAATCTTAAGTCCGCGTCTGGCGGGTCCGAGCACCAGTCTGCGGACACTCAGAACCGACTGAGATCACGCATTGCGCGGGCCTGGGGACGATTCAAATTCGCTGCGGTCTCCTCTTTTGCGTTTGTTGAATCTATGGGGCCGGTTTACTTGGTCAAGCTTGTGCTTGACTCCTTCGGCCGTCAGTCGGGAGAGGTCGCTCAGGATCCAGCGCCGCACTTGCAACCGGAGCCTGACGCTGACTCGGCGACCGATATGGCTGAAACAGTGCTGCGCGCGATGTCGCTCACTCGGGACTTCGCGCCGGTTGTCCTGCTTCTGGGTCATGGCGCTACCGTGACCAACAACCCGCAAGCCAGCGCTCTCCACTGCGGTGCTTGCGGTGGCTATCAGGGTGACGCAAACGCGCGCCTGCTTGCGCGCTTGCTCAACGACCCTCAGGCGCGTCAGGGCCTCGCTGAACGCGGTATCGAGATACCCGAGGACACGGTATTCATTGGAGGGATGCACGATACCGTCACCGATCAAATGACCCTCTTCGATCAGGATCCGGGCGCCGATGCTGCTCAAGGTCGGCTTTCGCAGATCCGCTCATGGCTGGACCAGGCCGGTGCACTCTGTCGCCAGGAGCGCGCGTTGACGCTGCCTGGAGGCGAGTCTTCTGATCAAATCAAGGAGCGCTCGACACGATGGTCTGAGGTGCGGCCGGAATGGGCGCTGGCGGGCTGCCGGACCTTCATTGCCGCTCCTCGGTGCCGAACCAAGGGCAAGGATCTGGGCGGCAGTGCCTTTCTTCACGACTACGCTTGGCGCGATGACCAGACCAATGATTTCGCCGTGCTTGAGTTGATTCTTACTGCCCCTGTGGTGGTCGCAAGCTGGATCAATCTGCAGTACTACGGCTCTACCGTGGCCCCGGATCACTTCGGTTCAGGCAACAAACTGCTTCACAACGTGGTCGGTGGCATGGGTGTGTTTGAAGGAAATCCCGGCATTCTGCGCGGCGGTTTGGCTTGGCAGTCCGTTCATGATGGAGAACGCTTCGTCCACGATCCGCTGCGGCTGACGGTCTGCGTTGAAGCGCCAACATCGGCGGTTGACGATATCTTCGAGCGTCATGAGCAGGTTCGCACGCTTTTCGACCGGGGATGGATCAGCCTGATTATTCTCGATGATGCCGGTCGGCCGAGCCACCGCTACGCTGCTACCCATCAGTGGGTTGAACTGGAACACTCTCGCTCAGCGGCTTGATCCGGTCGAAGTTCCTGAGGACGAGTTGGTCGGGTTCCCGCTTCTGTCTGAGTCAGAGTGGTCGCCCGACCAGCAAGCTTGGAGATAGTCAGGACCCTAGAGGTTTCCTTCCTCACGTTCCTGAAGAGCCTGCCAGCGGACTCGCGCCCGGTTCAGCACTGGCTTGAGTTCTGGTGAATCAGCCATGGGGCTTAAAAAAGGCGAGTGAGTCGCCAAGTAAGGCCAATTGAAAAAGCCCAGATCAATGGCTCGGGCAAGCCATTCAGCGGCTTGCTTGGCGTGCCCCGCTGCCGCCCACGCTTCAGCTGCATACCTCGAGTACATCTCGCTGTTTTTGATCGCCTCGAGAACAGGCTCTGGCATGTTCTGCGACTCGATGTTTCCAACGTGAGCGGCCACCATATATCGTGCGAGTTGGGCCGGTGTAGAGTCCCCTGCCGGCCCCTCGAAGCCCTTCGCCAGTGCAATGGCCTGGTCAGCATGGCCTGCTCCAAGATTGACCCAGACGTTGAACAAGCGAGCAACGGGGTTGGCTGTATCGCCTTCCAACATGCGTTTGTAGGGCTCCAGGGCATCGTCAAAACGACCTTCCATCGCGGCCAGATATCCCGGGAAACAGCGGGTCAGAGGTGTCAGCGGGTCAACCGCCATCGCGTGTTTGATCACCGGGCGTGCCTGTTCCACCAAACCCGCCCGCAACAGGCAATGGGCCAGAAGAAGCAGGGCATCGGGGTGGTCATGCGCTGACTGCAGGGCAACCCGGAGTTCATCAATAGCGTTTTCGAGATCTCCACTGACATGGGCCAGCCAGGCGGTCAGGATTCTTGTTTCCGGATGGTGAGGATTGGCGGATCGCGCTCTCGACTCCCAGTCTCTTGCTTCTTCAATAACGCTGGGCCTATCCACAGTGCCCGCTTCGACATGGTGGAGCAAAACGCGACCCATGGTGGCGCAGATCGTGGCGTTCTCTCCGGTCAACTCTAATGCTTCCATCAGCAACTTGCGGGCCTGATCGAGCGCATCGGGGCGCCATTGGAAGGCCGTCTCCCGTGCCAGCAGCACTCTGCGCCATGCTGAAAGGTTTTCAATTCCAGGTTGCCCGATTGCTGCCTCTTCTTCAGGGCCAAGCCTCAGCTCGAGGGCATCGACGACGTCTCGGGCGATTCGCTCCTGAATATCAAAGATTTCATCCATGCGACCCGCGAATTTCTGGGACCACACATGATCATCGCGATTTGGCTCGATCAAGCGAACATTGATGCGCAGACGTTGACCGTCGCCAACGACACTGCCTTCAAGGAGGTGACTGACCCCCAGCAGCTTTGCGATTGCCTTTGAATCCAGATCGCTGTCCTTGACCGCGAGCGACGAGGTCCGCGAGGTGACTCGCAATTGGGAAAGACGTGAGAACTCCCCGATGATCTCTTCGGTCAACCCATCGGCGACCCAAGCCTGAGAGACCTCTGGCCCGGCGAAGCTGAATGGCAACACGGCAATCGCCGCGGTCGACTTCGGATGAAATTCCTGATTGTTCTGAGAGATCAGTGAAGAGTCGCCGGGGCGCTGCTTCAGGGGGCTGGAGTCTGCTGGTCTCTGAACTCTGGTATTCATCCAGTCATCCAGTTCCTGGCGGAATGCATAAACGCTGGCCTGAGACTGATGCATCAGCCGGTGTACTGGAAGACCCTCCTGCTGCTCCCACCTGCGAACCGTCCTGACACTGCGGCTTAAATAGCGCGCAATGGCCTTCCAAGAATCAAGACGATCGTCTGATGACCCCTTAGTCATGTCGCCAGTTTAAGCCCAGTAGTGTCACGGGGGTGGGACAAAGGCGGTCATTGAAGGCCAATGCCAGTCCTGGCAGGCCTTGTCCGTTGCGTGTTGATTGGGCTCCAGCAACGATGACGGCTCAGACCTGCTGCATTGCTGGTCAGGTCCGAACCCAAACCAAATCCAAAGGAGTTCATTATGTTGATCGCAAAATTTATCCGCTTCGTTCCCGTGGTGGCCTTGTTGGCAACTTCATACTGCCCGGCTGAGGTTGAGGACAGAGAAAATTCGTGGAGATGGCAAAGCGTCTCCGGGACGGGGATTCACTACTTTGATGACATGCCAGGTCGGAATGTCATCATCCACAGTGTCGTGCCAACAGAGACGGGCATCCAACAGCGATCGACCGAGACGATCGACCTGTTTGGTGACCTCGAGGGACGGGTGCTTTATCAGCCAGAAACCATCATCAACGGTCAGGCCGGAACCTTGGTCAATACCGGTAATCAGGTGTTCTCCGGCACCGTCTTGGGCAAGGGTCCTGTTCTGCTCCACGATGATCTCTTCCGGTTTGACGTTAATCTGCAGACTGGAGAGACATACGGCGAAGTTTTTCTGGTGGATCGGATCGACGGCCCCCGGGTCGCCTGCTTGCTTGAGATATTCGGAACGGGCTTTGACGAAAATGGCAATGGACTTGCTGAATATGTAGGTCGTTGCAAGTTAGGACCTATGCGTCGATCGGCCGCTGATCGTGACTTAATGGACCTACCGTTGAGTCCTTGATAGAGCAGTCCCCAGAGCTTGAACTTGCGAACATGGGCCAGAATCAGATTCTGGCCCATGTGGGAAGAAAAGCTTAATCCTTCAGGCTATTTTCATCGGGATTACGTGCTCTATCAGGCAGGCTTGCCTGGTGCAGAGCACCACCTTCCATCAGGGCCTTGTTTCAGAAAGATGAGCCGGGCTGCTTCAAGAACTCGATTTCATCTGGAGTTGAGGT
>JAZBPR010000131.1:0-17346 GCA_036351735.1 Wenzhouxiangella sp. | reverse complement strand
CTTGGAGATGTCTATCGAAGCGGTCCCTTCATCCTGCCGCTTCAAGAGCTTGAACGGCTGGAACTGGAGAGTCATTGGGATCGCGCACTGGTCGAAGGACTGAGCTCAATCGACGCCTCGGCCCAGCCGCTGTTGGAGCGATCGATCAAGTCACTGCTGACTTTTACCCCGGAGAATTCATGAAGAACCTGCCTTTTGCCCTGTTTTTGATCGCGTTGATCATGGCCTCTCCGGTGCGCGCCGATGAGCCGATCGAAGTCGAGCTGCCTGCGCTGAGCGGAGAGCTGGTTCGCTTAAGTGACTACCGGGGACAGTGGGTGGTCCTGAATTACTGGGCGACCTGGTGCGCACCTTGCCGCAAGGAGATTCCTGATCTGTCGAATCTGCACGACAGTCATGATGACATCACCGTTCTGGGACTGGCGTTCGAGGACACCGAGCCGGAAGATTTCGTGAGCTTCCTCGAAGACTATCCGGCCAGTTATCCCATTCTTCTGGTCGATACTTACAATCCGCCGGAGAGCCTTGGCGCGCCGCGCGCCTTGCCCACCACTTTTCTGGTCAACGCTGATGGGGTGATTGTTCAGACCTGGCTGGGCCCGATTACCGGGCAGCTGGTGGTGGACTGGATCGCCGAGCATGGCAGCTGAAGTTCGTGGCTGGCGGGTTGCCGGTCGCGTGCAGGGGGTTTTCTTTCGGGCATCCACACAGCGCAAGGCGCTGCAATTGGGTTTGACGGGGTGTGCCCGCAATGAAGCGGACGGAACGGTCAACGTTGTCGCTCGAGGAGAGCCCGAATTACTTGATGCTTTGGAAAACTGGCTGAAGAAAGGCCCGCCTGCGGCTCGAGTTGAAGAGGTTCGCCCGATGTCGCCAGACCCACGCCTGGTGTCGGATTCGGGATTCGAAACCGGATAGAGCGCCTCAGTCGAAAAGTCGGGCCTGAAACACGGGCCGGAAACTCTGGCGATGCACGGGGCAGGGACCATGCATTTCCAGTACGGCCAGATGCGCGGGCGTTGGATAGCCCTTGTTCCGATCGAATCCGTAGATTGGATAAGCGTCGTGCAAGTGCCGCATGATCGCATCCCGATGAGTTTTGGCGATGATGCTGGCGGCTGCAATGGCGCTGTCGCTGGCATCTCCTCCGATGACCGTCTGAACCGGGAGCTGGGTAGAAGGCGCTTGATTTCCGTCAACCCGGACCAGGGTCGGCCTGGGTTCCAGCGCTTCGATAGCCAGGGACATGGCCTTGAGGGTGGCCTGCAGGATGTTGATCCGGTCGATCTCGTCTGCTTCAATGACGCCGATCCTGACGGCCAGAGCGCGGTCGTAAATCTGCTCAGCCAGCGTCTCGCGCCGGCTGGCCTTAAGTGTTTTTGAGTCGGCCAGTCCCGGGATGGGGGCTGCAGGATTCAAGATGACCGCGGCTGCAACAACCGGCCCAGCGAGCGGTCCTCGGCCTGCCTCGTCCACCCCGGCGATCAGTACCCGATCACGCCGCCTTGCCATACACCCGCTCAAGAATGGCGCTCGCGGCCTGGTGGCCGGCCTGCTGCGCGAGCCGGCCACGCCATTGGCGGGCTTGCCGGCGATAGTCTTCGATTCTGGCCTGGTCGGACAGCCAGGCCTTGACATCGGCCGCCAGTCTGACCGGCGTGGCCTCTTGCTGCAGGCGTTCGGGTGCGAGCGATTCCCCGCTTAGGATATTGGGTAGGGCGACGAATTCCGAGCGCACGAGCTTCAGGCTGCGGGCCAGGTGGAAGGTCGTCGGCGCCAGCTTGTAAAAAACCACCATAGGGCATTCAAGCAGGAAAGTTTCCAGCGTGACCGTTCCTGAAGCGGCAACGGCCACATCAGCAGCTTCCAGACCCGTCCGGGTTGCTCCAGTGAGCAGGCGCACGCCCGCTCGATCAAGGCGTGTGCCGGCCAGTTCCAACGCCAGCTTTCTATGTCGTTCACCCGTCAGCAGGAGCACCAAGTCGGCCGTGGGGTAGTCCTTCCGCAACGTGACCGCAGTTTCAGCGAGCAGGTCCATGTGACGTTTCAGCTCACCATCGCGGCTGCCGGGCAGGAAGGCAATAACGGGTGATTCCGAATGAATCTGCAGTTGCTCGCGCGCAGCCGACCGGTCTGGTCCGCCCGCGAGTTCGTCGGCGAGCGGATGCCCGACAAATCTCGCATCCAGACCGAAAGGATGGTACAGGGCAGGTTCAAAGGGAAAGAGGGTAAGCAGTTGATCCAGCGACCTTGCAATTTTCGGGATTCGCCCTGAACGCCAAGCCCAGACCGATGGCGAGACATAGTGAATCGTGGTCATGTCGCGCTGGTGGAGCTGGCGCGCCAGCCCCAGATTGAAGTCTGGCGCGTCGATCGTGATCAGGGCATCTGCAGGCCACTCCAGCACGCGTTGTCGAAGGGCTTTCCGCAGCCGGATCAGACGCGGCAGGTGTCGCAGGACTTCAGTCAGCCCCATGACGCTCAGCGCTTCGATGTCGAACCAGCTGGTGACGCCCGCAGCGCGCATCTTTGGCCCGGTAATCCCGGCCAGTTCAATATCGTCGTGCTGCTGCTTCAGTGCGCGGGCAAGATCGGCACCCAGCACATCGCCGGAGGCTTCACCGGCCACCAAAGTCAGCCGGAGCGATTCAGGGCGCGTCATCAGCTCTGTGTCTCAAGCCCTTAGCGCAGTAGCCCACGGGTGCTGGCGCGCGCGCTGATGATCATCTGTTCCAGTTCAGGCTGATCAGGCAAACGCTCTTCCAGTTCCGCCAGCGCCTCGTCGCGGCTCTTGCCGCTGCGATAGATCAGCCGGTAGGCTTCGCGGATGTTGCGAATCTGGGCTGAAGAGAACCCGCGTCGCTTCAGTCCTTCGCTATTGATGCCCCGCGGGCGCGGTGGTTGGCCGGAGACCATCACGTAGGCCGGCACGTCCTGACTGACCCCGCCATACATCCCAAGAAAGGCATGGTCTCCGATCCGGCAGAACTGATGCGCACCCGAATAGCCGGCGAAGATCACAAAATCGCCAACGATGACATGGCCTGCCAGGGTCGCGCCGTTGGCCATGGTCACCTGCGAGCCGACCTGACAGTCGTGGGCGATGTGGCAGTAGGCCATGATCCAGTTGTGATCGCCGAGTCGGGTGATGCCGCCACCGTCTGCAGTCCCGCGGTTGATCGTCACATACTCCCTGATCGTATTGCCGTCACCGATCTCCAGTGCTGACTCCTCGCCGGCAAACTTCTTGTCCTGCGGCTCTTCGCCGATCGATGCGAACTGAAAGATACGGTTGTCTTTGCCCAGGCGCGTTCGTCCGGTAATGACCACGTGGGGTCCGATGCGGCAGCCACTTGCGATCTCGACCTCAGGTCCAATAAGGCTGAAGGGGCCAATCTCCACGTCGGAGGCCACCTTGGCGGCTGGATCAACGATGGCGGCCGGATGAATCATGTCGATGTCGGTTCCGGCTTGGCCGCGCACATCAACTCGGCGCTGGCTACGGTCTTTCCGCCGATTCGGGTGATGGCTTCATAGATCCCCATATTTCGCATCAGGCGCTTTTGCTCAACTTCAAAGATCAGCTGGTCACCCGGCACTACGGTCTGGCTGAACCGCGCCTTGTCGACCTTGACCAAGTAGAAAAGCTGGCGTTGTTCCGTGCTCGCGCTTCGGGCGAGGTGGGCAAGACAGCCGGCCGCCTGGGCCATGGCTTCAATGATGAGAACGCCGGGCATGACCGGATGTCCCGGGAAATGGCCCTGGAAAAAGGGTTCGTTGAAGGTCACGTTCTTAAGCGCCTGGATCTGCGCCGGTGGCCCAAGCTCAAAGTTGAGCACCCGATCGACCAGCAAGAAGGGATATCGGTGCGGCAGCAGTTCGAGGATGCGCTCGATGTCAATCGCCTGTGGTTCAGTCATTCCAGGAAGAATCCGTTGTTATTGGTTGCGTTCAATGCGCCGCAATCGCCGCGCCCAGTCATCCAGTTGGCCCAGTCTGACAAGCAGTCGCTTCCAGCGAGCGTGCGGACGGGCGGGAATGCCGGATCCATACTCGCCGGGTTGGTCGATGGAATCGAGCACGGTGCTCATCGCGGTAATGATGACCTGATCGCAGATATTCAGATGACCGGCAATTCCGCTGGCCCCGGCAATCATGCAATACCGACCGATGGTGGTCGAGCCGGCAATTCCGACGCATCCGGCGATGGCGGTATGCGCGCCGATTCTGACGTTATGGGCAATCTGGACCTGGTTGTCGATGCGCACATCCTCTTCAAGAATCGTGTCCTCGATGGCGCCCCGGTCGATCGTGGTGTTGGCGCCGATCTCACAGTCATCGCCGATTCGCACACTCCCCACCTGTGGCACCTTGTGCCAGTGCCCGTCGTTCATGGCAAGCCCGAAACCATCGGCACCGATCACGACGCCGGGATGAACTGTGACCCGTTGTCCGACGATGGCTCGACCGCCGATCCAGACGCGCCCGACCAGCCGGCTGTAGGCGCCGATCTCAACATGATCCTCCACCACACAGCCTGGGCCAATCATGCTGTTTTCACCAATATGAGCCCCCGGACCGATAAAGGATTGGGCACCAACATGGGCCGATGGATGAACTACGGCGCCGTCGGCAATGACAGCGCTCGGATGGATTCCGGGTTCGTAATAGGGTTCGGGGCGTAGCAGTTCGATCAACCGGGCCCAGTCATAGTAGGGGTTATGGCTGATCAGCGCATTGCCATGAAACCCCGTAGCCGAATCCGGCTTCATCACAACCAGTCCGGCCCGAGTGGTCGCCAGCGCCGCCTTGTAGGCCGGATTGGCCAGGAATGCTGCGTCGGTTTCTCCTGCGCTAGCCAGCGTCGCTACGTTGGTGATCGAAGCCGCCGGATCTCCGCTGAACTCCAGACCGAGCTGGCTGGCGAGATCTCGGGTCCGGAAAGGCTTGGGCTCTGGGTTCATGTCAGGGAACTAGCCGTCGTTGCCAAGGGCATTGAAGTCCCGCTCAAGCCACGCAAGGATGAAGTCGGTGATATCGATGTTGTCGGACGCATACGCCACAGGGCTGGTCAGGATCAGGTCAAAACCACGTTCCTCGGCCACTTGGCGCACAGCAACTTCGATCGTTTCTTCCAGTGCCTTGGTCGCCGTGCTGGTCCGGAACCGGAGTTCCTCGCGCAAATCTTCGCGTCGGCGGTCGATGGACCTTCGCAGGTTCCGGATATCCCGCTCCAGTTCAAGTCGTCCCTGACTGTCGAGTTGGCTGCTTTCGGCCAGTGTCTGTTCAAGCTCAATCAGGCGGTTCTCGTCGGCGAGCAGCGATTCGTTGCGTGGACGAAATTCGTCGTCCAGCGTATTGCGGGCCGCTACGACCTGCGGGGCGGTTTCAAAGAGCTGCTTCATGTCGACGTAACCAATTCGGATGCTGTCTTGCGCGCTTGCCTCGAAGGAAAAAATCCACAGGAGTAGAAGCACGGACAGCTGCCGAAGCGCCGGCAGCTGCAGGGCAAGATCATCCGAATTGGCATGCCGGTTTGCGCGCATGCCGTCAATTTACACCAACAGGCCTTAGAAAACCTGTCCGAAGGTGAACTGCAAGGCCTGCGTATCGTCGCCATCGCGCTCGCGTAGAGGGGTGGCCAGATTGATGATGATGGGTCCGATGGGGGCCTGCCAGGTCAGCGAGATTCCGGTAGAGGCTCTCAGCAAGTCAGTGTCGAAGCTGTCGAAATCGCGGAAAACGTTTCCGACGTCAACAAACCAGGCCAGCCGGGTACCGCTCGCCTCAACGAAGGGGATGGGAAACGCCAGTTCGGTTCCGAAAGCGACTTTGAAGTCTCCCCCCACTGAGCGGCAGAACTGATCTTTCGGCCCCAGCGAGTTGTCGTCAAAGCCTCGGATGTCGGATACGCCGCCGCCGAAAAAGTGTTCGTAGAACGGCAGACCATCGTCGAAGGTGACGATTTCATCGACCTGGCAGGTTCCTGCGAGCCGAACCGGTTCGGTTTCTTCAATGCCGAGCTCATCATCGTAATCGTCGTAGGCAAGCCCGTAGGAGACATCACCGCGCAGACTGAAGGCCATCCGTCGCCCGATCGGCCAGTACTTGCGGCCTCGGTATGTGAATTTGAAGAATTCTCTGGAGCTGCCGGGAACAGCAACTTCTGCGGTGAGTCGGTTCAGCGATCCGCGCGTTGGATTGAGGAAGTGGTTGCGGTTGTCGCGGGAAAAAGTGGTGTCGAAGCGGAAGGTCGTGACCCGGCGCTCGCGGTCGGAAAGGAAGCCGTCCTGGTCTTCGTCCAGAGAGATGCCCAACGGCCGGTCGGCTGGAATACGAACGAGAATCGGGCTCTCTGGATCTTCCGGGTCTTCCGGGACGAACACGGCCGGCAGATTGATGTCCACGCGCTGGGCCGAGGCACCGAAGCGCAGAAAGCTCAACTCGGTGATCGGGAAACCGTAGTTCACGCCGGCAGCGGCCTGGCTGGTCGAGAACGAGGAAATATTGGCGCGGCCCTGGTCGAATTCGGTGTAGCGCAGGAAGAATCCGCGCGAGACCCCGTTATCGGTGTAGAACGGATTGGTATAGCTGACGCTGGCCTGGGTCAGGATTCGGCTGCGGCTGACCGAAAAACCGACGCGCCGGCCTGATCCGAGAAAGTTGTCCTGCTCGACGGCAATTGAAGCGATCAGCCCCTGAATCTGGGAATAGCCCAGGCCCACCTGGAAGCTCCCGGAGGGCTGCTCCTCGACACTAACCAGGATATCGATCTGATCGTCGGTGCCGTCGACCGGGGTGGTTTCGACGTTGACGTTATCGAAAAAGCCCAACCGCTGGATGCGCAGTCGGGAGCGGTCGAGTGCAGCCTGGGAGAACCATCCGCCCTCGAACTGACGCATCTCCCGCCGGAGCACTTCGTCTTTGGTCTGTGTATTGCCCTGGAATTCGATTCGCCGAACGTAAACCCGCTTGCCCGGGTCGATCGAGAAGTTGATGGAGACTTCCCGAGTCTCGCGATCAATACGTGGGATTGGATTGACGTTGGCGAAGGCATAGCCAATGTTGGACAAGATGGCCGAGATGTTGTCCACGCTTTGCTCGATGTCTCTGCGCGAGAAACGGCCGCCGCTCCGTACCGCGATCAATTGACGCAGAGTGGATTCGGCCAGAATGAGCTCGCCGGTCAGGACGACGTCACTGACAGTGAAGACTTCGCCCTCGCGAATGTTGGCCGTAATGAAAATGTTCTGCTTGTCGGGGCTGATGGACACCTGGGTCGACTCGATGGCGAAGTCGATAAAGCCGCGATCAAGGTAAAACGAGCGCAGGGTTTCCAGATCGCCCGACAGCTTCTCGCTGGTGTATTGATCTCGTCCCTGCCAGAACAACAGTCCGCGCCCAACGTTGGACTCGAAATCGTCGCGCAACTCGTCCTCGGTATAGGTTTCGTTGCCGACAATGTTGAGATGACGGATTCGGGCCTGATCGCCCTCTTCAATAATGATTGACAAGCCCACGCGATTACGGGCCAGTTCGCTGATCCGGGTATCGACATCAACACCGTAATAGCCGCGGCCAAAATACTGGCGCACCAGTTCCTGGCTGACCCGATCCAGACTGAGCTGATCGAAGATTTCGCCTTCGGCGATGCCAATTCCGGCAAGCGCCGGCATCAAGTCTTCGTTCTTGATCTGGCGGTTGCCGGTGATGGTGACCGAGGCAATGGCAGGGCGCTCTTGCACGGAGATCACCAGGGTGTCGTTCTCGCGCGCGATTTCAATATCACTGAAGAAACCAGTCTGATACAGGTCGCGGATCGTACTGCGCGTCAGCGCCGGCGTCATGAGATCGCCGACTTCCAGCGGAATGAAGCTGAAGACGTTGCCTTCAGAAATTCTCTGCAGTCCCTCAACTCTGATGTCGCTGATGCGAAAAGTCTCGCTGAACGCGTGGCTTGAGAGAAACAACGCGATGAGCAGCAGAAAAAATCGTTTCATGAATCCTTATCCAGTAGGCCCTGATGACGCCCCCTTAAGGCCGCCGAAGTTTAGGTGATCAGCCGTAAGATATCGTTAAATATGGCGACGCTCATCAGTCCGAGCACCATGAAGAGTCCCAGGTATTGTCCTGCAACCTGCACGGACTCCGATACAGGTGATCCTTTGATCGCCTCGATCGTGTAGTAGAGCAAATGCCCGCCGTCGAGCATCGGTATCGGCAACAGGTTGATGACCGCCAGAGACAGACTGATCAGACCAAGAAAAAACAGAAACCTCGACAAACCGAGCTGTGCCGAAGTATCGGCCATCTGAGCGATAGTAATCGGGCCCGAAAGATTGTTCAGGGAGGCCTTGCCGGTAATCATTCGCCCCAGAATCCCCAGCGTGGCCGAGGTGAGTCGCCAGGTTTCACTGAAGGCCTGTCCGAGCGCATCGACCGGGCCGTGCCGCAGGACAACGAAGGCCCGTTGCATTTCGTTCTGAATCTCTTCGTCTGCCGGTGGCGCCTGGATGCCAATCACCGGGCGCCCTTCGTTCAGCGTGGGTGTGATCTTCAACTCCAGTAGCTGGCCGTTGCGGTCAATCAGTACAGCCAGCGCGTTGGTCGGCTCAGCGTTGGTCGAAGTGTGAGCGGGGATCAGGCGTGCAATGTCTGTCCAGCTGTCGACCGGTTCACCGGCGATGCTGACGATACGGTCTCCGCTGATCAGCCCGGCCTCATCGGCTGCCATGCCGGGCTGGACACCGCCGATGAGCGGCGGTAGCGCGGGACGCCATGGTTGCATTCCCAGGTGATCCAGCGTGTTTTCCTCGTTGAAATCAGGACCTAGTTGAGCCAAGGGCAGCTGGACTTGACGCGCAAATCCGTCCCGATCCTCAACTTCGACGGTGACCGTGCGGCGATCCAGGGCCGGCTTCATCAGGCCGAGTACTGCGTGGGTCCAGGAGTCTGTTCGTCGCCCATCGACCTGGGTGATCATGTCGCCTTCTTCCAGGCCAGCCTCAGCGGCAATGCCGGTCGTCGGTCCGAGGACCGGACGCGTCTCGGCCACGCCGACGACGAACATCAGCCAGAAGGCAGCTACGGCGAAAATCAGGTTGAAGATCGGTCCTGCGGCCACAATCGCCATGCGTTGGCTGACCGGCTTCTGGTTGAAGGCCTCGTGGCGCTGTTCAGGGGGGACCTCCTGCTCGCGCTCGTCGAGCATCTTGACGTAGCCGCCCAAAGGGATGGCTGCAACCTGATAGCAGGTGCCGTCCCGCCCCGTTTTTGAAAACAGGGCTTTGCCGAAGCCAACCGAAAAGGTCAGCACGCGCACACCGAAGCGTCTGGCGACCCAGAAATGGCCGAATTCATGAAAGGTCACCAGCAAACCAAGAGCGACCAGCAACCAGAAAATGGGACCAAGAATTTCCATGCAATCCTTTGTTTCGGTTCAACTCAGTATTGTATTGGCAACTTGGAGAACAAATCGTTCGCCTACTGACCGCCGATCAACCAGGCGATGGCAAAAAAAGGCAATGCGGCCCCCAGGCTGTCGAAGCGGTCTAGCAGGCCGCCGTGGCCCGGCAACAGGGACGAGCTGTCTTTCAGACCCTGCTGTCGCTTCAGCAGGCTGATGAAGAGGTCCCCGCCAATCGAGACGACTGCCAGGACCAGTCCGATCGCAGCAGCGACCGGAAGGACAAAAGGCGCCTCGGGAATCGTGACTGCGACCAGCGACGATAACAGGGTTGCTGCTGCCAATCCGCCAATGGCGCCGGCCCACGTCTTGCCCGGGCTGATTCTTGGGGCAAGTTTGGCGCCACCGATGGCATGACCTGCGAAATATGCGCCGATATCGGCAGCCGCAATGATGGCAACGACCAGAAGCACCAGCCACGGTGTTTGAGACTGCAGCAGGACCAAAGAACTCCAGGCTCCCAGCAACACCAGTGCCAGCGCAACCAGCTTCAATCCGCGCAGTTTGCGACCAAAGCTGGGTGCGATGAGCCAGCAGAGCATGCAGAGCCAGCCCCCAACGATGACACCAAACAGCGCCACCGGTCTCTGGGTCGGGTTGAGGCTGCCGTAGAGGACGGCTGCAAGAACCAGGAGCAAGCCGGCAAATACCAGCCACTGCCAGGGTTCGGGGAGACCGCCCAAGCGACCGGCTTCCCGCCCACCGGCGCCCAGTAACAGCAGAGCTGCGGCTGCGGCGAAATAGATTGGGGGCAGCAGGAACAGGAGGGTCAGGCCGATTGCGGCCATGATCACGGCTGTGAAAAACCGTGTCTTAAGCACTCTGAACCTGGCTGAGTCCGCCGAATCTCCGGTCGCGCGCGGCGAAATCGACAAGCGCTTCATCCAGCGCGTCTGCACCGAAATCGGGCCACAAGACATCCGAGAAAAACAGTTCCGTGTAGGCAAGATGCCATAGCAGAAAGTTCGAAAGTCTTTTCTCACCGCCGGTGCGAATGAACAGATCTGGGGGGGGCAGATGGGCGAGGGTCAGCTCATCGGCCAGTCGATCCTCGTTGATGTCTTCCGGAGCCAACTCTCCACGGCTGGCCGCTTCAGCCAGGCACCTGGCTGCCGTCAACATGTCGGTTCGGCCGCTGTAGTTCACCGCAACGTTCAGCTGCAGCCGCTGATTGCTGCAGGTCAGCTGCTCGGCCTGGGCCATGCCGTTTCGAAGGCTGGGGTTGAATGCCGAGCGATCACCCATGAAATTGATCCGCACGCCATGCTCATGCAGTTCGCGCACATCCTTGTTCAGCGCCTTCAGGAAGAGATCGAGCAGTTTGCGCACTTCAGAGGGAGGCCGTCGCCAGTTCTCTACCGAAAAGGCGAAGACGGTCAGGATCGGAATGTGGCGGCGGATAGCCGCCTCGATCGTACGCTTCAGCGCGTCGCTACCGGCTTGATGGCCGAAGGAGCGCGGCTTGCCCCGACGCATGGCCCAGCGTCCGTTGCCATCCATCACGATGGCAACGTGGTGAGGACATGCGGCCAGCGCATCCACTTCAGATCTCCATCAGTTCCTTTTCTTTGACCCCGACCAACTCGTCGATTTGTCCCACGTAGCGGTCGGTCAGCTGCTGAACAAGCGTTTCGCCGCGTCGGACATCATCTTCGGTCAGCTCCTTTTCTTTCTGGAATTCCTTGAGCTGATGATTGGCGTCGCGGCGGATGTTGCGGATGGCGACCTTGGCCTGCTCACCTTCATGATGAACGATCTTGACCAGGTCGGCTCGCCGCTCTTCGGTCAGCGCGGGCAACGGAACGCGAATATTCGCGCCGGAAGTCGCCGGGTTAAGGCCCAGATCGGATGTCATGATGGCTTTTTCGATTTTGGCGACCATCGACTTGTCGAAGGGCACCACGCTGAGCGTGCGGGCATCTTCGGCGGTGATGTTGGCCGCCTGATTCAAAGGAACCTGAGAGCCGTAGTACTCGACCGTGACGTGTTCAAGCAGACTGGGATGGGCCCGGCCTGTCCGAATCTTGGCCAGTTCAGTTTTCAGCACGTCGACGCTTTTCGACATGCGCGTGTCCGCTTCGGCGTTGATCTCTTTGAGCATGCTCTAACCTCTGTGACAAACTGCAGTTGCTTAATGCCGGCAATGCGGCATTGTAATCATCTGTTGCTCCAACGCGCCAAAGCTTGGGTCAGGCGACCAGCGTTCCGACACTCTCGCCATTGATCAGACGCTGGAACTCGCCGGCCTTGTTGAGATTGATGATGCGGATGGGCATGGACTGATCGCGGCAAAGCACAATCGCGTTGGTGTCCATGACCGCCAGCTTGTGTTCAATCACCTCATCGTAGCTGATGTGGTCGTAAAGCTGGGCATTCGGGTCGGTCATTGGGTCGGCGGTATAGATACCGTCCACCTTTGTGGCTTTGATCATCAGATCCGCGCCGATCTCAATCGCCCGAAGGCTGGCCGCGGTGTCGGTGGTGAAGAAGGGATTGCCGGTCCCGGCCGCGAAGATCACTGCCCGCTGCTTCTGAAGATGACGAATGGCGCGACGCCGAATGTAGTCTTCGCAGACCTCGCGAACCGAGACCGCTGACATGACCCGGGTCGTTACACCGGCACGTTCCAGCGCATCCTGTAGAGCCAGCGCGTTCATGACGGTTGCCAGCATTCCCATATGGTCGCCCGTGACACGGTCAATCCCGGAAGCCGAAAGCCCTTTGCCTCTGAAGATATTGCCACCGCCCACAACGACACCAATTTCGACGCCGGCTTCAATGACCGCCGCGACCTCGGCCGCAATGCGGGTGCTGACCTTGGGATCAATCCCGTAGTCCTGGTCACCTAGCAGGGCTTCGCCGCTCAGTTTGAGCAGGACGCGCTTGATTTTGCCTGGTGCTGCATCCTGCTGTGGTGACCCGTTAGACATTAGGTTGCTCAGCCGCCGCGAGCTTGCTGCATGACTTCGGCAGCGAAGTCGCTCTCTTCCTTTTCGATGCCTTCACCCACTTCCAGGCGCACGAATTCCAGCACCTCGGCGCCTTTGCCCTTGAGCAGTTTGCCCACGGTGACATCGCCATCTTTCACGAAAGCCTGACCGGTGAGAGTGATTTCTGCGAGGTGCTTGTTGAGGCGACCCGAGACCATCTTCTCGACGATCTCCGGTGGTTTCCCGCTTTCTGCAGCTTGCGCGATCAGGATTTCTTTCTCTTTGGCCACCGCGTCTTCCGGAACGTCGCCAACATCTCGGTAAGCGGGGTTCAGCGCGGCGATGTGCATCGCGATGTCCCGGGCCAGTTCCACGTCGTCTCCGCTGACTGCGGTCAGGACACCGATACGGCCACCATGCAGATAGCTGGCGACCACACCGTTTTCGGCCTTCAGGTGCGTCAGCCGGCGCAGCTGGATGTTCTCACCGAGCTTGGCAACCAGTTGCTGGCGGGTATCCTCGACGCTCTGGCCACTGGCCATGGTGGCGGCATTGAGTGCTTCGATGGTTTCCACGCCGAGTGCCAGCTGCGCGACTTCCTCGGCAAAGGTGCGGAAGTTGCTGTCCTTGGCCACGAAGTCGGTTTCGCAGTTGATTTCAACCAGCACCGAGTGGTTTTCATCGCCAGCCTGGATGATGGCGCCTTCTGCGGCAACCCGGCCGGACTTCTTGTCAGCCTTGGCCAGACCTGATTTACGCAGGTGCTCGATGGCAGCGTCCATATCGCCGCCTGTTTCCACCAGCGCCTTCTTGCATTCCATCATGCCCGCGCCAGTGCGCTCGCGAAGTTCCTTGACCTGTGATGCGGTAATGCTCATTTTTGATGTCCTTCAGAAATCCTGATCGCGTTTATTCAGCGTTTTTTATTCGTCGGCTGCCGATTCGTCAGCCTCGGGCTTTTTGGCCGCGGCTTTCTTCTTGGCAGCTTTCTTCTTCGAAGCCTTTTTCTTGGCCGCTTTCTTAGGCTTGGCTTCTTCCTGCTCAACGGCTTCGGCTTCGACAGCCGGCGCCTCGGTTTCGCTTGCCTCGGCTGCGGGTTCGGACGCTGGCTCCTCGCTGGGTGCTTCTTCAGCCGGCGCAGCCTTGACTGCTGTTTTCTTGCGCGCGGCCTTCTTGGCAACGCGCGCAGCCGGCTTAGCTGCCGTCTTCTCCTTGGCGGGCGTCTCGACCGGATTGCCGTCTGCATCCAGCTCGACAAACTCTTCGGCATCTCCGGCGGTGGTCGGAGAGGAGGCGCGGCCTTCCAGAATGGCGTCGGCAGCCAGCTGGGTGTAGAGTCGAATGGCGCGGATGGCGTCATCGTTGCCGGGGATCACGTAGTCAATCCCTTCCGGTGAGTGGTTGGTATCGACCACGGCCACGACCGGAATCTTGAGCTTGCGTGCCTCGGCAATTGCGATGGACTCATGTCCGACATCGACGACGAAGAGGGCATCGGGCAATCCGTTCATGTTCTTGATGCCACCAAGGCTGCGCTCGAGCTTGTCGCGCTCGCGGGTCAACTGGAGCACTTCTTTTTTAACGAGGCGATCAAAGCTGCCGTCGGAGTCCATCTGCTCAAGTTCCTTGAGACGGTTGATGGACTGACGGACGGTGCGGAAATTGGTCAGCATGCCGCCCAACCAGCGGTGTGAAACGTAGGGGCTGTTGCAGCGCTGTGCTTCTTCGGCGATGGCCTGACCTGCAGCACGCTTGGTGCCGACAAACATCACGGTGCCCCGACGGCTGGCCAGACGACTCAGAAAGTCCAGCGATTCCTTGAGAAGCGGAAGCGATTCTTCGAGGTTGATGATGTGAATCTTGCCTCTGGCTCCGAAGATGAAGGGCTCCATCTTGGGGTTCCAGTAGCGGGTTTGGTGGCCAAAGTGCACGCCAGCTTCTAGCATCTGGCGCATGGTGACGTTAGGCATTGCAGTTTCCTTCTAATCATGCTGGACGCAGGTGCTTTCTAGGCGGCTCCTGGTGCCGCTTGATCGGTGATGCACACAATGTCCGGGGTTTAAGCCTCCGTTGATTCCATGCAAGCGAACCTTGACGGTGGGTCAGGTCAAGCATTTTCTGCTCCGAACTCTCCCGCCGCTGGCAACCCCGCTTGACGGTGTCAATCAACGTGTGTTTTTTGCTTCGGAGTAACCAAAAGTCTCCGACAAAGCCCATCAATTATAGCGTGTCTTACTCTGGCCCTGCAAGATGCATCTGGCTCTCGACCGCGCGGAAGTCCGCCGCCCCTCCACGATTACAATAGAGAAATGATCGAACTGATGAGCGGATATCAATTTAAGGCTTTATCCGAGCTGGCGCTGATACGTCAGAGACTGCTGGGCCTTGCCCGGCAGCTGGATTTGCTCGGTACGATCCTGTTGGCGCCGGAAGGGATCAATCTCTCATTGGGCGGAGAGTCCGAGGCGCTGGATCGGTGCCTGGAACATCTCAGATCAGACTATGGACTGGACGACCTGGTGCTGCACCGCCAGCCTGTGACAACGGTCCCTTTCTTGCGACTGAAGATCCGAGTTCGCCCTGAAATCATCGCTTTTGAGCCTGGGCTGGACCCTGGACAGGTTAAGACCGGCAAGGCGCTCAGTCCTGAAGACTGGCATGGTCTATTGGCTCAGGAGCAGGTGCAGCTCGTGGACACGCGCAACGATTACGAATGCCGCATCGGAAGCTTCAAGGGTGCTGAAAATCCGCGGATTGAGCGGTTCACGGAATTTGCCGACTGGGCGCGTGAGAATCTGGATCCGGCACGGCCCGTGGCCATGTTCTGCACAGGTGGGGTCCGGTGTGAGAAGGCAAGTGCGCGTCTGCTGGCCGACGGATTTTCCGAGGTCTACCATTTGCGCGGCGGCATTCTGGCTTATCTGCAGCAGTTCCGGAACCAGCCGTCCCGTTGGGAGGGCGAGTGCTTCGTTTTCGACGACCGGGTGAGCGTTGACGACAGCCTCAAGCCCAGCGCTCGGCCGGTATGCGCGGGCTGCCGGCACCCGCATGACGACCTTCCGCCCAGCGGAATGCCGCCAGTGGACGAGCAGGGGGTATGCGGCTTATGTCAGCGACATTTCGAGCCGTCCAGATTAGCCGGCATTAGGGAACGGGTCCGTCAGATTGCATTGGCCCACGAGCGAGGGCAGTCTCATCTGGGGCCACAGCCGGCCAGTCCAGCTGATCAGGAACCGACTCCGACATGAGTGCAGAGGCGGACGTCCTGACGGCGCAGGCGCCAGCGTGGCTTCCGTCTTATCTGGAAGTGGTCTGGGATCTGCTGGCCGCGTATCCACCCCTGCTGGCTCTGGCCGTCTTGCTCGTTGGGTTGGCCGTCGCCATTGCTGGCAGACTTTTTGTCCTGCACTGGGGTGTCCGGCTGATATCAGGGGCTGAGTCAGGGCTGGCAAAGCGTCTACTCAGAATTGCCGCCAATGTCGCAGCGCTGGTGCTGTCCTATATGGCCGCGGTGCTTGCCGTTCAGGTGCTGGGCTTGAACGCTCGCATCGAGGACATCGTGATCAACGTGATGCTGAGCATGCTCATCCTGCGTCTGATCAAGTCGGCGATGCGCGCCGGGCATCTAGCGCTTGAGATTCTGGCCCGCATTCGCGACCGCTTCCAGATCGTTGAAGAGCGCACCATCCCATTGTTCGAGTTGGCGCTCACGCTGCTCGTCATTGCCTCTGCAGCCTACGCCCTGTTGATGGTCTGGGATATCAACCCCACGGCCTGGCTGGCATCGGCCGGGGTGGTCGGCATTGCGGTCGGCTTTGCCGCGCGCGACACGCTGGCCAATCTGTTTGCCGGTTTCTTCATCATTGCGGATGCTCCCTACAAGCTGGGTGACTACATCGTGCTCGCCGACGGTGAGCGTGGTGAGGTCACCAAGGTAGGAATTCGCTCCACCCGGCTGCTGACACGTGATGACGTCGAGATCACCGTACCCAACTCGGACATGGCCAACTCAAAGATCTATAACGAGTCCGGTGGGCGCTGGGTCAAGTTCAGGATTCGGATCAAGGTCGGTGTGGCCTATGGCTCCGATGTGGATCAGGTCGTTGATTTGCTGGAGCGCATCGCTGCTGAGCATGCTACCGTCTGCCCGGATCCCACGCCGCGGGTGCGGATGCGCGGCTTCGGAGACTCCAGCCTCGACTTTGAATTACTCTGCTGGGTGAACGAACCGGCGCAGCGCGGCCTGGTCAGTCACGAGTTGTATATGAAGATTTACAAGGAACTGGGCCGGGCGGGCATCGAGATTCCATTCCCGCAGCGAGACGTCTGGATGCGCGGCGACCAGGCCTGAACCTTTCAGGCCTTTTGACTGGTCAGGAAAGCGACGGCCTGATCGATCGGAATCTCCTGATTTTCGCCACCTCGCCGCCGATACTCGACGATACCCTTGTCCAGACCGCGGTCGCCGATCACCAGTTGATGCGGGATGCCGATCAGTTCGGCATCAGCAAACATCACGCCTGCCCGCAAGTTGCGATCCTCCAGTAAAACCTCACGTCCGGCAGCCTTGAGGTCGGCGTACATCTTTTCGGCGAGTTCGCGCACGCGATGAGATTTGTGACCGTTCAGCGGCAGGATAACGATGTCGAACGGGGCCATGGGCTCGGGCCAGATGATGCCGGCCTCGTCATGATTCTGTTCGATGGCGGCCGCGACAATTCTCGATACCCCGATGCCGTAACAGCCCATGGCCGGATGCACGGCGCGGCCGTTTTCATCCATCACCACGGCCTTCATGGCCTCGGAGTACTTGCGGCCCAGCTGAAAGATATGCCCGACTTCAATACCACGAAGAATTTCCAGCTTGCCTGACCCGTCCGGTGCGGGATCGCCGGCAACCACGTTGCGCAGATCCGCTGTTTTTGGCAGCGCGACATCACGCCCCCAGTT
>JAZBPR010000130.1:0-15471 GCA_036351735.1 Wenzhouxiangella sp. | reverse complement strand
GCTGGTGTTCCGGTTGTATCGCCAGATGCATTGCCGGGTAGCTATGATCGGAAGGGATAACCGCTGAAAGCATCTAAGCGGGAAGCCCCTCCCAAGATGAGGTCTCACTGAGGACTTGATCCTCCTAAAGGGCCCTGGAAGACTACCAGGTTGATAGGCTGGGTGTGGAAGTGCAGTAATGTACGAAGCTAACCAGTACTAATTGCCCGTGAGGCTTGGTCATATAACACCAAAGCCAATTGCGCTAAAGAAAGACACGACACGACCAGTGTCAGGACGCTCAAGAACAGACTTCGTTTTGCTTTGCCTGGTGGCAATAGCGGCATGGAACCACCCGACCCCATCCCGAACTCGGAAGTGAAACGTGCCAGCGCCGATGGTAGTGCGGTTCGTCCGTGCGAGAGTAGGTCACTGCCAGGCATTTATTCAGGAAACCCCGGTTGCTCTTTGAGTAGCCGGGGTTTTTTTACATGCCGATTCCACGCGATACTTCCGTTTGGCAGGCGTTATCGGGGATCAACGGGCTCGGGCCCGTTCCATAGGCGGCGTTCCTTTCTGCGTAGGCGATAATGGCTGGCCTTCTTTGCGGCCGTTTGCCCGCCATCACCGATCATCGCGCTCATTGAACAGGTCTCGATCCAACTCGCCCTCGGCATTTGCCACCACCACCGTGACGACCGCATCGCCGGTAACATTGACCGCCGTCCGAGTCATGTCGAGCAAACGGTCTACGCCCAGAATCAGGGCGATTCCTTCGGCCGGCAGACCGACCTGGGCAAGAACACCAGCTAGCAGAATTAAGCCAACGCCGGGCACGCCTGCGGCGCCCACGGAAGCAATGATGACCATGACCACGATCATCAAGTATTGGTAAAGCGTCAGATCGACGGCGAAATACTGCGCAATGAACCCAGCGGCAATCCCCTGCATGATGGCGGTGCCGTCCATGTTGATCGTAGCGCCCAGTGGCACCGTGAACGAGGCCACCTTGTTATCGGCACCCAGGCGATGCTCGACCGTTTTCAGAGTGACCGGGATTGTCGCTCCACTGGAGGCGGTGGAGAAGGCAAAGGCCAGGACCGCCCGCATCTTCGACCAGAAAATTTTTGGACTGAGCCCGGTCAGCATGCGCAGCAGCAACGAGTAAGTCACCGTCGCATGCAGAACCAGGACAAACAGAACCAGCAAAACGTATTTCAGCACGCCGAAAAATGTCGACAGGCCGGTAGTTGCCCCTAGAGAAGCGATTAGCGCGAATACTCCGTAGGGCGCCAGCAGCATCACAAAACCGACCAGGCGCATCACCACGACATTGAAATCGCTAAAGAACTGACCGACACGTTCGCCGGGCTTGCCCGCCAGTGCGATCGACAGACCAATCAGCACGGCAAAGACAATAATTGGCAACATGTCGCCTTCAGCCATCGCCTGAACGGGATTTCGCGGCACCATTTCGGTCAGCACTTCTCCGAACGAAGGCTGTGCTGATATTTCGCGTTCGACCGTCTGTTCCGGACTTGCCCCAACACCGGGCTTGACGATCACAGCCGCAGTCAGCGCGAGGCTGATCGCAATCCCGGTCGTGAGCATGTACAGAGCAACCGCCCTGCCGCCGACGCGGCCCAGTTTTCTCGGATCGCTTAGGGCGCTGACTCCGGTGATCAGAGATACGAAAACCAGCGGGACGACGAGCATGCTGAGGAAACGCACGAATATTTCTCCGACAACGCCCAGCAAGCCGTCAATGAGAAACGTCTGCGCCCAAGGCTGATCGGCAACCGTCAAATTGATGAGAATGCCGAAGGCCAGCCCCAGGCCCATCCCGAGAAGAATGCGGTTGGAGAGCTTGCGGTGGTCGAAATTGTCATTGCTCATGGCGGTTGCGTGGCTCGGGCGTCTTGGTCAACTGCAGAGAGTAGCGCAGCCGGCGCCAATGATCCATGGCCAGCGAATCAATCAAGCGGCCGCCCGCGCAAAGCCGCAGGCCGTACAATCCAGACTTGAAATCACTTTGTAGACTGGACGCCCAATGACTGCCTCCGAATCACCAGCCGCGCCGGCCCACTTTATTCGCACCCGAATTGCCCGTGAACTTGAGGCCGGTCTCCACCAACGCATCGTGACCCGGTTTCCCCCGGAGCCCAATGGCTACCTGCACATCGGCCACGCCAAGTCGATCGTTCTCAACTTTGCCATGCCGTCAGAGTTTGGCGGATACACGAATTTGCGCTTTGACGATACCAACCCGGCTCGTGAAGAGCAGCGATTTATTGATTCGATCAAGGAAGACGTGCTGTGGCTGGGCTATCGTTGGGAGAACGAGTGCTATGCGTCAGACTACTTCGAGACTCTCTATGAGTACGCTCTGCACCTTATCGACCAAGGATTAGCCTACGTTGATGAGCAAGACGCCGACACGATCCGTGCCCAGCGCGGCACCTTGACCGAGCCTGGCACGGCCAGCCCTTACCGTGATCGTCCACCTGAAGAGAGCCGAACGCTGTTCGCCCGGATGCGTGCCGGAGAACTGCCCGACGGGTCAATGGTGTTGCGCGCCCGAATCGACATGGCCGCACCGAATATCAACCTGCGCGATCCCGTGCTCTACCGGATCCGGCGCGAATACCATCATCGTACCGGCAACGACTGGTGCATTTACCCCAGCTACGATTTCGCCCACGGCCAGTCCGACGCGATCGAACACATCACCCATTCGTTGTGCACGCTGGAGTTCGAGGATCATCGCCCGCTCTATGACTGGTTCATAGAACACCTTCCGGTCCCATCGCGTCCGGTCCAGATCGAATTTTCTCGCCTGAACATGGACTTCACCGTCATGTCGAAGCGCCGTCTCACGCGTTTGGTCGAGGAAGGTCATGTCAACGGTTGGGATGACCCCCGTATGCCGACCATCGCCGGCCTGCGTCGGCGGGGATTCAGCCCCGAGTCGATCCGCGCTTTCTGCACCGAAATCGGGGTGACCAAATCCGAAAGCATCATCCCCTTCGGCGTCCTGGAGCGCAATCTACGTGATGATCTGAACGTGCGCGCTCCGCGGCGAATGGCGGTACTTCGACCGCTCAAGGTGGTTCTGAACAATTTTCCAGAAGGCCAGACCGATTGGGTAGAGGCGGCCAATCATCCACAGGATCCCGATCAGGGCTCGAGAAAACTGCCGCTGACGCGAGACCTCTACATCGAGCGCGATGACTTCATGGAAGATGCGCCGAGGAAGTTCTTCCGTCTCAAGCCCGGGGGGGAGGTGCGGCTGCGCAATGCCTTCATCATTCGTTGCGAGGAAGTGATCAAGGACGCCGAGGGCAACGTCATTGAGCTCCGATGCAGCTTCGATCCGGATACCCGCTCGGGTGAGCCCGGTTCAGACCGTAAGGTCAAGGGTACGATTCACTGGGTGTCGGCTGAACACGCAGTTCGGGCCGAAGTTCGGCTCTATGACCGGCTGTTCAACGTCCCGCACCCAGCCGGCGACCGGGAAGCTGACTTCATCGACCACCTGAATCCGGATTCGCTTGAGGTGCTTGACGAGGCCATGCTGGAGCCGGGCCTTGAGTCGGCCCGGGTCGGGGAGCAATACCAGTTCGAGCGCCTGGGCTACTTTGTCTCCGATGCCGATACCCTGCCCGGCCGTCCGGTCTTCAACCGGGCGGTCACCCTTCGCGACACCTGGGCACGATTGGAAAAAGAGCTGGCCGGTCGCTAACTGCGGACCGGTTTCGGGTAGAGTGTCGGTACTACGAGTCCAGCAACGGACCGTTTTTTGGAGCGGAGTAGCCCCACAATGTTCAACAAGCGAGAATCGTCCTCCCCCCAGCAGGAGCCGAGTCCGGAACAAAAGCCAGCACAGGAGCGTCCCAGCATGAGCGATCAGCAGCACCGCGGGGCCGTGATCGGCCCTTCTATTCAGATCGACGGTACCCTGAAGGGAGATGAGGATCTCCTGATCCAAGGCAAGGTCGAAGGCACTATAGAGCTCAAGAAGAACAGCGTCACGATCGGCGAGTCGGGCGAGGTCAAGGCCGATATCTTCGCCCACACGATTGTTGTCGAGGGCCAGGTGGAAGGCAAGATCGTAGGCTCAGAGCGCGTGGTTATGCGCAAGAGCGCCCAGATCCGGGGAACGCTGATTGCCCCTCGCGTCATGCTCGAAGACGGCGCTCGATTCAACGGGACCATTGACATGGACCCGGAGGCCGACGCCATCAAATCTGCCTTTTCCGGAAAGTCGGCCCAAACCAATCCACCCCAGGCGCAGCCGGCTGCGGCAAATGCGCCCAAATCGGGTTCTCCTGCTGCCGAAAGCTCGGATCGCCGCTGATAGGGCGGTTTCGTCGCCGGCGTTGAGGCGCTTTCGTCCGCGCCGATGGTGAGCCTGAAGCATGCCGGATCTTCATAAACCCGGGCTTCGAGCACCGCTGTTTGATCAGGCGGTCACGGGGCTTGACCCAGAGCAGCGCGTGGTCGTTCTCGATCTGGGTACCGTCCGATCCGGCACGGTGGCGCTGTTTTCTGCCTATCGCTGCCGGCTGGACATCATCGACCTGCCAACCGCCCTGCCGGCGCTGACTCAATGCGATGAGCCCGAAGATCGAAAGGCGTGTCTGAACGCGCTGTTTGACTGCGATGAGCGCGAACCACTCGATCTGGTTCTATGCTGGAACCTGCTCAACTACCTCCAGCGCGACGATATCCGTGATTTAATCGAGGCGCTTGAGCCGCGGTTTCAACCGAACACGCGGCTGCATGCGCTGATTGAGTATGCCTCGCCGTTGATGCCCGCCACCCCAGGCCATTGGATACCGGACGCGTCGGCGCGCCTGCATGCCAGTCAGGTTGACGAAGAGCAGACCGACTCGCCGCGCTACAAGCCCAAGGAACTTGAGCGCATGATGCCGCAGCTGGCACCGGAACGAACCGTGCTGCTGGGCAATGGATTGCAGGAATATCTGTTCAGGCTGAAGGGGAAGTCTGCAGACTGACCTGCTTCAGGCGCAGCGCGTTGCCGACCACAAACAGGCTGGAGCAGGCCATGGCTACGGCCGCCAACATCGGTGAAAGCAGCCATCCAAAGGCCGGGTAAAGGGCACCGGCGGCGATCGGGATCAAGGCCGTGTTGTAAGCAAAGGCCCAGAACAGATTTTGGCTGATGTTGCGCAACGTAGCCCTCGACAGCGCAATGGCGGCGGGAACCTTGCCCAGGTCACCCGACATCAGAACGACGTCGGCTGATTCGATGGCCACGTCGGTCCCGGTGCCAATGGCGATGCCGACATCGGCTTCGGCCAGAGCCGGAGCGTCGTTGATTCCGTCTCCGACGAACGCAACCCTGCCGTGCTCCCGGGCCAGCTTCTGAACCGCCTCGACCTTGCCTTCCGGCAGCACTTCGGCAATGACGGTATCAATCCCAAGCTCTTTGGCAATGGCCTCTGCGGTCATCCTGCGGTCGCCGCTGATCATCACCACTTCAAGGCCAAGCGCATGCAGTGAACGGATCGCCTTCGGCGTGCTTTGCTTGATCGGGTCGGCTACGCCCAGGAGCCCCGCCAGTTCGCCATTTACCCCGACCAGTACCGGTGTTCGCGCCATGGACGAGAGCGTGTTGACAGCGTCTTGCGCGGTTTCCGTCGATATGTCGGCTTCAGCCAGCCAGTCCAGGGTCCCGACGTGGACGGTTTTCCCGGCCACCGTCGCGACGATGCCTTTGCCGGACACCGACGTGAAATCGGAAGTTTTTGCAAGGGCAAGACCCCGCTCAGATGCCGCTGCCACGATGGCTCGCGCCAGCGGATGCTCGGAGTCCTCCTCGGCGGCCGCGGCCAGTGCCAGCAAATCCGTCTCACGCCAGCCGTTCATGGCCACCAGATCTGTAAGCGTGGGCCGTCCTTCGGTGAGGGTCCCGGTCTTGTCGAGCGCGATGACCTTGACGCTTTTGAGCTGCTGCAGGGCGTCGCCGCCCCGGAAAAGAATGCCCTGCTCTGCGCCGCGACCGGTCCCGACCATGATTGAGGTCGGTGTGGCCAGGCCCATTGCACAGGGACAGGCGATGATAAGCACGGCGACCGCATTGACTAAGGCAAAGCTCACTGCGGGCTGTGGACCAAGCAGCAGCCAGATCACTGCGGTGACCAGCGCAATGCTCATGACGCCGGGAACGAACCAGGCAGTCACCCGGTCAACCAGTGCTTGGATGGGCAGCTTGGCGCTTTGCGCTTTCTGGACCATCCGCACGATGCGGGCCAGCACGGCGTCAGCTCCGAGGTCGGTCGCCTGAATGACCAGCAGGCCGTCCTGGTTGACGGTGCCGCCGACCACTTTGTCGCCGCCGGCGCGCCGCACCGGTTCCGGCTCCCCGGTCAACATGGACTCGTCAACCCGAGACCGACCCTCGACCACTTCACCATCGACCGGAATGGTCTCGCCAGGCCGAATTCTGACCCGGTCGCCTCGCTGCACCCGTTCGATCGCGATTTCGACGGTTTCGCCGTCGCGCTCAACGCGGGCCACTCGCGCCTGCAGACTGAGAAGCCGCTCAATGGCGGCGCCCGTGCGTCCCTTGGCGCGCGCTTCCAAAAGCCGCCCGAGGAGAATCAGCGTGACGATCACGGCGGCCGGCTCAAAATACACGTTGGCCGTGCCTTCGGGCATGAGGCCTGGCGCAAACGTCGCAATGACGGAGTAGGCCCAGGCCGCGCCGGTGCCCAGCGCAACCAGTGAGTTCATGTCAGGATGCCCGCGTACCAGGTTCGGAATACCGATTCGGTAAAACATCAAACCGGGACCAAACAGGACAAGGCTGGTCAATGCGAACAACCCCAGGTGAACAGTGAACGTGCCCAAGGTGCCATGTAGCCAGTGATGCACGGCCGGAACGAAATGTCCGCCCATTTCCGCTCCGAAGATCGGAACTGTCAGGACCAGGGCTAGCCAGAAGCGTTTTTTCAGCGCTCTAAGCTCGGACTCGCGGCGGCTTTCGCGATTGTCCCCGCTCACCTCCGCCAACGCCGCAGCGTAACCGGCCTGATCGATCGCCCGTTCTAGAGCAGCGGCTGAAACCTCCCCGCGAACGGCCTCGATGCGCGCCTCCGCGCTGGCCAGATTGACTTGGGCCGACAGCACGCCTGGAACATCGTGCAGGGCTTTTTCGACGCGGCCCACGCAAGATGCGCAGTGCATGCCCTCGATGCTAATGACCCTTTCATCGACAAGCGCTGGAAACCCGGCCGAACGCAGATGGTTCAGCAGCTCAGGCAAAGGCCGGATTTCCGGCCATTCCAGGTCGACAGCCTTGCCGGCCAGATCCACTTGAACTTCTTCAGCCGGCGTTTGATCCAGCGCCGAAGACAGCCGCCGGACGCAGCTGGCGCAGTGCAGATTGTCGACGGCGAGGTGCAGGTGCATAAGTGATTCACGATCCGCTTGATCAGGACCGTGGAACTCTATCAGACGGATTGGACGCGTGGGACGCCGAGCACAATCCTCCGAGCCGATAGCCGACCTTGCAACTTACAAGTAGAGCGTCGTACTCTGCTGCCGGACCTGTTGTGCCCCGCCTTTGCCGCCATGCGGACAGCGGCCATGAGCTGAGCTCATCCGCTCCAGCTGTTCGGGCGTCAAGACATCGCGAATCTCTGCGCGCAGTGCCAAGCGGAGCTCACGGGCCTGGCGCAGGGTGTCCGGTGCGTGACCGCTTTCATTCACCGTCCAGTCCAAGGCCTTGAGCTTGTCATGAAACGCGCCGCGCAGATTGCGAATCTGATCGCGCTGCTCCGCGCTCAGGGCCAGATCGCCATGGGCGGGATGCGACCAGCCTGGCTTGGCCAGAATTGGGGACGCCACTAAAAGAGCCAGGGCGATCAGGGCGGAGGCCAAAACGGTGAAGTTCAGTGCGTGGTGCTTGCGCATAGATCATCTCCTTACGCTTTGTTTGAATCACGGCCCGAGACTTTAATCCCGTAACGTGAGCAGTCTGTCAGCCCGCACAACCCGCGATCTTCTGATCGGCTCATGAATGGCCATGCCTCTTTATACTGCGCCATGACCTCTCATTCGCTTCTCGCCCCATGCTGAGTTATCGCCATGCTTTCCACGCCGGCAACCCGGCCGACGTTTTCAAGCATGCGATTTTGCTCGCGTTGGTCAGAGCCCTTCAGGAAAAGCCGCACGGGATTCAGTTTGTCGATACCCACGCCGGCCCGGCTCACTACGACCTTTGCAGCGCCATGGCGCAGAAGAACCGGGAGCACGAGGTGGGCATCGGACGGTGGTGGTCAACGTCCACTGCCGATCCGCTGCTGGCGCCTTACTTGGATCTGATCCGTGCTTTCAATCCGAACGGTCAACTGAGCCACTACCCCGGCTCGCCGATGATCCTGCGCCGGCTGCTGAGGCCCAATGATCGACTGGTCCTCTGCGAGCTTCATCCGGCCGAGCAGGACGCCTTAAAGGCGCGTTTTGCCGATGATCGACAAGTGTCCGTGCGCTGCGGCAGTGGCTACGACGAACTGGTTCGTGTACTGCCGCCCCAGGGCGGGCGTGGGCTGGTGCTGGTCGACCCGCCCTGGGAACTGAAAACCGAATCCAGGGATCTGGAAAATTCGCTTCGGCGGGCCCTGGCGCGCTTTGCCCATGGCGTCTACGCCCTCTGGTATCCGCAGATCGAGGGCCGCGACTCGGCGCTGGAGCGGTTACCGAAACATCTGGGTCTGGGCAACGAACAGTGGCTGGATCTGCGCCTGGATTTTGCGCCTCAGCAGCGTCTGGGCCGGATGTACGGTTGCGGTATGGCCGTGATCAACTGTCCTTTCCGGTTGCGCCAAAGGCTGGTCGACTGGCATCGGCAGTTCTCCGGCCTGCCCGGCCAGAGCCGCCAGTGCTAAGGGCCCAGGCTTCCGGCCCCAGCAGGTAGATTCACCAATAGTTCACAAAACGCTGACGTTTCAAAACATGAACATGGTTCATAATGAGGGCTCATTCGACAGCAGCCCTTGAGCATGGGAACACGTGAACGACGCCAGCGCGAGCGGGAAGCACGCGAACAGCTCTTTCTGGATACCGCCAGGCGCTTGATCCGCGAGGAAGGTCTGATGACCCTTCAAATGGCGCGTCTGGCGCGTGCTTGTGATTATGCGACGGGTACGCTTTATCAGCATTTTGCCTCCAAGGAGGATTTGCTGGTGGCGCTGGCTACCCAGCGTCTGGGAGAACACTGCGCCCTGTTCTGTCGCGTGGCGAACTGGAAAGCGAGTACCCGAGAGCGCATGTTCGCCCTGACCGTGGTCGATGAGTGTTTCAGCCGACGTCATCCCACCTATTCAAGGCTGATGCAGTACGTTTTCACCGAGGTGGTGTGGGAGACGGCCACACAGGAACGGCGCGAGCGTCTGACCGCCGAGCTGGCTCCGGTTGTCGCCAGCATCACGGGCGTTGTTGAAGAGGCCATAGCCCGCGGCGAAGTCCATGCCGGCGTGCTCAGCGCCGAGGAACTCATGCTCGGACCCTGGGCGGTTTGTCACGGCATGCAGTCGCTGCTTCAGACTCGCGGGATGCTGGCCCAGCTGGCCATCAGCGCGCCGCGCAGGACGATCTATGTGCATGCCCAGGTTTTGCTCAACGGTTTGAATTGGCAGCCACTGTTCGATATTGGCGACCAGGCGGGCCTGGATGCCACGGTCGAGCGCATTGAAAGGGAAGTGCTGGCATGAACAAGCGAATGATCCTGATGCTGGCCGCGGTCACCGTGCTGTTCGGCGGCATCTTCGGGTACAAGGCCTTCGTGGATCAGATGATCCAAAGTGCCTTTGATGACATGGGTCCGGAGACGGTCACGGTAACCGCCAGTCAGGTGCGATCCGAGCAGTGGACGCCGCAGGTTGAAGCGATCGGGACCTTCAACCCTGTTCGAGGGGTTGAGCTCAGCTTGGAAATGAGCGGAATCGTTCGCGAAGTTTTCTTCGAAAACGGACAGTCCGTGGAACCGGGCCAGCGCCTGTTGGCGCTGGATACTTCTGTGGACGAGGCCCGGTTGACCGAGCGGCAAGCCGCGCTCCGGCTGGCTGAACTGGAGCTGGAACGCCAGCGACGCCTGTTTCAGCAGCGCTCCATTTCCGAGGCCGTGCTGGATCGCGCCGCCGCCGAGGCGGATCAGGCCCGGGCAGCGGTGGCCGCCAGCCAAGCCAGCATCGACCAGAAAATCCTGCGCGCGCCGTTTACCGGCCGGCTTGGCATCCGCCAGGTCAACCCGGGCCAGTTCCTGGCGCCGGGCTCGCCCATCGTCAGCTTGCAGTCGCTGAACCCGATTTTCTTCGACTTTACCCTGCCGCAGCGTCAGCTGCCGCTGCTCAGTCCCGGCACGCGGCTGGTTGCAGGGGTTGACGCGTTCCCCGATCAAACGTTTTCAGGCGAAGTCACCGCCATCGAGCCCCGGGTCAACGAATCCACGCGTTCGTTTGCGGTTCAGGCCACCTTCGACAATTCGGAAGAACGTCTGCGTCCCGGTATGTTTGCCCATGCTGATCTGGACCTTGGCGCGCCCCGCGAGGTTCTGGTAGTGCCTCGGACTGCCATTCGCTCATCGACTTACGGGGACTCGGTATTCGTCATTGAAGACGAAGGCGAGGGCCTGAAGGTGGTGCAGCGCTTTGTGCGAACTGGCACTGCCCGAGGCGACTTGATTGCCGTTCTCGATGGTCTTGAGGCCGGTGACCGGGTAGCCGCTTCCGGGCTGTTGAAGCTGCAGAACAACACTCCGGTGCAGATCGACGACGACCCCGACGTTCAGCCCAGCGAGAATCCGGACCCGCGTCCGGGTAACAGCTGAGGCCGGTGGGAGAAGCTTCAATGCGTTTTACTGACGTTTTCATCCAGAAACCGGTGCTCGCCGTCGTGGTCAGCTTATTCATCTTGCTGCTGGGTTTGCGCGCGATTTTCGACCTGAACGTTCGCCAGTTTCCGGAAATCCAGAACGCGGTCATTACCGTCACGACAACCTACGTCGGGGCCGATGCCGACCTCGTCCAGGGGTTCATCACCACGCCCTTAGAGCGAGAAGTGGCGCAGGCAGAAGGAATCGACTATCTGGTTTCGACCTCGGTGCCCGGCGTCTCGGTCCTCCAGGCCTACCTGCGACTGGATGCCAACCCCAATGATGCCTTGACCGAGGTGGCGGCCCAGGTCAACAAGCTGCGCTCAGAGCTACCGGAACAGTCGGAAGACCCGGTGGTCGATCTGTCCGTCGGCCAACAGGTGGCCGCGATGTACCTGTCGTTTTTCAGCGACATTCTCGACGACAGTCAGATTACCGATTACCTGGTGCGCGAGGTCGAACCGCAGCTGGCGACGATCCCCGGGGTCCAGCAGGCCCAGATTCTGGGTGCCGGAACCTTCGCCATGCGCATCTGGCTGGACCCGGAACGGATGGCAGCCCAGGACGTGACCGGTCTGGACATTCGGGCGGCACTCAGGGCCAACAACGTGCTTTCCGCCGTGGGCCGAACCCGCGGCCAGATGGTCAGCATTAACCTGACTGCCGATACGGATCTGCAGTCAGCTCAAGACTTCCGTCGACTGGTTGTGCGCGACGACAACGGCACGCTGGTGCGACTCGAAGACGTCGCCGAGGTTGAACTCGGCCCGGAAAGCTTCGATGCCTCGGTGACCTACAACGGACTGGATGCGGTTTTCATCGGTGTGGAAATCGCGCCGGATGCCAACGCCCTGGAGGTCATTGGCCAAGTGCGCGAAGTCTGGAATGATCTGATCATTCCACGTCTTCCCGAGGGTCTGGATGCGACGATTTCCTATGACTCGGCCGAATATATCGAAAGCGCTATCGACGAGGTCGTCTTCACCATATTCCTCGCCCTGGTCATCGTCGTGCTGGTGATTTATGCCTTTCTGGGATCGGCGCGCAGCGCCATCATTCCAGCTCTGTCGGTGCCACTGTCGCTGATCGGCACGTTTTTCCTGATGCTGCTGATGGGTTTTTCCATCAATCTGCTGACCTTGCTGGCGATGGTTCTGGCGATCGGCATTGTGGTTGACGACGCCATCATCATGTTGGAAAACATCGAGCGCCAGATGGAAAACGGCAAGTCGCGAATCGAAGCCGCGATCCTCGGTGCGCGCCAGCTCGCGTGGCCGATCGTGGCCATGTCGACCACGTTGATTGCGGTGTTCTTGCCGATTGGGTTCGTCGGCGGGCTGACCGGAACGCTGTTTGTCGAGTTTGCGTTTACCCTGGCCGCGACCGTGATCCTGTCTGGTGTTGTTGCCCTCACTCTGGCGCCGATGCTGTGTTCGCGCATTCTACGCTCGCGCCGACGCGGGCCGCGACCCAAGTTCGCCGCCTGGCTGGATCGCGTCTTCGAACGTCTCAGAGAGGGTTTTCGCACTCACCTGCATGGGTGGCTGAATCACCGCCACGTGCTGGCCACCTTTGGCCTGATCGTTCTGGGCTCGTGTTATTTCCTGTTTGTGACCAGCGCCAGTGAACTGGAGCCGCCGGAGGACTCGGGCTTCATGTTCTCGATTCTGGAGGCGGATTCGTTCGCCACACTTGACTACCTGGAACGCAACACCGAGCGGCTTGACGAGCTCGGTGAACAAACCGAAGCGATCGAAGGTATCTTTCTTTTGAACGGGTTGGGCGGTGCCGGTATCGGCGCCACCAACCAAGCCATTTCAGGAATCGTGCTCAAGCCGTGGGACCAGCGCCAGGTGGGCACACACGCCCTGCTGGAGCAAACCGTTCAGCCGTTTATCAGCCAGATTCCGGGCCTTCAGTCCTTCGCCGTGGTCCCGCCAGATCTGCCGTCACCGGGTGGCGGGGGCCCGCCGGTGGAGTTCGTGATCGGGTCGACCGATTCATTTGAGAATCTGGAGTCGTTTGCCGATCAGATCATGCAGCGGGCGATGGAATCCGGACGGTTCATCTTCGTCGATTCCGATCTCGATATCGATCGACCTCAGGAGAAAATCCGTGTCGACCGTGACCAGGCCGCCCTGATGGGCGTGGATATGGCCCAGGTCTCGGGCGACCTGGCCACCATGCTGTCCGGTGGCTTCGTGGGTCGTTTCGCGATGGACAATCGTTCGTATCGCGTGATCCCCCAGGTTCAGCGGGCCGAGCGGCTGACGCCGGAACAGGTGGGCGACTTCTATACCCGCAACCGCGACGGTCAGCTGGTCCGTATGGCCGGACTGATCGACCTGGAACCCTCGGTCCAGCCGCAGCAGCTCAAACGCTTCCAGCAGCTCAACGCCGTGACCATCACCGGCGTGCCGCGCCCGAACGTTAGCCTGGGCGAGGCACTGGGCATCCTGGAAGAGGCCGCCGCCGAGATTCTCCCGCGCACCTACAGCGTGGATTACGCCGGCCAGAGCCGCCAGTTCAAGGCCGAAGGCCAGCAGCTGGTCGTGACCTTCTTTTTCGCCATGATCGTAATTTTTCTGGTGCTGGCGGCTCAGTTCGAGTCTTTTCGTGACTCGGTGATCATGCTTTTTACGGTGCCGATGAGTATCGCAGGTGCCCTGATCTTCGTCTCGCTGGGCCTGACCAGCCTGAATATTTATACTCAGGTGGGCTTGCTGACCCTGATTGGGCTGATCGCCAAGCATGGCATCCTGATCGTCGAGTTCGCCAACCAGCTCCAAGACGAAGGCAAGAGCAAGCGCGAGGCGATTGAAGAGGCCACCTCGATCCGCCTGCGCCCGATCTTGATGACCACCGCGGCTACCGTGTTGGCGATGATTCCGCTGCTGATCGCCTCCGGTCCGGGTGCAGGTTCGCGCTTTGCCATTGGCCTGGTGATCGCGTCGGGAATGACAATCGGTACCGCGTTTACCTTGTTCGTGGTACCGGCGATCTACCTGTATGTGGCGCGGGATCGGTCAGCCGAACGTCAAAGCGCAGATGCGGATGAACAGGGCGCTGTGGGGTCTGGCACCGCCTAGTGGGCCATGCGTTTGCGCTGTAGGGTCTGGGCCGTGGTCAGTCCGGCGTGTTATTCGGGTCTGAATCACGATGCGGGATCGCGCTGGCCGCCCAGGCGGTGCCGGTTGAAAAGAGCAAAACGATGACCAGCGCGATGCCGGCCATCACGATCATGGGGATATTGGTAAAAAACAGCAGGTAGATCCAGAACGGCGTGATCACAGCAATCAGGATCACCATGATGATTGATCGACGACCGACAGCCCCGACCCAGGACGTTTTGGGTTCTGATGTCACGATCTGGACTTCCCGGTCTGAATCACGTGGATCACTTGAGCAAGCATGGAGACCTTATGCCTTGCGAATCTAGGGTATTCAGCCGTTCATGTCAAAATTTTCCGATCGCTTCAGTTCCGGCCTGTTTCGTGATGAGCGGCTGCATCGCGCCAGCGGTCGATTTCGGCCAATAGTGCTGCGCGACGATCGGCTTGGACAAAAGCAGCCCGGACCGCGTTGCGCGCCAGCTGCTCGATGTGGCCGAGATCCATCTCCAGCGCGTGGGCTGCGGCCTGGAAGTTCTCGCCGATATAGCCTCCGAAATAGGCCGGATCATCCGAGTTCACCGTCACGCACAAGCCCTCGTGCAGCAGCGCCTTGAGATTGTGATCTTGGAGCCGATCGAACACGCACAGCTTGACGTTTGACAGCGGACAGACGGTCAGCGGAACCTGCTCGGCGATCAGCCTTTCGACCAGTGCCGGGTCTTCGGTACAGCGAACCCCATGATCGATGCGCTTGACCTTGAGCAGGTCCAAAGCCTGGTGGATATAGTCGGCCGGACCCTCTTCGCCGGCGTGGGCAACGGTTAGAAAACCCTCGGCGCGGGCCCGGTCGAATACGGCCTGAAATTTCTCCGGCGGGTTGCCTTTCTCCGAGGAGTCCAGACCGACGGCAATGATCCGTTCCTTCCACGGCAGAGCCTGTTCAAGCGTGACCATGGCGGCCTCTGCGCTCAAGTGGCGCAGGAAGCAGAGGATCAGCTGCGAACTGATGCCAAGCTGATCGCGCCCGGCATCCAGCGCCCGGATGATGCCGCCAATCACCGTCTCGAATGCTACACCCCGGTCGGTATGGGTCTGCGGATCGAAAAAGATTTCGGTGTGCCGGACCCGGTCGTCGGCGCAGCGCAACAGGTAGGCCCAGGTCAGATCGTAGAAGTCCTGTTCGGTCAGCAGTACGCTGGCCCCGGCATAGTAGAGGTCAAGAAAACTCTGCAGATCGGAAAACTGGTAGGCCGCCCGCACGTCGTCGACCGACTTCCAGGGCAGCTCTACGCCGTTGCGTTCGGCCAGCGCGAACATCAACTCTGGTTCCAGCGAGCCCTCGATGTGCAGATGCAACTCGACTTTGGGCAGTGTGGCAATGGCGTCGTGCATAAGTGAGTTCCGCGGTGTCCAGGATGGCTCATTGTAGGCTCGTGGCCGGACTGCTGGAAAAGGGTCGTTGAACTTCCTATACTTCGG
>JAZBPR010000129.1:0-6274 GCA_036351735.1 Wenzhouxiangella sp. | reverse complement strand
GGATGTCATGGACTTTATCCGCGCCAAGCGCGAGAACGGCGTATTGCGGCAATTCAATTGCTCCTTGCTGATCACCGATGATTTCATCCGCGCCGTCAAAGAGGATGCCGACTGGCAACTGACGTTCCCGTTGCTGAATTCCGAGTCTGATGAGGTTGACCTGGCCGACCCGTCCCAGGTGGTTTGGAGAGACTGGCCGAGTTCGGAGTCTTACATCACGGATGATGAGGGGCGGGTTGCGTGTCGAATCTACAAGACCGTCCCAGCCAAGCGGCTGTGGAACATGATCATGACTTCCACTTACGACTTCGCTGAGCCCGGCTTTGTATTGGTGGACAGGATCAACGAAAAGAACAATAACTGGTGGATTGAAAACATCCGAGCGACCAACCCATGTGGAGAGCAGCCATTGCCGCCATACGGAGCCTGCTTGCTCGGTTCGGTCAACCTGACTCGTTTTGTTGAGGATCCGTTCACCGAAAACGCGAGGTTCAACTGGGACGAGTACCGTCGGACCGTCAAGATCTTTACCCGAATGCTAGACAACGTGGTTGAGGTCAATGGGCTGCCACTGCCGGAGCAACAGCGCGAGATTGAATACAAGCGCCGTCATGGCATGGGATTCCTCGGTCTGGGCTCAACTTTGACCATGCTCCGCATGAAATACGGTCAGGATGATTCACTAGCCTTCACCGAGCAGGTCGCCAGAGAAATGGCGGTGGCGGGGTGGGAAACCGGTCTGGAATTGTCTGAAGAAAAAGGTGCGGCCCCGATCATGAACGATGAGTTCGAGGTTACCGCCCAGATGCTGCGGCAGCGGCCCGAGATGAAAGCCGACGGCTACCGACCCGGCGACAAGGTTCCTGGGCGCATTCTTCATGCACGCTATAGCCGCTACATGCAAAAAGTAGCCGAAGTGGCCCCCGAGCTTGTTGAACGACTGGCCGAAACTGGCGCTCGTTTCACCCATCACACCTCGATCGCACCCACCGGGACCATCTCGCTGTCGTTGGCCAATAACGCCTCAAATGGCATCGAGCCCAGCTTTGCCCACCACTACAATCGCAATGTGATCCGGGAAGGCCGGAAGAGCAAGGAAAAAGTCAGCGTCTACTCATATGAGCTGCTGGCCTATCGGACGCTGGTCAACCCGTCGGCTATGCCATATTCGGACGATGCAGATGAGCAGCTGCCTGACTATTTCCTGACCGCCGAAACGATCACACCCAGAGAGCACGTGGCCATTCAGGCTGCGGCGCAGAAGTGGATTGATTCATCCATTTCCAAAACGGCCAATGTTCCGACCGATTATCCGTACGAGGATTTCAAGGACATCTACCTGTTTGCCTGGGAGCAGGGACTCAAGGGCTGTACCACCTTCCGCTTCAATCCCGAGGCTTTTCAGGGTGTTCTGGTGACCGACAAAGACCTCGAGTCAACCACGTACACTTTCGAGCTGGAAGATGGTTCCAGCGTGGAGCTGAAGGGGCATGAAGAGGTGGAGTATGACGGTGAGCTGCACACCGCCGCCAATCTCTTTGATGCGCTGAAAGAAGGCTATTACGGGAAGTTCTAGGTTCAGGGACACAATCATGACGATAAAAATTGACAAGAAAATCGTTGGTTATCAGGTGGCTGACGGAAAAACCAAGAAAGAGAGTGAAGCTTCTGAAGCAGTCTCTGGACCACGCAAGGCCGAAATCATTCGGATGCATGAAAAGCTCGAGCGCCCAGAAGGAATGGAGTGCCTGGAAGGCGCGACCTACAAGATCAGAACGCCTCTGGATGATCACGCCCTGTACGTGACGATCAACGACATCATCCTCAATCCGGGTACTGAACACGAGCAGCGTCGGCCGTTCGAGATCTTCATCAATTCAAAGAATATGGATCACTTCCAGTGGATCGTGGCCCTGACCCGGGTCATGTCCGCGGTATTCCGAAAGGGTGGGGATGTCACTTTTCTGAGCGAGGAACTGCAGGCGGTTTTCGACCCCAAGGGCGGATACTTCAAGCCCGGCGGCCGCTTCGTGCCCTCCATTGTGGCCGACATCGGCGCGGTCGTGGAGCACCACCTCAAGCGTATCGGACTGATTGAGCCCGACGAGCTCAGTGAGCAGCAACAGCTCATGCTCGAGCAGAAGCGTGCCGAATACGAAGCGCGCGAGCAGCAGGAAGCGGACGTCGCAGAGGCTGAAAAAAAAACCCTGAGTGAACCTGAGTCTGCCGCGTCTGCCTCAAGCGAAGCATCTTACCCGGCGTCGGCAAGCCTTTGTTTCAAGTGCAACACCAAAGCGATGGTGATTCTGGACGGGTGTCAGACCTGTCTGGCTTGCGGTTACTCCAAGTGCGGCTAAGGGCTGGCTTAGCCCTTAGTCCCGAAAGTTCTTGAACTGAAGCGGCAGGCCCAGTTCTTCTGCCTTCAGCAGCTGGATGGCAGCCTGCAAATCATCACGCTTTTTGCCCGTGACTCGGACCTGATCACCTTGGATACTGGGCTGAACCTTCAGCTTAGCGGTCTTGATCGCCTTGACAATATCGCGCGCTGAGTCTTTGTCGATCCCTTCACGGATCAGAATTCGGCGCGACGCCGTCTTGGCCATGATTTCAGGCTCCTGAGGATCCGCGGCAGCCAGGTCAATGCCGCGCTTGGCCAGTTTTGAGTAGAGAATGTCCAGCATTTGTTCCAGCTGAAATTCTGACTGGGTCTTGAGCGTGACCACAGCTTCTGCAAGTTCGTAGGATGAATCCGTTCCCTTGAAGTCAAACCGGGTGGTGACTTCCCGATTGGCCTGGTCGACCGCATTGGCCAATTCGTGATGATCAATTTCTGAAACGACGTCAAAGCTGGGCATAGGAGAGCTTCCAAAAACCGTTGGACAGAACTCTTAAGTTTATCTGTTCAGGCCGAACCGCACCCGGTCTTTCGCGCAGCGTCTTTATACTCTACGGGTGATGCGAGCTTTCAGCGTCATCCTCTTTCCAACCCAGAACCGACGAGGGACCATGATGCAAATCCTGCGAAATGTCTTGTTGCCACTGTGCCTGCTGGTGATAGTGGCAGCCGCACTGGCTGAAGATACCGAACCACGCCCCATGACGCACGAAGACCTGTGGCTGATGCCCAGGGTTGGCGGTCCGGTGATCAGTCCGGATGGAACGAAGGCCATTTTCAGCGTGCATCATCCCGCCTATGACGACGAAGAGGCAGAGAGCAATTTGTGGCTGGTTTTGACCGATGGCAGCCAGCCTCCTCGGCAAATCACGTTCTCGGCAGGCTCGGAGGCGCACGTCAACTGGAGCCCTGATAGTCAGAGAATCGCTTTTACCGCCGCGCGCGAGCCGGAAGAACCCGGCCAGATCCACGTACTGGATCTGGCCTCAGGCGGAGAAGCGCGGCCGGTGACCAGTATCAGCACCGGTGCCAGCCGCCCGGTGTTCTCACCCGATGGCACCCGGATCGCTTTCTTAAGCCACGTTCACCGCGATGCCTTGACCGACGAGGACAGCGAGCGCATCGCTGAAGAGGAAGAAGAGCGCAAGGAGAACGTGCTCACCTACACCGGTTTCCCGATACGGAACTGGAATACCTATCTCAACGACTATCAGCCCCGACTGTTCGTGCAGACCATCGGAGAAACCGAAGCCATCGATTTGCTGGCCGGCAGCGAGCTGCTCGGCCTGCCAGGCTATGACGGCGTTCGAAGCGCCGGCTCAAGCCGCCTGCATCATGTCTGGACACCGGACGGTGAGTCGCTGGTCTTTGTGGCCAGCAGCAACCGCGATCGCTTTGCCCACGACTGGACCAGCAATGATCTGTGGATGGTTTCGGCCAGCGGCGGCGAGCCCGAGCGCCTGACCGGTGATGGCTCCGGAGGCGATAGCTGGGCCAGTCCACAATTCAGCCCGAACGGCGAGTCGCTGTATGCTCACCGCTCACCGCGAACGGACTTTGTGTTCAACGCCACTCGGCTCGTTGAAATGGAGTGGCCCGAGCGGTCAGAGGTACGTGAAATTTCACTGCCGGACGCCCGCTCTGTACGCGATTTCGTCGTTGCTCCTGACGCCGGGATGGTCTATCTGCTCGGGCAAGATGCCGGTCTGGTCCGGATCTATGCCGCCAGGCCTGCCGAAACAACCGCAGCACCGGCCTTTGACCAGGACCAAGGCGTTTATGGCAACCTGAGCATCGCTGGCAACCCCGACAATCCGGTACTGATCGGCAGCTATCAGGAAGCCACAAAGTTCTCGGAAGTCGTCCGGATTGACGTGGCCGCTGGGCGACATCAGCCGCTGACCGCGTTTACCACGCCGCGCCTTGCCGAACTGGATCTGCAGCCGGTCGAGCATTTCTGGTTTGAAAGTGATGAGGGCAGAGACATCCACAACATGATTGTCCGCCCGGCGGGCTTCGACCCGGATGAGGAATACTCCCTGCTGGTGCTGATGCACGGCGGCCCCCATTCAATGTGGCCGGACAGCCCGCATATCCGCTGGAACTACCACTTGCTGGCAGGGACCGACCATGTCGTACTCCTGACCAACTACAAGGGGTCCACCGGTTTCGGCGAGGATTTTGCGCGCGCCATTCAGGGCGATCCACTGCGTGGCCCGGCCAACGAAATCAACCAGGCTGCTGACGTAGCCATTGAGCGTTTTGACTTTATCGATGAGGACCGCCAATGCGCTGCCGGCGCAAGCTACGGCGGTCATCTGGCCAACTGGATGCAGGGCGCGACGGATCGGTACCGCTGCCTGGTCAGTCATGCTGGCCTGGTCAATCTGATCACCCAGTGGGGCACCAGCGACGCGGTCTATCACCGCGAGGCCAATCTGGGTGGCCCGCCCTGGGAAATGCCTGAAGTCTGGCTGGACCAGAATCCCCTGATGTACGCAGAGAACTGGCAGACGCCGGTGCTGGTGACGATCGGGAAGCTGGACGAGCGGGTGCCTTTGTCGAATGTGCTCGAATACTGGACCGCGTTGCAGCGCCAGCAGGTTGAAAGCCGTTTGCTGATCTATCCGGAAGAAGACCACTGGATCATGAGCGGGCCCAACAGCCGCCACTTCTACGGCGAGGTTGCCGACTGGCTGAATCGCTGGGTGGGTGAGGACTGACTGCTTAGGGTTTTCCAACTCCCAAAGAAAAAGCCCCGGGCATCCCGGGGCTTTTCCAAGGCAGGGCGTCAGAGGGCCTAGATGACCAGAGGCTCCCAAACACCTGCCAGCAGCACGACCGCTCGCAGGAACAGCACGCCCGCCAGGGCGGCGACCGACGAGACGATCAGCAGAGGCTTCTTCTTGCCGATCAGCAGGCTTAAGCCCCCGATGGCCAGCGGAACGAGAATGCCGATGCCGATGACGCCGACCCAGGTCATGAGGGCCAGGTCACCAGAGAACATCCGCGCCGCTCCGACCTGAGCGCCCATGGTGCCAACGGTCAGGCTGATGTGGATGAATGCGAGCACAGCCAGCAGTTTCATCACATCAAGACCCAGACCGAGGCGCAGACCGAAGGCAGCTTCACGCTCGTCGGTCCAGCCCAGCACGTAGAACAGCTCGATGATCGCGACTGTGGCCACACTGGCGCTGATCACCCAAAGGACCGGGATCAGTGCGGTGTTCCACAGCGGAACGCCGGCAGCGGTTGACAGCAGGAATCCGCTGTAGACCGTTGAGGCAAAGCCCGCCACGGCAAACAATCCCAGGAACAAATTGCTTTCATTGCAGGCCTTCAGCAATGGTACAAAAATGTTCACGACAGGAATGTTCTTCAGGAACGCCAGATTAGCTGCCGCCACGACCGCCGCCAGCACGAGGTGCACCGACAGGATCGCAAAGCCCCAGAACATCCACGAACCGAAGTTGAAAGACAGTTCCGTGATCGCCGTAAAGATGGTCATCGGCAGATTCCACCAGCGGGTCAAGTGGCTGACCACAAACAGCAGCCCGACGATCAGCGACACAATAATGGTCAGCGCCAACGGTGCCTTGCGGCTGAAGTAGTAGGCCACGGAACCCATGCCGGCAATACCGACAAACCAAAGGAACAGCGCGATGGTCCAGCTCCAGTGAGCGACATCGGCTTGCAGGGTAAGGTCAGTCACATTCATGATGAGCTCTCCACGATGAAGTACTTGGGTTTCGTGCCGGCCGACTCGAGCAGAACGCGGTTAGGCAGACGCTTGAGGGTTTGGCTGACGGTGCTGCTCGGATCGTTGATGTCACCGAAGTCGCGGGCATTGGCCGGGCAGGCCTGAACACACGCGGGCTT
>JAZBPR010000128.1:0-3374 GCA_036351735.1 Wenzhouxiangella sp. | reverse complement strand
TTGTAGACGCTGGTAAAGCCGTCCGGATAGACCAGCTGGCTACAGGCCGGGTTGTTGTCGAGAATGCATCCCCGGACCACGCCCATTGGGATCGAGTTGGCGTCGTTCCAGGCGTCATTGAGTCCATCGGCCGCATCTAGGATGCCGTTGATCGCATCGAAAGCGGAGTTCACGTCCTTGATACTGCGTGCACTCGATAGCGCGGATGCGGCGTTGCTGACCGCATTCAGCAGGGCGGGTCCGACCATGATCACGGCGTTGTTCGGGCTCAGTGTTGGATCAAAACCCAGCCCCTCGATGACCGAGGGCTGGATGCCAAAGACGTGGATGGACTGACTGGCCCCGGTGATGATCCCGGAAATCGCGCCGAAGTTGGCGTAGGTCTGAAGCAGGTCGGCTGCGATCACTGCGCCGAGCATCCGCGCAGCCTGGCCGAGGTAGGGCACGTAGAAGTTGGTGATGATGTTCTGCCGGATCTGGCTTGCGATCATGATGCCGGGCAGGGAAAAACGCCCGGCCTTTCTTTGTGTCGTCTGACCTGAATTGAGCCCCTGATCAACAAGCGCCTGGCGTACGGCCTGAATGTCGGCGACTAGCAGGCGCGGCGCCAGAGTGCCGGTCAGCGCGGTGATCGCACCGTTAGCCCGCAATATGCCGGGCACAGACGGCTCCAGGCTTGCCAGAGCTGCGGCCGCTGCGGCCAGGTCCTGGTTGAGCTGGCTTAGCACCCGGTCCGGGGTGTTGGAGTCAAGCACCACGCTTTCCATCACTTCCAGCAGCGCGACCAGCTCCAGGCTGGTATCCAGATAGGCACTATCCTGATTGCCCGTGCCCAGGGCAGCGGCTTGTTCTGGCGTAGGCAGCGCGCCGCCATCGGGCGCGATGGCGATCATGGTGCGCAATCGGCGCAGATCAATAGCCTCGGCCAGAGCGGCCAGATCCGCATCCAGTGCGGCGATGGCGGCGCTATCGCCCTGGTCGACGGCGGTTATCAACTGCTCGATCAGCACGCCGAACTGCTGTTGCTGACGGCTGAAGCGGCTGTAGAGGTCGCCTTGAATGCCATCGCTGATTGGACCCAGCACCGCGAACTCGGCGCTAATCGACTCAGGGTCGGGTGCGGAATAGGACACGCCCAGCTCGAACGCGCCTTGCGTATCGGGCGAGGTGGTGATCGAGAAGCCCGACAGGACGGGCAGGGTGCCGAAGCTGCTGCCCGGATCGCTTGCAAGCGACAGTGAGAGCGTCGGCTGTGGATCCAGCGGGGTGCCATCCACATCGCGCACTTCGACCGACACGGCAGCCGACTTGCCTGAGGTGATGACCGGTGGATCCAGAACAATGACGGCCCGTGGCCCGCCGGAAACGGTCAGGTCTACCGCGCTGTTGGGTGCTATCAGCGCATTGGGCGGCGGATCTTGAGCGAGGATGCTATCGCGTGGGATCAGCGGGTCATTGACCCAGACCACCGACCCTGTGGCCAGCCCGCTTATCGCCAGATCGGCCTGAGCCTCGTCCAGATTCAGACCGAGCACGCGCGGCACCGCGACAGGAATCTGACCCCGTGAGATCTCAACGCTGACACTGCTGCCGGCAGCGACGGTCGTGTTTGGGGATGGGTCTTGCGTCATCACATCGCCGGCCGGAACCGTGTCGCTGAAAGAATCCAGAATCGGGCTTGCTTCCAGGGTTACGGCATTCAGATCCGTTACGGCCTCCGCCTCGGTACGACCTGACAGATCCGGAACAGCCACCGGCGGCACTACCTCGATGGTGAACGTCTGGCTGGAGCGCGTGCCGAGCGAATCCACAACATCCAGTACCACCACATGTGGGCCTAGATCATCGGTGGTTGGCGTCCAGGTTACCTGGTTCAGGGCATCAATCACCATCCCGTCTGGACCGTTGGCAACAGAAACAATCAACGTTTCGCCCGGATCGGCATCCACGGCCAGAACCGGATAGATGTATTCGAAGTTGGGCGAGGCCAGAAGTCTGGGTGTCGAGACGATGCGCGGAGGCGCATTGGGCGGCAAAACGGTGATGTCGACCCGAGCAATGTTGGACGCCAACTGGCCGTCCGATGCGGCGTACTCGAAACTGTCGTTCTCCTCGACCCGCTCCTCGGGGAGCCGGCCGTTGAGACGATTCTGATTGAGACCCGACACCAGCCAGTGCGGCTGCTCGAAGCGGGGGATAGTACCGTCGGGATTGACGTTGGTGACGTGGTAGTTCCATTGGTTCCAGATCGAGCGTGTCGGCGCCCAGTTGTCATCGGGAGATTCAAAGACCCAGTAGGCGGACATGGCGCCAAAGAATCGAAAGGTCCCGTTGATCAGCAGTTCAGAGGCGCCATCGTTGTCGACGTCGGCAAAGATTGGGGCTTCGAACGCTGACGGGTTACCGAGTTCGAGATCGAACTCCTGAATCAACTGACCGGTGTCGCCCGCCAGTACCCAGAGTGTTCTCGGTTGGTAACCGAACAACAGGACCTCTTGATTCCCGTCGCCGTTGAGATCGAACACGGTCGGGGAGACAACGCCGACATTCAGACCGCTTGCGTCGCTGGGATAATCCCACTTCAGGCTGCCATCGGCGCCGTTGAGAACCTCAAGTTTCCCTGCTGAGAACCCGTTGTTGCCTACAGCCAGTATGTCCACCAGGCCGTCGTCTTCGACATCGGCAATGACGAGCTCCGCCTCAAAGGTCTGGAAGTTGAAGACCGTGGAAGCAGGCTCGTCCCAGAAGTTGCTGCCATCGTGATTGAGGGCAACGATCTCCGAATCGGTCGTGCCGGCCCGGATCAATTCGGGGAATGGATCATCGTCCAGGTTGACGGCGAGCGGTGTTGCCCGGCGGCTGTCGTTTTTCAAGCCATCGACGGTCCACAAAAGTTCTCCGTCGTGCGAGAAGGCGGCTGATCCAACTAGAATTTCAGGATCCCCGTCCAAATCCAGATCGACGACCTCTGCGCGCATGAAACTACCGCCAGCCTGGATGTCAGCTCCGCGGGCATAGCTGGTGAATAGTTTCATGCCCTGGTTGTCAAAGACAGTGACGGCCAGACCCGACTGTTGCCCAATTGCGGCGATCACTCCGTGGCCGACAATGATCTCGGGCGTACCGTCTTGATCCAGATCGGCAATGGTTGGTTCAGCGCCGTCCAAGGTGCCATTGACCGAGCCATCGCCCTTGACGGCCGTCAGTCCATCGAGCGTGTAGCGTTCAGCAACTTGCTCGCTTTCCCATTTGAAAGTCCCGTCATGCTCGAAAGCGAACACCTTGGTCATGGACGGAACCAGCAGCGAGTTTTCCCCACCGATGGAGATGATTTCGACGTAGCCGTCCAGATCGATATCGGCCAATGCCTTGCC
>JAZBPR010000127.1:0-23272 GCA_036351735.1 Wenzhouxiangella sp. | reverse complement strand
TGGATGGGGGGCCGAGTCGGTGCCCAGAAAGAACTTCGGATTGCCGCTGGTCGCGGCAGCCACCAGCGCCTGTCGGTGCTGCTCGCGCTTGATCAGCGGCAGGCAGTAGTGATGCGGTCGAAGGCCACCTTCGAACATCGCGTTTCGGTTCAGCAATAGATGATGCGCGGTAATGGTGGCAGCGAGATTGGCCGGACCTTGTTTGACAAAGTCCGCCGAGTCTCGGGTCGTAATGTGCTCGAGCACCATGGGCAGTTCTGGGAACGACTGGATCAGTCGGCTGAGATGGCGCTCGATAAAGACGGCCTCGCGGTCGAAGACATCAATGTCGTGGTCGGTGACTTCACCGTGCATCAGTAACGGTAGCCCGACGTCCTGCATGGTTTCCAGAACCGGCCAGACGCGATCCAGATCGCGCACTCCGCTGGCGGCATTGGTCGTTGCTCCGGCAGGGTAGTACTTGACCGCGTAGATGTGCTCAGAATCTGCAGCCTTGCGAATTTCGTCCGGGCTGGTCTGCTCGGTCAGGTAAAGCGTCATCAGGGGTTGAAAGTCCATGCCTTCAGGAACCGCTGCCAGGATGCGGTCGCGGTAGCTCAGCGCAAGTTCTACCGTGCTGACCGGTGGTTTGAGGTTGGGCATGATGATCGCGCGCCCAAACTGGCGCGCCGTATCGGGAACCACGCTGGCGAGCATCGCGCCATCTCTGACATGCAGATGCCAGTCGTCGGGGCGGGTAAGGGTAAGCGATTGCACGCAGCAAGCCTCCAAGATCTGACCCCGCCAGTCTAGCAGGACGGACTCTGCCGAAGCGGTTCGCGGGTTAAGCTTGGCGCCGGAATTGAAGCTTATGGGAACCTGACGATGAAGAGCGATCGTGAATTTGACCTGATTTTGCTGGGTGCGACTGGTTTCACCGGCCAGTTGGTTGCCGAGTATCTCCTCCAGAGACATGGTGCTGATGGGGAATTTAAATGGGCGCTGGCCGGGCGCAGCGAAGCCAAGCTCAAAGAGGTTCAGAGCGAACTGGGCCAGGCGGCTGCGAGTCTTCCGCTGTTGCTGGCCGACTCACACGATCGGGCCTCCTTGGATGCGCTGGTCAAGCGCACAGGAGCGGTTTGCAGCACGGTGGGTCCGTATGCGCTTCATGGCTCTGAGCTGGTCGCTGCCTGCGCGGCCGCTGGAACGGATTATTGTGACCTGACCGGTGAAGTGCCGTGGATGCGCAAGATGCTGGACGCGCACGCGGCAGAAGCCGAAGCTTCGGGTGCCCGGATTGTCCACTGCTGCGGCTTTGACTCCATTCCATCGGACCTGGGAGTCTGGTTTCTGCAGCAGCAGGCGCATGCAAAATTCGGGCAGCCGATGACGCGGGTCCGCCTGGGCGTTCAGGCGCTGAAGGGCAAAATGAGCGGTGGCACGGCTGCCAGCATGCTCAACATCATCGAGTCCAGTCGGTCCGATCCCGAGGTTGCGCGCATCGTCAAGAACCCCTATGCGCTTTGTCCGGAGGAGTTTCGAAAAGGCCCAAGACAGCCGTATGTCAGCGGGCCGAAGTTTGACGAGAGCTTGGGTGCATGGACCGCGCCCTTTGTCATGGCAGCGATTAACACCCGCATTGTCCACCGCTCCCATGCGCTGCAGGGCCGTCCCTGGGGCGACGATTTCACCTACGACGAGTCGATGCTGACTGGCAAGGGCTTCAAGGGTCGTCGACAGGCAACCACCTGGTCACTGGCCTTGGGCGGATTCGCGTTGGGGGCGAGCTTTGGTCCCAGCCGAAAACTGCTCCAGAGCCGCTTTCTTCCAAAACCGGGTGAGGGTCCATCGAAAGGCGCGCGTGAGCGTGGCTTCTTCAAGCTTTTGTTGGTTGGTCGTGACGAGGATGGCCATGAAATCCGGGTGCGGGTCACCGGGGATCGCGACCCGGGCTACGGATCAACCGCCAAGATGCTCGGCGAAGCCGCCTACACGCTGGCGACTGATCTTCCTGCAGGCGCGCCGTCGGGCGGATTCTGGACGCCGTCAACCGCCATGGCCGAGCAGCTCATGCCCCGTCTGGTTGAGCATGCAGGCCTGACTTTCGAGGTGATTGAATAAAACGCCGCTGTTCATGCCCCGCAACAACTGAGGCGGTAGGGCAATCGGCGCCGGCAGCGGAAGTTGGTCACTAGCTCGTTTAGGGTTTCCTGTTCGATCAGAAATGCATCATGTCCCTGAGGTGCTTCAAGAATCTCCAGCTCGGCATCAGGCATTTCCGCGGCAATGGCCTCAAGCTCGGCGGGTGGGTAGAGCAGGTCCGTGGTGATCCCGACCAGCAGGGTTGGCACCTCGGTACTTCTTAGCGCCTGGACGGTGTCGCCACGTCCGCGTCCCACATCGTGGGTGTCCATTGCTTCTGCCAGACGAAGATAAGCGTTGCGGTCGAAGCGCTCGGTCAGGGCGCGGCCGTGATGATCCAGCCATGCACCGGTCGGATCATCAGGATCGGCGGCATCAAAGCGCGGGTTGAGATTGTCCCAGTGGCGGTAGCTGATCATCGCGACCATTCTTGCCAGATCTAGCGAGTCATCCAGTTCAAGAGCGCGGCGCTGAATATGATTGAACGCCCGTGCCCAGGCGGTCTGCCGGGCCGGCGCGGCGATCACGGCGGCGGCATCAACGCGCTCCGGGTGCCCTACCGCCCACTCCAGGGCCTGCATGCCGCCCAGCGAGCCACCAATCACCAGTCTGAGCGTTCTAATGCCGAGGTGGTCGAGGAGCAGACGCTGAGCATCGACCATGGCCCTGACCGTCACGGACGGAAATGGATCGCCGCCTGTGTGCGCGCCTGAACCGCTGGTCAGACCGCAACCGCCCAGAACATCGGCGGCAATGATGAACTCGCGCTCCGGATCCAGAGCCTTGCCAGCTCCCAGAAGCCCAGACCACCATTGATCGACGTCGGCGTTGCCGGTCAGGGCCGGGCAGACGAGTACAGCATTGTTTCCGGCACGGTTGAGTTGACCCCAGGTGCGGTAGCCGATTTGTAGACCGTCGATGGCCAGTCCGCCATCAAGACTTGGGGGATGGTCGAAGCGCAACAACTGGCGCTGGTGGACTCTGGAATTGCTCATGCTGCCGCTTCCAATCCGGCCTTGTCCAGCGCCTGAGCGAAGTCGGCAATGATGTCATCAATGTGCTCAATCCCGACGGAAACCCGGATTTGTTCGGGCTTGATGCCGGCGGCCTTGCGTTCAGCCTCGCTGAGTTGCTGATGGGTGGTGCTGGCCGGGTGGATGACCAGCGTCTTGGCGTCACCCACGTTGGCCAGATGGCTGGCCAGCTCGACGCCGTTGATGAAGGTCTTGCCGGCGCTTTCCCCGCCGCGGATACCGAAGGTCAGCACCGGGCCGAAGCCATGCTGCAGGTACTTCTTGGCCCTCTCGTGCCAGGTATGACTTTTCAAACCGGGATATTCGACCCAGGCAACCGCAGGCTGCTTATCCAGCCACTCTGCCAAAGCCTGCGCGTTGTCGAGATGGCGCTGGACTCGCAGTGACAAGGTCTCCAGACCCTGAAGAAGGAGGAATGCATTGAACGGACTCAAGGCCGGGCCGAGATCGCGCAGCCCCTCGACGCGGGCCCGGATCGCGAAGGCGATGTTCCCAAACTGACTGTCCTTTCCGAAGACTTCCCAGAAATTCAGGCCGTGATAACCCGGCGCAGGATCGGTGAACAGCGGGAAGCGGCCGTTACCCCAGTCGAAAGTTCCAGCGTCCACAATGACGCCACCAACCGAGGTGCCGTGGCCTCCAATCCACTTTGTGGCTGACTGGACAACGATATCTGCGCCGTGATCAATGGGACGGACCAGATAGCCGGCTGCACCAAAGGTGTTATCTACGATCAAGGGGAGGCCGTGCTTTTTCGCCAGTTTCGATAGGCCCTCGAAGTCCGGAATGTGCGAGCCGGGGTTGCCGATGGACTCGACGTAAATGCCTTTGGTGTTCTCGTCGACCTTTGCCTCAAAGGCCGCCAGGTCGTCCCCCTCGACCAGCCGGACGTCGATGCCCAAACGGGGCAGGGAGACCTTGAACTGGTTGTAGGTGCCCCCGTAGAGCGAAGCGCTGGCGATCAGGTTGTCGCCCGCCTGGGCGATGGTGGTGATCGCGATCAGCTGTGCCGACTGTCCGGAAGCGGTTGCCACGGCCGCAACACCGCCTTCAAGGGCAGCAACGCGCTTTTCGAAAACATCAACGGTCGGGTTCATGATCCGCGAGTAGATGTTGCCGAATTCCTGCAGGCCAAACAGCCGGGCGCCGTGATCGGCGTCGTCGAAGGTGTAGGACGTGGTCTGATAGATGGGCACGGCGCGGGCGTTCGTCCCCGGTGCCGGTTCCTGGCCGGCGTGAATCTGCAAAGTCTCAAAGCGGTGCTTGGGTTGTGTTTGATCGGTCATGTCGGATACCTCTGGCGGTTAGTAAAGTCTGGCTTGGGCAGCGGCTTGACCAGTTTGTAGGGGATCGGAAATGAAAAAACCCGCAACGGTCAGTCCGCTGCGGGTTCGTCGGATTCGGGTTCTGGAGACTTGATCTCAGGTCATGAGTTCGTTCGCACACCGAAGCGACGCCGCAGCTTGTGAGCGCGGCATACACATGGGCATACAGTTCTGGACGAAATCGAATCTCATGGGCACGAAGTGTTGCCGCAACCGGGGCAACTTGTCAAGCGGTTATTTTTCGGTGGGTTCGACGGTGTCATCAGCGGGGTTTGCTAATATTCACGCTGAAATTGCAAGGAGCAATGAGATGGCTGTGTTGAGAATAGCGTTTTCAATCGTTTTGCTAATAATGATAGCTATGCCAATACAGGCGCAAACCAATTTGCCCAGCATGACCGCCAGCGAGGCGCACGCGCTCCAGCAGGCTGGAGAGTTGGTGCTGATTGATATTCGCCAGCCTGAAGAATGGCGCGAGACCGGTATGGCCCAGGGTGCAATTGGCGTGAGCATGATGCATCCTGAAGGTGGTCAAGGCTTCCTGCGCGACGTGCTGGCTGCGGTCGATGGTGATACCGAGGCCAAAATCGCGCTGATCTGTCGCACGGGTAATCGAACCAGCCAGGTGTTGCCTGCCCTCCAGCGCTGGGGCTTCACCCAGGCGAAACATATCCCCGAAGGCATGGTGGGCAGCGGCTTCGGGCCGGGGTGGATTCCTTCCGGACTGCCGACCCAGCCTTGTTCAGATTGCTAGGGCCGGTTGAGTGAGCACCAGAGACCCTAACGCCAAATTGGGTGTGACCGAGCGCCTGAGCATTTATCTGCTGGTCCTGATGAGGGTGGTCTTTCTGACCTTGCTCATGTACCTGGTGTTCTCGATCGCTGCGGGTTTGCTGATTCCCGGCGATGTTGTTGGACGCTATGCGCTGGTGGTCCAGAACCCGGAGACCTGTGCAAGCCTTGAGGATCAATTGGCGCCGGCCAATGTCAATCAAGTTCGCTTCGATGTATCGCCGGCTGATCTCCCCGAGTTGGCCGACGGCCTGAGCGACGCGTCAATTTGCTGGCTGGTGATTAGAGGTGTTCCGGAAAGTGGCGTGGGTGATGCTGCTCAGCCGCTGTACGACGCGGCACTTGGCCTGACGGAAGGTCCACTCACGATCGAGCGCAACTATCAGCCGCGCTTTGGTGATTTTGAGACGCTGGTCATCTGGCTCGTTTCGCTGCTGTTGGCTGGCATCTGGGTCTTTGCCAGTCGAAAACGCTGACTGGCCAGCTAGATTGGGCTGGCGCTGCGCCGGCGGGGCAGCAGGGATTTCAGCTTGGCTATCCACCGGCCCAACAGACTGAACAGGCGTCGCGGCCATTGGCTGATCGTATCCATCCACAGGTAAATCGTGGGCAGGAAGATCAGGCTCACGACGGTCGAGAACAGCAGGCCACCCACAATCGCTCGCGCCATCGGGAAGTAGGGCGGGCCATCTCCGCCGATCTGGGTTGTTCCTATGGTCAGCGGCACCAGCCCCAGCACCGTGGTTCCCACTGTCATCAGGATAGGCCGCAGGCGGTCGCGTCCGCCCTGCAGCACGGCTTCTTCGCGCTCCATGCCTTTGGCGCGCAACTGGTTGATATGGTCGATCAGCACGATCCCGTTGTTGACGACCACACCGATCAGAATCAGGATGCCGATCATCGCCATGAGCGAAAAGGTCGTGCCTGTCAGCAAGAAAAACCAGTACACACCGACCACCGAGAACAGAATCGACACGATCATGGTGACGGGATACAGCATCGACTCAAACAGCGCGGCGAGGACGATGTAGATCAGCACCAACGCCAGCAGGATGTTGATCACCATACGTTGTCCGGTATCGTCTTCGCGACTGAAACCGCGACCCAGTCGCCACTCGTAGCCTGGTGCCAGTTCCATGCCCGCCAATGCGGTGTTGATGCGCTCGCGGGCTTCCTCCATGGTGATGTCGTCAAGGTTTGCGACCACGCTGAGTGAGGTTTCGCGGTCCACGCGCTGAATCTGCGTAGGCCCCGGGTTTTCGATCAGTTCGACCAGAGTGAGTAGGGGAACTTCGTCGCCTTCTTCGTTGGTCAGCCGGAGATTCGCCAGTGACTCAGGGCTTTGGGTGTCGGCGTCCTGAAAGCGCAAAGTCACCGGCACTTCACCGTCAGGACCCTGAAATTCGCGAAGACTGGTGCCCCTGAGCGCCAGACCAACGGTTTGAGCGACCTCCGCTGAGTCAAAGCCCAGCAGCCGGGCCCGTTCGCGATCCACGCGGAGTTGGAGCTCGCGTTCGCCGGGCGCCTCCGGCAGCCGAACGCCGCTCAGACCGTCAATGCGTTGCAGTATCCGGATCACTTCGTCGGCGTAGAGTCGAAGCTGCTCACTGGCTGTTCCAACCAGAGAGACGCTGACTCCCTCGCTGCCTCCGCTGCGCTGAACATCGAAAGACGGTTGTCCAAGAGCGATAGCCGGCATCTCTTGAAGGATCTGCTCGATGATTTCGCTCACTGGTCGGACGGCATCTGGACCCTCATGCAAGAGAATGCTGGATTGAGCGGTGCCGCTGTCGTTGTAATACGAATAAACCGCGCGAATCTCGAGTTCTTCCTGATGGGCATACAAGTAAGACTCAATCTGGTCGACCGCCCGCTTGACCCGTTCCAGGGGGTAGTGCGCATTGAGGTTATAGCGCAGGAAAAGGCTGCGGTCTTCCTCATTGGGAAACATGTCGGTTTCGACCTGTGTGACCGGGATGGCGACCGAGGCGAACGTCAGCACGATGAACAGCGCGCTCAACTTCTTGTGATGCAGCGTCCAGCGCAGGATGGCCATGTAGCGATGTCTGAGCCGACCGAGAAACGGAGAGTTGACGGCGGTTCCTGCCGGCTTGAGCCGACTGGCGATCATCGGGATCAGTGTCTGTGCCAAGATCAAAGAAACACCGAGAGACACAACGATAGCGACCGCAACGTGCGAGAGGAAGATCGAAATCTGATTCTGTTCACCGAAAATGTTCGGCAGAAATACCGCTGCACTGGTCAGTGTTCCGGCGGCAACGGCCAGTGCGACGTTTCTGACTCCCCGTTCCGTGGCCGGAATGATCTGATCGGGCTCTGGCGTTCGTTCGCGTTCGGTGGCGATGCTTTCGCTGACCACCACGGCATTGTCGACCAGCATGCCAATCGCGAGCATCAGGCCCATCATGGACAAGATGTTCAGTGACATTCCCAGGAAATACATTGCGCCCAGCGTAATCGTGATCGAAACCGGTACTGCCAGGGCCACCATGAGCGTCATGGCGATATTGCGCAAAAAGAAGTACAGAACCAGCAGCGATAGCAGGGCGCCAAGCAGCCCCGCCTGAAGTAGATCACGCAAGGAGCTGACAACGCCCTCTGCCTGATTTTCAAGAAAGAACAGATTGATGCCGCGCATTTCGGGTTGTTGGCCGATGCGATCGACTTCTGCCAGAGTGCGGCGGGCAACATCGACCAGATTAGCGCCGTTTTCCTTCAGCACATTGACGCCGATGGCGTACTTCTGATCCAGATGGCGACCATAGTCCCGCTCGGCGGGCTCGTAGCTGACCTCGGCGATATCTTTCAGACGTAGGCCATCGGCAATAACCAGCTCGCGATATTGCTCGACGTCATTAAACTCACCCTTGGGCGCAATCCGGTATCGGGTGCCCGCGTCGGTCAGAAGGCCGGCTGAAGTTGAGAAGTTGACCTGCTGCAGTTGTGCATGCAGTTCAGGAAGATTGATGTTGTGCGCATTGATCCGATCGGCATCCAGTTCGATTCGGATTTCTTTAGGTTCTAGGCCCTGAAGCTGCACCTGGGCGACGCCTTCCAATCGCTCGAGCGGCCGAATCAGCGTGCGCATGATCATGTCATAGGCGTTGGTCAGGTCATGCTCTGAGGAAATACGCAGGGTCAGGACAGGTTGGTCAGCCGTATTGAACTTGAGCACCTGGATGCGGCGAACGTCCTCCGGTAGCTGGTCGCGGATTGCCTCAACGCGCTCGCGCGCTTCGACTGCCTTGATGGCGACGTCCTCTCCCCAATCGAACTCAATCTGAAAAGAGGCATTGTTGGCCGACGATCGGCTGGTCATTCTCTTGACGTCGCTCAAAGTGGCCAGCACTTCTTCAACCGGTCGAGTAATCTCCTGCTCGACTTCCGCTGGGGTAGACCCCGGGTAGGGCACTTGCACCAAAATGAACGGAACATCAAGCTCGGGGAAATATTCCAGCGGCAATAGTCGCGCCGAGATCAAACCGATGGCCATCAGGGAGACGAACACCATGGTGATGGTGACTGGTCGTCGGATGGAGAATTCAGCAGGTGTTGCCATTGGGTTTTCGGCTTCAGGCAGTTGCCGTTGTGCTCGAAGGAGCGGCAATTCGGGAGGACTTACGATCCAGAAGGGTGTAGACCACCGGAACCACGAACAGGGTCAACAGGGTTGACACTGAAAGCCCGCCAATCACGGTGACGGCCATCGGCGTTCTGATCTCAGCGCCCTCGCCCAGGCCCAGAGCCATCGGCGCTAAGCCCAGCGTCGTGGTCAAGGTGGTCATGAGAATGGGGCGCAGGCGCAAGCTGCCAGCCTCCAGAATCGCATCAATGCGATCCATGCCTTCATCACGAAGGCGGTTGATCAGATCGACCAGCACGATGGCGTTGTTCACCACGATACCGCTGAGCATGATCATGCCGATAAACACCATCACGCTGATTGTCGTCCCGGTCAGAGCCAGCGCCAGTGCAACGCCGACCGCAGCTAGCGGCACGCTGAAGAGGATCACGAAAGGATGCACCAGCGACTCGAACTGGGACGCCATCACGAGGTAGACCAGAAAGACAGCCAGAGCAAGCGCAAACAGCAGCGAGTGAATGGAAGCCTGCATTTCCTCGTTCTGGCCGGATACTCGGAGTTGTTGAGTTGGCGGCACGGGAACGTCAGCCAGAAGCTCGCGGACTTCGGTCACCGCGGCGCTGAGCGCGCCGTAGGCCAAGTTGGCGGAGATCACGGCGACCCGCTCCTGGTCAGCCCGCCGGATTTCTGCAGCGCCCTCGGCGACCGTAATTTCGGCCACCGCGCTGAGCGTGACCGGCCGATCGCTGCCCGGGTTGATGATCAATTCGCGGATATCGTCGATCGATGCGCGATCGCGCTCTCGGGCACGAACCAGGATGTCGATCTTCCGGTCCCGCCAGCTGTAGCGAGATGCGACCGTGCCCGCCATGGTGTTGACCAGTTGGTCGGCCACACCCCGCACGGACAGGCCTAAAGCGGCAATCCGTTCCTGATCGAATCGGACCTGAATTTCGGGGTGACCTCGGTCGATGCTTGATTCGAGGTCGACCAGTCTGTCTGAAGACTCCAATGCTGCCAGCACACGCGCCGAAGTTTGCTTTAGTAAATCGAGGTCGTAGCCTGCTATTCGTATTTCCAGGGGCTTGTCAAAGTTCATCAGCTCTGGGCGTGAAAGTCTCGCGACTACACCGGGTTGACGTTGAACGGCTGACCGGACGGCTGACATCGCGCTGGCTTCGGCTTCGGGCGAAGCTTCACTCAGCGAAATGAGCACCCGGCTGATGTTTTCGCCTGACTCGGTGGGGTTGGCATCAATCCGGTTGCCGCTGCCGGCGACACCAAAGGCATAGTCAATTTCGCTCACGGATCCGGTGGCCGCCTGAATCTGTTGCATCACGCGATCTGTATCGGTCAGCGGGGCGCCTGGCGGCAACTCCAGAGTGATCTCGAAACGTCCCTGGGCCAGTTGCGGGACCAGTTCCGTGTCCTGACGGGCGAGATAGAAAGTGGTGATGGCCAATAGAACGGTCGCGATACCCAGTACGAGTGCACGCTGGTGCAATGCGGTCTGTAGCGAGCGCCGGTAAAGCCTCTGAGTTACTTGCATCCAGTGGCCTCCGACTTCTGGTCTATCGCCGCTGGAATGTTTTGGCTTGCGGCGCCCCCCGAACCGGGCCGCCAGCATCGGGATCAGAGTCATGGCCACCAGCAAGGAAATTACCAGAGCGTAGGCTACGGTCAGGGCTTGATCCGAAAACAATTGACCGGCAACGCCTTCGACAAAGGCCAGAGGCACGAAGACTGCCAGTGTTGTCAGCGTTGATGCAAGGACTGCTCCCCCGATTTCGGAGCCACCCCGCGTGGCGGCCTCGAAAGCCGAATCGCTGCGGCCTCGCCAGCGCGCGATGTTTTCCAGAACAACGATTGCGTTGTCGACCAAAAGGCCGGTCGCCAGGGCGATGCCACCCAGCGACATGATGTTGAGCGAGACGCCGGTTTCGGCCATCAGGAAAAAAGTGGCGGTGATGGAGATCGGGATGGCAATGCCCACGATCAGCGTTGATGCCCAATCGCGCAGAAAGGCAAAGATCACCAGCATGGCCAGCAAACCGCCGAGGAGGGCATTTCCGATGACTTCTTTGATGGCCTGATCGATAAATGTTGACTGATTTTCAACAACGGTCAGCACCATTCCATCTGGAAGGTCATCGCGTGCCTGATCCAGAGCCGCCAATACGGCTTTGGCCACAGACACCGTGTTGGCATCACCTTCCTTGTAGATCGCGACTTCGACGGCTTCGCGCCCGTCCAGTCGAATGATCGCCTGACGCTCAGTGAATCCCTGACTGACTTCGGCGATATCTCGGAGATAAATGGGTCTGCCGTCTCGCTCGGCGACGATCGTGCCGGCAATCTCTTCAAGGCTGCCAAACTGGTTCATGGTTCGCACCAGATAGCGCTGGTTTCCAGTTTCCAAGCGACCGGCCGAGACGTTGACATTCTCTGCCGCCAGACGGCTTGCCAACTCTCCAACCCCAATGTTCAGCCGGGCCATGCGTTCACTGTCGATCGCAATCTGGATCTCGTCTTCCAGACCACCAGATACCTTGACCGCGGCGACGCCCAAAATGGGCTCCAGAGCCTTTTTGATCTGTTCATCGGCGTGTCGTCTCAAGGCCTTCAAGGCATTGAGCGGGTTGGCTTGATCACTTTCAAAGTCGAGCGCCAGTCGAACGATAGGGTCGGTGGCTGGGTTGAAGCGCAGGAGAGACGGACGGGTGGCTTCTAGCGGAAGCTGCAGGATTTCCAGCTTCTCGCGTACGTCGAGGCCGGCCATATCCATGTCCGTGCCCCAGACAAACTCCAGGATGACGTCGGACTGACCGGTTCGCGAGACGGACTGGATGCTTCGGACATTATTGACGGTACCCACGCTCTCCTCAATGGGTTGAGTCAGCAGGGTCTCAACCTCCGCAGGAGCCGCACCCTCCAGTTCCGTGCGGATCGTGAGCGTGGGGTAGCTCAGATCGGGCAGCAGATTGACGCTGAGGCTGCCCAATGAAATCAGCCCGAACAGAACCAGGGTCACCGCACCCATCATGACCGTGACGGGGCGACGGACGGCTGTGCTAACCCAACTCATGATTCGATGATGGTGATGCTGGCCCCGTCGCGAAGGCTGTTCTTGCCGGCTGTGACGACGCGCTCGCCTTCGCTCAGACCGTTCAGAACTTCAACGCCGCGTTCGCTGCGGTATCCGGTTTCGATGATTCGGCGCTCGACGGTCATGACGTCTTCCCCGGCGTCGCTGTTGGTGACAAAGACTGCGGTTTCGCCGTCTTCACTGAGCAGTGCTTCGTGGGCAATCAACGGTACGTCGTTGCGGCGATCATGAATCACCTGGACCCGGCCAAACAGGCCTGGCCGCAGTCGGCCGCTTGGGTCGCTGAACGATACGGTGGCTCTGAAAGTCCCTGTCGTCGCGTCGACAACTGGGCTGATCCTTAGGACTTCGCCGGCGAAGTTGATGCCAGGGTAGGCGTCGACCTGAAGCTCGGCGGTCTGGCCGGGGGCCAGGAGGTTCAGTTCACGCTCCGGAACATGGAGCACTGCCCACAGGGGGTCAAAGTCGTCAATCACGAATAGCGGCTGATACTGGGTCACCAGGTTGCCGGTCTTGACCATGCGCTCGGCGATGACCCCGCTGATGGGAGCGCGAATTTCAGTGTGCTGAAGATCCAGTTGGGCCAGATCATGAGAGGCCTGCTGTGACTCGGCATCAAAGCGCAGACGTTCGTACTCATCCGTGCTGATCAGGTTGCGCTGGTGAAGTTCTCGGGCGCGCTCGAGTTCATTTTCGATCTTCCGCAGTGCAGCTGCGGTCTGTCGCGCCTGAAATTCATAGCGGTCGCGTTCGAGGCGCGCCAAAACTTGCCCGCTTTCTACGACGTCGCCTTCTTCGGCAAGGATTTCGAGCACGATGCCGCCCAGCTTGGCCACCGCTTGAGCATGTCTTTCCGACTCCAGAGTGGCGGTGCCCGTGTAGGCGGAGGTCACATCGCCTCGTGTGACTGTGGCGACTTCCACGGCGATGGCGACAACTTCTTCTTCGGCGTCCTCGCTCTCGCTGGATTCAGCCCGGAGTCCGCAGGCACTGAGCAAAATGCAGCTACCCAACAGCAGTGTCATCAGAAGAAACCGGAGCGCGGACTGGCCATATTCGCTAAACATGCTGAACCCTGGATTAGGTGACTTGGTGTGTTACTATACTAGCACACCAACAGACCTATTGTCCAGCAAGATGCTCTCGGAGATTTGTCAGGGGTTGACCGGGTTTGCCGACTTGCTCAGCACCCGTCGGGCAGCTGAAAACGGCTCTGGAAAATGGTTTCTGCGGATAGTGCCCCTTGTCGGATCCAGTCGTAAATCACCCGCAATTCATCCAGAAATAGAGTCTCTCCGTTTCGAGGCATTCGAAAAGAGGCGTTATCGGGATCCTCACAGGCGACACGCAGATAGAGCCAGCTCTGTTCGGGTTGCCCCGGAACCACCAATTTTCCGGAAGTCGCGGGAATACTGCCACGGGTCGCTTCGCAGAACAGATTGCTATGGGTTTGCTCGCCCTGATCGAGCCTTAAAGTTGATGATGCGTTGTGACAGTTGAGGCACCCCAGAGTGGATTCCTCGAAAATCGGCATGACGTCTTGATCAAAGCGCACGCCGATTTGTGGCGCTATGCCGGAAACATCCGCGCAGACCAGATTATTCGACCTGTGTTGGGCATTGGCTTGGATGCAGATCATCAGAGCAGCCCCAATGATCAGGATTGATCTCATTCAGGAAAAACCAAGAGGCTGGTAGCTGAAGTCGGGATCCTGGAAGATTGCTTCAACGTTCTGATGATCAAGCAGTCCGGCAGCGGTTTCACCCAGCACCTGGCGAAAATCGGTTTGAGGTACGAGGCTGTCACCCTCCCGATTGCTCGGGTGGAGACCGAGACTCTCGCCGTAAATCTGGCCCCCCTTCACGCCAGCTCCGAGCACCAGCATCGGGTTGCCGAGGCCATGATCTGTCCCGAAACTGGCGTTTTCCTTGACCTGACGACCGAACTCGCTTTGTACAACGATCGCAACATCGTTAATGAGACCTGCACCTTCAAGGTCCCGGTAAAAGGCGGTGAGCGCATCGTTGAGGTCGCGGACGTTGTTGCCGAAGTTGTTGCCGAAGACATTCTGATCGTTGTGCGTATCCCAGCCTCCGATATCAATGGTGGCGCAGGCAATGCCCAAGTTCTCCCGGATCAGTTGGGCGGCCAGCTGAAAATGGCGCCCTTCCCGGTTGTCGGGATACACCGCGCCGCCACCGGGCTGATAGTTGTCCAGATCCAGATCGTTGATCAGATCAATCGCATCCAGTGCTGCGCCCGTTGCAATGTCGAGTTCATTCGTGCCGCTGTACAGGTCTTTGAGAACTGCGCGCTGTGTATTACCGAATTGTCCGCTGTTGGGATTGAACCCGTTGGGCGAGTCCAGAGTAGCGACATCTGACCAGCCGCCAAGACTCGTCGGCGGTGTTGAGTTCGAGACCATCGCGGTGAAAATGGCGTTGGCGGACGGGACGCCGGGCGCCGTTTGCAGGTAGCGCGTCAGCCAGCCGGTGGAGGGAGCGCCCGGTCCTGTGCCGGTGACCTCCAGCGGTTGACCGAGTTCGATCTGCTCCTGCGCATCAAAATGGCTTCGGGTGAAAGTGCCCGGTGGATGACCCGCCGCCTGAACAATGGCCATCTTGTTTTCGTGATAGATGCTGGCCAGGCCCTGGCAGAAGGGGTGCATGCCAAGTCCTCGACCATTGAGCAAAGGAAGTGGCCGCTGCTCCGAGTTGCTCGTATTGATGTCGATCAGAGTGCGGTTGCGTGCAACCACGTAGTGGCCATAATCAGGCCCATCGATCGGCGGCAGGAGACTCAGTCCATCAATACCGCCACGTAGAAAGACATAGACCAGTGTTTTTTGACGTTGGGGCGCCGAAAAAGCCTGTGGCGCAAAGGTCAGATTCATGCTGGCAAGGCCGGCTGCGACGCCGGAGGCCTGAAGGAATCGACGACGATTGAAAGTCTTGTTCAGCTTTTGCAGAGCAGTTCTGTTCATAAGATCGCCTCCTTAACGCTGCATGAAATTGGGTGACCACAAGATGAGCTTGACGAGGTCCCGAAGCCGTCGGTGCCAGCGATAGGGCCAGCGATCGTCCCGAAGATCGTCGCGTGGAATGCCCTCATCCGCGTCGTAGCTCGGTGCATCCTGCTCAGTTTCGGAAAAGGCCTGGAGCATGAACCGCATGCATGCTTTGCCGAGGTCGGTGGGTTCATTCGCCCAGTCGGTGCCGGCGCGACCAACCCACCCGCTTTCCGGGGTAAAACCAAGAATCCAGTGACACCAGAAAGCCACAAGCTCACGGGGAGTAGGATCGGACGAAAAGCTCGACAACGTTGTGTCGAGAATGCGCATGATTCGGGTCGAATCGTTGTTGTTGTTTTCATCAATTAGCCACCCGACCGTTCGCCAGTTCTGGACGATGGTGCTCGAGCCCAGCCATGCTCTTCTGCTGTCAGGGTAGCCATCTGGTGTCCGCCACCAGAACAGTCGTTGCCCCGTCGCCTCGAATCGCCAAAGCATGTCCCGCGTATCGCGGTCTTCGGTTCGCCAGGTGTGATCGCATTGAGCAGCCCGCATGGCGGAGACCACATACTCAAAAGGCCGCTTGATTTTTTGACCCCAGTGCGCTGGATCCTTGAACTCTTCAGACAACAGGATGGTCCTGAGTGTCAGTTCAATCTGACGGGGATGTTTCCGGTTTGCGTAGAAGGTCTCGGTAGCAGCCTGAACGATCGTTTCAGGTGGATCATCGGCAATCAGTCGCTGGCAAAGTTTAAGGGCGATATTTCGAGCCGTTCCGGGATGATAGGCTGCCAGTTTGATAACAGTTTCGCCGTCCTGTTGAGCTCCACCATCCGAGCTGATCAACGCGTTCGTTCCTGCCAGAACGCCTTTCCGGCCACCATCGTGTTCGGCCTCGTTAACGAAAAACGCGCCGCTACCGCCGTTGATGCAATTGTTATTGGAATCGCGAAGGTTTTCGTCGTCATACCTCCAGCCGGTCAGTGCTCTCGCGGCTTCGTAGACGTCTTCATCGACATATTGCGCTTGAATGATTGCTTCATGGTAGCCAAGATCGTTGAGCAAGTCGTCGCCTAGCGCTGCATAAGGATTGACATCAAGGGTAGGCACGTCCTGGGGTCGCTGTGTCCCGCCATAATTAATTGCGCCCAACGTGTGCAGCTCAAACAGTTCACGCGCGTAGTTCTCGTTGAAGCCTCCCGCTTCGTTGTCATAGTTGTCCAGATAACGCAGCATCGCCGGATGTTTTGCTGAGGCCTGTACCATGTCGTGAAAGTTGCCGAAGGCATGATGGCGGATCACGCTGCGATCCCAGTCTGCCCACGAAACATAGATGTCTTCGTCACCGCCACTGAAAATGTTGAAGTGGTTGTGCCAGAAATCGACTGTCAGTTCGAAGAGCTGTCGTCGGCTGTAAAGGGCTCGGGTGAATGCCGCGCTTTCGATCTGCCGCTGGGGCACAATGTATTCCCTGAACCCCTGACATTCCCGTTCACCAAACGTCTGGGCAAGCGATTCGTCGAGTGTGCTGAAGCTTTCCGGGAAAGTCGATAGCCGCTGATCCAACTCCGGATCTGGGAGATCCTCGCTTAATTGCTCATCAACATAACTTGCTAGACGCTCATCATCGGTCTTTCCAAGCGACAGGAAATAGGCAATATCGTCGCTGCCTAGCGCATCGGACTTTGCGAAGTCATCAATGAAAATTCGATCCGGGTCGGGGGCCGCTTCGAGGACTATCCTGGTGCGGCGCGGTCCAAAACCCATGCGTGTCAGCACTCGGACCTCAAAGGGTGGAATGATGGCCGCGTCGGACAGATTGCGCTCTGCCTTTGCGGCTTGAACGGACAGGGCCTGTCTATGGTGACGAGGTTCGCGAGTTGTGACGGCCTTAAGAAAGGCGCGTCTCAGGGAGGGCGATGCCAGATCGTCTTGTCGTGCGCTCATGGAATCCTGATTCTCTAAAGATGAATCTAAGATTCTTATTACCCTGCTTGATCTCTGGTAGCAAGGGTTTGAAAAAAATAAAGTTTTTTTCTGAGAGCAGGGTACGGATCGGGGCGTCGATCCGTGTAACCGGTCACAAAACTGCCGAACACAGGATTTCAGACCTTATTGCAGGAGAATGCTGTTGTGTTGCGGTGCGTTTTTGGTAGTGCTTGGGAAGTTTGTCAGCGCCCGGCAGATCAGCCGACCAATAAGTCCGGCGATAGACTGGAATGGTGCTCAACAATCAGGCCACCGCGGATCACGAAGGTGAACCGGGCGCGAGTGGATTGAGCTTTGTCGTTTGCCATCCAGGTGAACTCATAGATGCCCGAGTCGATCTTGACCTCGCTGTATGTTTGCACGTAGCAATCAATGAGTTTGACTGCAAGGCTTTGCCGATCCAGAAAGAACCTGAAGTAGTCCAGAATCTGATCCGGCGCGCTCAGGATGTTCGGCGAAAGCGTTGGCAGCAGGATGGCATCCGGCGCGTAGAGCTGACAGACCCGTTCGGCGCACCCAGTGTTCACCGCTTCCAGCCACTGATCGATGACTGGATGAGAGCCATCGACTTCCGTCAGGTGGAGGACATGCTTGTCCGCTTGAGAGTCAGCTGGATTCTTCAACTTGCTCTGGGATTCTTGATAAATCGACCAGACTGGGCAGCATTATGAGGTGCTACTCCAGACGTCTGCTTGGGTTGCGGAAGTCGTTGCCAAAGAAAATCGCATTGGTCACCAGCCTTGAAGTGCCTTTCATGTAGGCGCGAAAGACGGGGTTGTCGGCAAACAGAATGACAGAGCCTGAACCTCGTCGTTCTGCATGCATCATTCCTGCGCCTTTCAACTTCTCACGATTTTCTTCGCTGGTATAACCCGCTACGAGGGGGTCATCTTCTAAGTATCGAACCGGCAAGGCAAACGGATTATCCGATGGCGCGAATGCATCGGTGCCGATCTTGGTCACTGCGAGCATGGAATCGCGCAGACCGAAGACCAGGGGATGGGTGATGTCGGCCCGGGTCTGAAACAGCGCACCCGTGATTCGCGCTTCGGCATCCCAGATAGTGATGTCCTCATAGGCCTTGGGAGCGTCGGCGCGATTGGCCTCGGAGCCACTGGCTTGAGATTCTTCGCCTTCGTCCTGCTCTTCCTCGTCCCCCACGAATCTGGCGCTGGAGATTTCATGTTCGGCGACCCACCGCGATGCCGATTCGCTGGCGATCAGCACGCCACCCTCCTGTACCCAGCGATCGAGGCTCTCACTGAAAGCCTCGTCCAGACTGCCATAGTTACCACCGGGCAGGATAATGTGGGTGTAGCGGTCCAGCGAGGCGTTCGGCATTTCGCTGATGTCGATCATGGCAACCGGGATGTTCATTTCGAAGTCCAGCAGATACCAGTATTCACCGGCATCGTTCGAGGACACTCCGCGACCGGTTGCCAGCAAGACTTCCGGTTTCTCGACATTGCTCAGTCTGAATCCGCCCAGATCAGATCCCTGGCTGGTCAGTCCGCTAACGGCCGCGTGAACAGTCACGAAGTCTTCCTGAGCTGCCCGGACCATCAAGGCATGAATTTCGTCGGCGTCAAGCTCCTGACCAGCGATAGGTACGACGATTGCACCGCGGCCGGTCTGAACCGTTCCGGCAGAAGTGCGAAGCGTGGTTTGGTCCGGAATGACCCGGGCATAGAGGCCCGCATCCAGCAGTCGGTAGAGGGCGCGCGGTGCGTAATAGCTGTCCCATTCCATCACATAGACATAAGGGCTGCGCTCGGGGGCTGTCACGGCTGGCTTGAAGCCCTCAACAATGTTCCCGGCCAGGTTGGATGAAAACGCGCGTCCGCGCAGCTCCGCATAGTCGATATCCCAGGCCAGCGGCTGAGTCCATCCGGACACATCATAGAACTCGTTTCTGTCCTTAATGATCTCGGCTGCAAAGAGTCCCTTGATGATGCGGTAGTGGGTCTGGTCGGCCACCACAATGAAGGCGCGGCCGGGCTCGAAATCACGCCCTTCTGTGCTGACGGGTCGATCCAGTTCGCGTACTTCGATTTGGTGCACACCGAGCATGTCGATAAAGCCCGCCAGGCGACCTGGGTCAGTGGAAGAGAACACGTAGGCGCGAACCGGATCGTCGGAGGCCATTTGTCGGCTTTCTTCGTAAAAACTCGCCAAATGTGCCTGGAGTTCCGAGCGCCGCGCATGTCCTGCACGGATCACGGCCAGGCCGACGCGAGCTTGCATGCCGATCTTGTCGTCGTAACGCAGCGTGCCATATTCCGTTTCCCGGAGCAGGCCGCGGGTCGAACTCTGTTCGAAAAGATAGGGAACCGCACCAATGAGGTTCGGATAGCTCGAACCGAAGCCCAGATAAAAATGCGCGAATAATTCTTCAGTGACGTACAGCGCACCCTCACCGTCGAGCTGTTCTGTGACGAATTGGTTCATATCCTGGTTGAGTGCCAGCGCATCTTGGCTGAATAACGCATTGCGGCGTTCCGGTGGTCCGGGAGAAAACATGAACGTGGAGTTACTGCCCATCTCGTGGTAATCGCCGACGACATTGGGCATCCATTCATGGGTGAACTGGACAACCGCTTTCGATTCCGGTTGGGTGACCAGCAGTTTCTGCCGATTGAGATCGAAATAGTAGTGGTTGGTGCGCCCCCAAGGCCACTCATAAAAATGTTCACGGCTCTGCGGGTCAGCGACCGGAACCTGAGCGTGATGCATATTTGTCCACTGGGCGAAGCGGTTGGCTCCATCCGGGTTGATGGGGACGATGAGATTGATCACCGATTCCTTCAGCAGCGTTTCGATTTCGGGGCCTTGTGCGGCGGCCAGGTAATACAGCATGGCGGGTGCGGCATCGTAGCTTGAGGGCTCCGAGCCATGGACACCAAAGGTGAACTGCATGATGACCGGATGGTCAGCCGGCGGCTCGGGCGCGTTCTCTTGCAAGAGGCTGCGCTGTACTTGTTTGATCTCATCCAGCCGCTCAAGGTTTTCCGGCGATGAGATCGTGACGCGATGGATAGGGCGCCCGAAATGACTGCGGCCGATGACGCTGACGATCATCCGATCCGAAACTTCGGCCAGTGCCTCGATATAAGCCGCATGCATGTGCGGGGGATAAATGATCTCGCCGACGCGGTATCCGGTCACGTCTTCAGGCTTCGGGATCGAGGGGTCATACTGGACGTCTCGACTCAGAAGTTGGTCAACCGGCTTGGGTTCGTAGGCAAAGACCGCAGCGGTGGCGATTGACAGTACGACGGCAGCTAGCATGCGCAGCATAGAGCGTTCCTTGGGGATATCAGGCTGGGTAACAGAGTATAGATTCAATCGAATGCATATGCGTTGTGCTATTCAGCCATGGCTTGCTTCAGCATTGAAATCAACTCTTCTTCAGAATACGAGTAGGGACCCCACTGGTTGAGCTGGATCAGCTGCTGAATCTTGTTCGTGATCGTCATTTGCTGTTCCTGTTCATTCGGCACAACCACGTATCGGCGCAGGGGGTTATCGTCGAACAAGGCATGCATGAAAGCCTCGGAGACGGCATCTGGCTCATCAAGAGACAACTCGCGCGCCTCTGTGGCCGCGAACTCCTGCTCCATTTCCTCAGTCATTTCGCCACCCGCTTGAAGCACGCGAGCATGTCTGCGCTGGACAGAATTCCGACGGATATATGACTGAAAGTTTCCCGGCTGGATCACGCTGACCTGAACGCCGTGCGGCGCCATTTCTCCGGCCAGAGCATCCGTAAAGGCTTCAATCCAGTGCTTGCTGCCACTATAAGCGCTGCCGCCGGGCCAGGACAGTGTGCCGGCAATGGAGCCGGTGGTGGTAATGCGGCCGTTGGCTTCCATGACCAACGGCGCGAAGGCCTGGGTTACTCGGTAAACGCCTTCGACGTTGATGTCATAGACCAGTGTCTGGATGTCTACCGGCGTCTCTACCACCGGACCACCGTCGCCAATTCCAGCATTGTTGACCAGGGCATACAGGCCTGTGCCACGCTCCTTGATCAGGTCTACAACCGCATCAATCTCTTCTTTTTTAGTGACATCAAGCCGCACTGCCGTGATGTTCTCGATCGCGTTGAGCGCGGCAAGGTCTTCCTCCTTGCGCGCACCAGCATAGACATGGTGGCCAGCTTCGGCCAGGGTTTCGGCTAGATGGCGGCCGATGCCTGAGCTTGCACCGGTGACCAGTACCGATTTCTGCTCGTCGTCAGCCCAGCTTGGGTTTGGAAGAAAGCTTGCCCAGACCAGGGCAATGATTGCGAGTATCGCGAATGACTGTTTCACTTCAAATTCTCCTCAATTTCTGGATTTCCGACTATCAAGTGCAGGACCCGTCGATACTTTGGGTTTGCTGTCACTCGCTCAAATACTGATGCAGCCAGGCGTTGACCTGTTCATGCCAATGGATGGAGTTATGGGGCTTCAATACCCAGTGGTTCTCGTCCGGGAAGTACAGAAACCGGCTTTCAATGCCCTGGCGCTGCAAGGCTGTAAAAGTCATGATGCCTTGGGTGACCGGCACGCGGAAATCCAGTTCACCATGAATTACCAGCATGGGTGTTTTCCATTGATCCACGTATAGCGCGGGATTATGCCGTTCATGACCTTCAGGGTTTTCGAAGTAGGGGCCGCCATGTTCCCATTCCGGAAACCAAAGTTCTTCGGTGGCGTAATACATCGAGCGATTGTCGAAAATGCCATCATGGTTCACCAGGCATCGGAAGCGCTCGGGCCATTGGCTGGCAATCCAGTTGATCATGTAGCCGCCGTAAGAGGCGCCCAAAGCACAAACCCTCTCGCCATCAAGGAAGTTGTACTCTTCCAAAGCGGCGCTCAGCCCGAGCTTGAGGTCCTCTAGCGGCTTTCCGCCCCAGTCGCCAGAAATACTATCGGTAAAGGCCTGTCCATATCCGGTTGAGCCATGGAAGTCGATCATGACCACCGCAAAACCCTGACCGGCATAGGTCTGGGGGTTCCAGCGATAGTGAAAGTTATTGGAGAAGCTGCCCTGCGGTCCGCCGTGGATCAGGAAGGCAACGGGATAGGATTCGCCTTCCTCAAATCCAGCGGGTTTGACTACAAAACCGTAAACGGTTGCGCCACCCCAGCCTTCAAAAGAGAACTGCTCATAGTCGCCCATCTCCACGCCAGCTAGCGTGCGCGAAGATACATCCGTGATCTTGCGGCTGGTGCTTGTGTCAGTGTCAAGCACGTAGAGTTCGCTTGGCGAGGTCAGGCTGCTCATTGCGTAAACGATGTCATCCCCAACGACATCGATGCTACCTACGGAGCCACCATCGACGAGCTTGACCGGTTCACCACCGTCCAGCCCAAAGCGCCAGAGCGTCCGGTGGCCCACATCCTGTGCCACCGCCAGAATCGACTGACCGTCGGGCGCGAACGCGATGCTGGAAGGCGATCGGTCCCAGTTTTCGGTTAGGCTTTTGATGTTGCCTGTGCCCAGATCCCGAACGATGATCTGATACTGGTCCGCCTCAAACCCCGGTCGTGACATCGCCTTGTAGGCTAGAAGAGTACCGTCAGGACTGACAATGGGTGCGGTGTCCCAGGCCTCGTTGGCGTGGGTAAGGTTCTCAGCTGCAGCAGGCGTGCTCAGGGAAGTTCTGTAAATGTCGAAGTTTGTCGATGTTGGCTCCTGAGCATTGCGAAGCCTGGCGGTGAAGAACAGCGTTTGGCCATCTGGCGAAATTGCATATTCCTCATGGCCTCCCCAGATCCGCGACGGCACGTCTGCATCCAGCATCGTCAGCCGCACGGGTGTGCCCGTTGCAATACCGTCTTCATCGAGCGCGATTGAGAAAAGCTGAGATCGCGTCTCATCCAGCCAGTGGTCCCAGTGGCGCATGAAAAGCCGGTCGTAGTGTTTTGCAGAGACCTTACGGTCCGCCTTGGCAGCCATCCTTTCCTCGGTGCAGGCCAGTTCTTCGCAGTCGAGATAGACCGACATCGAGACAACGAGATGATCGCCCGTCGGGGAGATTCGAAAGGTGGTGACATCCAGAGGAAAGTCGGTGACTGCCTGTGCTTCGCCACCGGCGGCCGGCAGGCGCCAGACCTGAGCGGTCCCACCACGATTTGAGAGGAACAGGATGTGCTGTCCGTCCGGCGACCAGGCGGGAGACGTGTCGTTCGCGCTATGCGTGGTCAGCCTCATCGCCTCACCGCCAGACAGCGGGCTGGACCACAGATCATAGCGACCGCGGTCGGCTTCAAGATCGGTGTGGCGTACCGCATAGATCAC
>JAZBPR010000126.1:0-9908 GCA_036351735.1 Wenzhouxiangella sp. | reverse complement strand
TGGCGCTGACAAGATCCTGATCGCGTCCGGTCAAACCTGGAATCAGAAACTGCGCGCGCGAGCCATCAGCATCAATCGCCCCGCTCTTGGCCTGCCGAACCACCAGATAGCGCTGGCCCAGCAGGCGACCCAGCGCCGTCTGATACAGGGTCAGACCAGTCAGTTTCTCGCTTCGAACACTTTGCTCGCGCCTTTCAGCCAGACCCGCCACCGCGACAAACCGGTCGCCATGTCGACGGAGCAAGAATCCCTGGTACCGCAACCACGCGATGGTCCCGGACAAAAGGAAAAGCAGCGCAATCAGCCCCAGTGCAAGCACCAGTAAACCAAGCCAACCGGTGTCTGAAAACCGTGCAAGAACACTATCAATACCCAGTCCTGAGATCAGTTCGGTAGCCCGCTCTTCCAGCGTGCCAAACAGCCAGGCGATGACGCCGGCAATCACCCACACCTGGTTGCTGACCAGTCCGTGCATGAACAAGCGCTTGGGTGTCGGGGCATGAATGATGCTGCCTGCACCAGAGCCCGCTTGCGATGCAATTTGGTCATCCGTCACTTCCGTCGCTGCCTGCTCTGCGGCATCGCTAGCAGCGCCATATCCGGCAATCCGATCTCGCAGCGCCAACGCCAGCTCCTCACGAATCCCAGGCAGCTCGACCTCGGTGGATTCTGCGCCCGGTGTCTCCAGTTGAAAACGGATCAGGCCAAACGGCCGGAAGTAGAGCGGCTGCTTGAGCTCCACGTTCTGGACTCGGGCAAACCGAACTCTCAGGTCCTTGGTCTCAAACAAACCGCGACGGACCCGGAGTGCATGCTCCTCAACCCGGAACCGGAAACGTCGGTAGTTGATTAAGGCGACCAGCACCGCGATCAGCAGCGCGCCGCCGCCGATCAGGAGAAACTCACGCAAACCCAGCCGGTCCAGAAAAGCAAAGCCGGCACCGGCACCGGCGAACATGAACAGATTCTCCTTGATGAACTTAAGACTGCCCCCAACGATCAGGAACAGCAGAGACATGGGCGCCAAGCGCTGCCATTCCTCCAACACCAAAGGGGGGGAGCTAGTCTTTTCCACCCTGCTCTTCCATTTCAGCCTCTGCGGAAGACTCGGCTCCGTCGGCGATCTGCTCAAGCAGAAAGCCCCTGACCCTTCTGGCCGAATTGCTGTCGAGTCCTCGCACAAGAAGGTCAGCGGACAGTCCGCCCGCGGTAAAGCACTTCAGGCGCATCAGATCCAGATAGCGCTCGACCGGCCCCTGTAATGCCTCGACATGCTGAATGCGTGCAAACGGCAAGATCACAGTTTTACGCCAGAACAACCCATAGCGGTACACCAGATCGTGCTCTCGAAGGGCCCAGGCGCGAACCCGCGCGTCCAGAGCAAAGTAGACCGTTGTGACCAGAGCCAACCCCAGAGATGCCAGCGGCAACGCGATCCACCAGTCCCAGTTAATGGTCGCGAACGGCATGTAGGGCAATGTCCAGAGTAAGCCGGCCACCGCCACCCAGAAACTGGTCTGGGTCAACAATGCCCACTTGAAATAACGCGAAGAAATGGGCTGCAGGTCGACCAGCCGATAGTCGGGCAGATCCTGAAGCTTCACCTGCCTGTTGGTGAATTCCAATTCCGACTCCTTGAATGCCTCCGTGGTCATCAGCCGCCTGCCTTCGCAATAATCTTCCGGCAGCGTCGCAGCAGATAGTTGACCGCAATCCAGAAGTGTTTGAACTGCGGGTTGCGCGTTTGTCCCTTGTGGTAGCGGAAATAAATCTGCTGTGCGATGACTGCTAAACGGAAGAGCCCGTAGACTTCGTAAAAGGCCCAGTTATCCGGCGAGAAGCCCATGCGATCGCAGTAATAGTCAACCACCTCAGCCCGCGTCAACATACCCGGAATATGGGTGGGTTGGCGCCGAAAACCCTTGAAATACTTCTCGTCGTCAGCCTGCACCCAGTACGCCATGGAGTTACCCAGATCCATCATCGGGTCACCCAGCGTGGACAATTCCCAGTCCAGTACACCAATGATCTCCAGCGAGTCGTCTGGCGCCAGCACCAGATTGTCGAAACGGAAATCGCCGTGGATAACCCGAATCGCGACTTCATCGGGAACCCGCTCAGCCAGCCAGCGCATCACCGAGCGACCCGGAAGTACGTTCCAGGTCCGCGCCTTCCGGAAACGTTCGGACCAACCCTCGATCTGCCTTCGGTTGTAGCCCGCCCCTTTGCCGAGTTTTTCCAGACCCGCGGCCTGTACGTCAACCTGATGCAAGTCGATCAGCCGGTCCAGCGCTCCGATTGCCAGCTTTCGGGCCTGGTCCGGGCTGAGAATTAGACCATCGGGAAGATTGGCCCTGAGAATCAGCCCTTCCAACCGTTCCATCACATAGAAATCCGACCCGATAACGGCCTCGTCGGTGCACAGCGCCAGCATTTCCGGAACGAGCGGGAAAACCGGCTTCAGCGCCTTCTGGACCTTGTACTCTCGGACCATGTTGTGGGCCGAGCGGGCCTTGGTGCCCGGCGGCGGGCGTCGGAGAATGAGATCGCGATCCGGATAGCGCAGACGGTAGGTCAGATTGGAGGCGCCGCGCGCGAACTGCTCGACTTCCGGCACCCCGGCAAGGCCGTCCAACCGCTCCTTGAGCCAGGCGTCAACGGCATTGATGTCGAATCGATCCTCGTCGCGCAGCGCGCGCGGGCGGTCGATGTATGAAGAACCAGCAACGCTTTCAGACATTTCAAACAACGGGCATAGAACCGGACATCAGTGTAGCCGGCTGTGGTGAGACTGTCGCCGAATCGCCGGAGCGATCAATTCTGATAGCGCTTGAGTTCCATCCGCGCGATGAGGCCGCGATGCACCTCGTCAGGGCCATCCGCCAGACGCAAGGACCGCGCTGCCGTCCAAGCCGCCGCCAGAGGGAAGTCATTCGAAAGGCCGGCTCCGCCATGCAGCTGAATGGCCATATCGATCACCTCCTGAGCCATTCTTGGGACCGCAACCTTGATCTGCGATACCTCGCTCATCGACTCGCCAACGCCCTTGTGGTCCAGGGACCAGGCAGCCTTGAGGACTAGCAAACGTGCCTGCTCGATCGCAATTCTTGCGTCCGCGATCCGCTCCGAATTTCCGCCCAGCTTGGCCAGCGGGCGCCCGAAGGCGGTCCGCGTGAGCGCCCGTTGGCAGGCTAGTTCCAGAGCGTGTTCAGCCAGGCCAATCAGCCGCATGCAGTGATGAATGCGTCCAGGCCCCAAGCGCCCCTGCGCAATCTCGAAGCCCCGCCCGGGTCCTGCGATGATGTGGTCCAGCGGCAAGCGGACATTGTCAAAACTCGCCTCGCCGTGGCCATAGGGCGCATCCAGCATATTCATCGCGCTCAGCATGCGCTCGATCTTTACGCCTGGCGCGTCCAGCGGCACAAGGACCATGGAATGGCGCCGATGCCGAGGGGCCTCCGGGTCGGTCAGCGCCATGAAGATGCCGACCTTGCAGTCGGGATGCCCAAGGCCGGTTGACCACCACTTGCGGCCGTTCAGAACCACCTCGTCGCCCTCGATCAGGGCCGTGGCCGCCATATTGGTCGCGTCAGAGGACGCCACATCAGGTTCCGTCATGAAAAAGACCGAGCGAATCTCGCCGGCCAGCAGAGGCTTAAGCCAGCGCTCTTTCTGCTCACGCGAGCCATAGTGGTACAAAACTTCCATGTTGCCGGTATCCGGCGCATTGCAGTTGCAAATCTCCGGCGCGATGAACGACCTGCCCATCAACTCGGCTAGCGGTGCGTAGTCCAGATTGCTCAAGCCTTGGCCCAACTCGGCATCCGGCAGAAACAGATTCCACAAACCGGCCTGCCGGGCCTCCTGTTTGAGATCTTTGATGATTGGCAGCACTTGCCAGGGGTCATCCAGCTGCTGCATTTTCGCGTGCCAGTCTGCCTCGGCCGGCATTACGCGGCTTCTAACGAAGTCATTGAGTTGTTCAGCGAGCTGCTGCGCTCGGCGCGACGGACTTAGATCCATTCCTTCACTCTTTGGGCTTGATTGGGAGTGAGCACGACTCGTCGATCTCGTAACGATCGCGACCCGCCTGCTTGGCGCGGTACAAGGCCTTGTCAGCACGATCCCGCAACGCATCGATTGTATCGCCAGGCTGGGCGCAACTCAGCCCAAAGCTGAGCGTCACAGCCGGATCGCCGCTTCTGACGACCCGCTTGTCTGATTGGCGAAAAAGCTCGATGCATTGAATGGCCTCTTCGATTGCGGCGACACTCAACAGCACAGCAAACTCTTCGCCACCAATTCTTCCCACCAGCGCATCCTCGGGGAAGACCTCGCGCAGGCGTTGTCCGGTTCGTCCGAGAACGCTGTCACCGACCCGGTGGCCAAACCTATCGTTGACTTGCTTGAAGTGATCAATATCGGCAGCAACCAGGACGAGCCTGCGCTTGCTGGAGGTCAACTGGGTCTGGTCCATCAGCAACTGGGCCCGCTCGAAGAACCAGCTGTGATTGGCCAGGCCGCTGAGCCCATCGCGCCGAGAGAGATCGCGAAAACGGCGCCTGCTCTGAAAGACTTTGTGCAGCAAGCCGGCCAGCACCAGAATCACGAGCCCAACCACCAGCCATGCAAAGGTGCGCAAACGCCTTTCCTGAGCGGCGGACTGTGCCTCAAGCTGAGAGACTCGCGCTGTTTCCCTAAGCAATTCAATCTGTTGACGCTGAAACCTGCTATCGAACTCCACCTGCAGATAGGCCAATCGCATCGCCCGTTCTCGGCCCAGGAAAGACTCTCGTGCCTGGACGTATCGCTGGTAACTCTCTAAAGCCCCGGCAAAGTCGCCTGCTTCCTCGGCAATTTCCGAGCGCAGGAGTTCAAGCCTCGCCGACTGATCCCCCAGCGCGTGGTCTGAGAAATAAGTCTGGAGCAACGCAAGTTCATCCAGCCAGCCCTCATCCAGCAGGCCAAGGTCCTGCTTGACCTCAGCCCGCACCAGCCTGGCTTCGTATTCGCCCAAGGTGTAGACGGCTTCCACCAGAATATCGATCGACTGCTGGACCAGCCGCAAGGCCGCATCAAGCTGTCCCTGACGACGCAGCAGGTCGGCCAGCCCATGCTGCAATACGCCCACGAACAGCGTATTGCCAACGGTCTGACAATCCCGGATACCTTCCCGATAGGCCGCTTCAGCCCGTTCCGCTTGCTCGGCCCATTTGTAGACCGGCGCCAGCCGCTGCAGCGCCACGCAGGCTTCCTGGGTCTGCCCGGCCTCGCGGGCCATGACCAGAGCACGCTCGCCGTACTCGAGGCCAAGCTCATACTCACCCACTCGACCGAACATGTAGGCGGCCATGTTGAGGGTCGCGACGAGGGGTTCCGGATCCTCAAGGTCAACATCAATGCTCAAAGCTTCGCTTAGAGATTCGAAGGCTGGCTCATAGCGGCGAAGCAGCACCGACACATTGGCTTTAAGTTGCAACGCCCGAAGGCGCCGGTCTGGCGGAATGTCCAGATCAAGCAGGGTTTCGACTCGCTCAAGCGCCTCGCTATTGTTATCAGCGAGGACCAGATGGCGCGCCTGCAGCAGTTCGAAGTCTGCCCACTCGGTCAGGTTTGACGGATCTAGAGCCGGGGCGATCTCATCGAGCATGGCTTGGGCGTCTCGCCAATGCTGCTGGTAACTGACCTCACGCGCCCGATCAAGCACTGCACGAACTTCGCTTGATTGTGCCGGCAGGTTAGCCGCTGCGGACACTAACAACCCCACAAGCAGCGCCAGGATCAATCGACGTCTGCCTGCGGAAGAATTCACACTAAGTGTCCCCGGAATAATTTCATCCCGCGGACCGATCGGCCCGTTTGCGCTCGTGCTCCTTGAGCAAGCGCTTTCTGAGCCGGATTGACTCCGGTGTAACTTCCAGCAATTCATCATCAGCCAGAAACTCAAGCGCCTGCTCCAGGCTCATCCGAACCGGCGGCGTCAGCAATAAGGCATCGTCCTTACCGGCTGCGCGAACATTGGTCAGCTTCTTGGTCTTCAACGGATTGACCACCAAGTCGTTCTCGCGGGCATGCAAACCGATGATCATGCCTTCATAGACGTCTTCGCCCGGCCCTACGAACAGCTTGCCCCGGTCCTGCAGATTGAACAACGCATAGGCCACTGTCGTCCCCTGCTCCATGCTGATCAAAGTACCGTTGATCCGGCTGGCCAGCTTGTCCGTCGCCGGCCCCCAGTGATCAAAAACCCTGAAGAACAGGCCCGTTCCTGCGGTCATGGTCCGGTAGCTGGACTGAAAACCGATCAGGCCGCGAGCCGGCGCGATGTAGTCCAGCCGCACCCGACCCTTACCGTCAGGCGTCATGTCCTTAAGCTGGGCCTTTCGTTCCCCCATGGCCTGCATGACCGCACCCTGGTACTGTTCTTCCAGATCCAGCACCACCGATTCCCACGGCTCCTGAATGTCACCGTCCACCTCGCGCTTTCGAACTCTAGGCCTGGAGACGGCCAGTTCGTAGCCCTCGCGGCGCATGGACTCGATCAGCACCGACAAGTGCAGTTCGCCGCGGCCGGCTACGTCGAACTGATCCGGGTCGGCAGTATCTGAGACCTGCAGAGCGACGTTGTGGGTGGCTTCCTGATACAGCCGAGCCCGAATCTGGCGGCTGGTCAGATACTTGCCCTCGCGGCCAGCAAAAGGCGAGTCGTTGACCTGAAAAGTCATATGAATCGTTGGCTCGTCGACGCTCAGCGCCGGCAGGGCCTCCACGGTGGCAGGTTCACAGACCGTGTCAGAAATGCTGATGTTTTCAAGGCCGGAAATACCGATGATGTCTCCTGCGACGGCGTCCGGAATCTCCTCGCGCTTCAGACCCTTGAAGCCCAGCACCTGCAGCACTCTGCCAGAGCGCTTTTTACCATCCCGGTCAACCACGACCACCGGCTGATTGGTCTTGACCCGACCGCGCCGAATACGCCCAATACCGATCAGGCCGACATAGGTCGAAAAAGACAGCGTAGAAACCTGCATCTGAAACGGGCCGTCCGGGTCCACCGGTGGTGCCGGAACGTGCTCGACCAGCGCCTCGAACAGCGGCGTCAGATCGCCAGAGCGGACCGACTCATCCAGCCCGGCATAGCCGTTCAGGCCCGAGGCATAAATCACCGGGAAATCAAGCTGTTCATCGGTTGCGCCCAGCTTGTCGAACAGATCGAAAGTCTGGTTGAGAACCCAGTCCGGGCGCGCGCCCGGACGGTCTACCTTGTTGATGACCACGATCGGCTTGAAGCCCATCGCGAAAGCCTTCTGGGTGACAAAGCGCGTCTGCGGCATGGGTCCGTCAACAGCGTCGACCAGCAGCAGAACCGAATCAACCATCGAGAGGACGCGCTCGACCTCGCCACCAAAATCAGCGTGTCCCGGGGTATCAACGATGTTGATGCGCCAATCGCGCCAGGTGATGGCCGTATTCTTCGCGAGGATGGTAATTCCGCGCTCCCGCTCCTGGTCCTCCGAGTCCATCATCCGCTCGGTCAGGCGTTCGTGAGCAGCGAACTCGCCTGATTGGCGCAGGAGTTGGTCAACCAAGGTGGTTTTACCGTGGTCGACATGGGCAATAATCGCGATGTTGCGAAGTTTCATTTGGGCGAGTTTAGGCAGGGGTCGCGCATTATACCTCCGCAACCCCGTGACTGATCTTCCTGGCTACTAAGGTCCTTGGCCAATCCAGGCCTCGAACGGCCAGTCACTGCCGCCTCGCATGCCCGCCAGACCGGCGTGCTCGCGCTCGCTGATCGTGTCCAGAAAATGAGCCGCTGGACCCATCTCGGCAAATGCGTCCAGTCCGTCGCGCAGAAACACCTGCAAACGCCCGAAGCCGGCCAGAACCGCCGGACCGTGCATGAGCCGAATCAGACGGTGCACGAGAGGTCTTTGCACCGTCTCTCCGAGCAACTCTCCAAGCTCGCGGATCAAGAGAAGCTGATGGCTCCTACCGTCCCAGTCCCCATTCTCGCGGTAGGCCCGCGCATAGTCCGGCTGGGTGATTGGATCGACGTCCATCAACAGTTCTGAAAGAGACAGATCAAACTGCTGACTGACGGCCTGTAGCTGCATGGCATCGCCCACGGCGGCCAGCAGATGATCCGGCAGAAAACGGCGCATTACGGGCGCTGCGCGCATGAGCTGACGGTCGCGCTCGACAAAGTCACGCCCACCGTAAAGCTCGTCGAGAAAGAACTCGCATGCCGGCAGATAGCGCGGATCGTCTCTCAAATCCTGATAGGTCGCATCAAGACGCCGCCGCTGCCAGTGCTGCAGGCGAGCCAGAGCAGTTGCGTGAGGAACGTCCAGTGCCTGGATTCGCTCTCCCAGGGCCTGGTTGACCTCAATCTGACGGTACAGATGGCGATAAGCCGCTGTCTCTTTCATTCAAAGCCGCCCGATCGCCTCAATCAATTCTTCACGATGGCGCCGAAAGACGGCCACGCTCTCCACATGGCAATAACGAACGACCAGGTCCTCGTCGAGCAGAAAGACACCCCGCTTCATCCCAATCAATGCTTTGCAGCCAAATTTTCGAGCAACTTCCAGGTTTGGATCGCTTAGCAACGTGAATGGCAAATCGTGTTTCGTTCGAAATGCGCGATGCGACTCGGAATCGTCCACGCTGATCCCGACCACTTCCACGCCCAGCCCCTGAAACGCTTCGATCCCGTCCCGATAATCACACAATTGGGCCGTACACACCGGGGTGTTGTCGCCCGGATAGAAAACCAGCAGCAAGCGTTGGCCCCGCTTTGCGGACAAGACAAAGGGCCTGCCGTCTTGATCGGTCAGTTCGAAATCAGGCGCGATATCGCCAGGACGGATCGTCAAGCGAGTCTCCTTTGCTAAATATATGAGCAGATGCTGCATTATAATGAAGCACCCGGACACTCCGACCATGCTGAAACTTACTCGCGCCTCCCAAAAACCCTCTTCCAGGACCGCACCCTCCATTGGTCTAGCCATCGCGGGAGGTGGTCCTCTGGGCGCCATTTATGAACTCGGTGCCCTGCAGGCGCTGGAAGAAGCCATTGACGGCGTGCGCATGCACGACCTCGATATCTATGTGGGGGTCAGCTCCGGGTCGTTTCTAACGGCCAGTCTGGCAAACCGGATCACGACTAGTCAGATGAGTCGGATCTTCATGAGTTCACCGGATGCTGAATTTCGCTTTCAGCCCGACCTGTTCCTGCGACCCGCCGTGCGCGAATATTTCAACCGGGCCATGAGCGTACCGGGTGTTGTGCTGGATATCCTGCTCGAAGCGATTCGGCACCCAGAACGCATTGCCCATCTGGAGAGCATCGAAAGCCTGAGCCGGCTGGTGCCGACCGGCATCTTCGATAATCACAGCATCGACCATTTCGTTGCCGGCATTCTGTCGCGGCCCGGGCGCAGCAACGACTTCCGGCAACTTGCCGCACGCCTGAGAGTCGTGGCGGTTGACCTTGAAACCGGCCAAGCGGTGCGGTTCGGAGAACCGGGACGGGATGAGGTGCCGATTTCAACCGCCGTCCAGGCCTCGGCCGCGCTTCCTGGCCTTTACCCACCGGTCGAAATCGACGGGCACTATTACGTGGACGGCGCGCTGCGACGAACTCTGCATGCTTCGGTGGCTCTGAAGGAAGGCGCTGATCTGCTGATCGGCATCAACCCCCTCGTACCTTATGACGCGGAGCTCGATCCCGCCGTGCCGCCCGATGGGCGCAGCTCCAGTCGCATGATCAAGGGCGGGCTACCGGTGGTTCTTTCCCAGACCTTCCGTTCACTGATCCAGTCACGGATGCAGGTTGGCATGGCGAAATACCGCACTGAATATCCGGCAAGTTCCATCCTTCTGGTCGAGCCGAACCGCAATGA
>JAZBPR010000125.1:0-4222 GCA_036351735.1 Wenzhouxiangella sp. | reverse complement strand
GCGCTGTTCCTTCCCACACCATCTGCTGGGTTTGGGCATCGATCAAATCGATGACCAGGGTTCCTTCCGAATACTGCTGAACCTCGGTCGAGATGGAATAGGCCGGCCAGGGGTTGTAGTAACCATAGCGAAAATCATAGAACGAGGGGCCATAGAAGGGATCGGTCACCTGTCGGGTCCGGATCTGTTCATCCAGATGGCCGAGGAAGTTGACCAGCAGATCCGCCTGCTCGGTATCTTCGACAAACTCCAGGCCGCGAAGCTCCAATTCCCGCCGGGTCGAAAAGACCAGCTGCTGCGAAATGATCGAAGCATATCCGGCCCGATCCGTTCCCAGTGGCTCAACAAAAGCGAAACGCTGGTAACTGCTCAGATCGACGCCCGGCGCCGTGCTGGTATAGACACTTGGGCCGGTCGCACAAGCGGAAAGCAGCGCCAGCAGAAACAAAGCAAACATTGTTCGATAGATCATGGTTTATTGGTCCTTATGTGGGTTCGTCTTCGATCAAGAAAGTCAGTAAACTTCAACAACAGGGGTTGGCAAAAATCGGCCGGCTAATGTCATTTCGACTATAGAGACACGCATCCATGACGGCACAACCACTCGACCTGATTCCAATTCCCGGCCTGTATCTTCTCAGCATCATCATGCTGCTTGTCGCGATGGAATTCGGCTTCCGCCTCAACCGTCAGATGCGCAAGCGTTCCGCGACGGACAATGACGCTCATGTTGGAGTCGTCACCGCAGCATCGCTGGCGCTGCTGGGCTTCCTGCTGGCATTTGTGGTCAGTCTTGGCACGGACGTGTTCAAGCACCGCTGGCAGCTGATCATCGATGAGGTCAATGCGATCGGCACCGCACATTTGCGGGCCGGTTTGCTTGAAGAGCCGCAACGCAGCGCTTCCCGACAGCTGCTCAAGGACTACGTCGACGTTCGGGTCCTCGGATGGCAACCCGGTCAGCTGCAACAAGCCCTGGCGCTTTCCAGCGCGATTCATGAGCAGCTGTGGGATCATGCCGAGACGGCCGCGATCACGCAGCCGTCGCCCATGACCAGCCTCTACATCAATGCGCTCAATGATGTCATCGACATTCATACCGAGCGCGTTGCCTACGGTCTTGGCATCCGCATCCCACCTACCATCGTTCTGAGCCTGTTTCTGGTTGCAGCCTTGAGTGCATTCCTGGTCGGCATGCTGACCAGGAATACCAAAGAGCGCAATCCCATCGCCATCATCATCATGACCCTGATTCTTTCGGCCGTCTTGCTGCTGATCGTTGACCTCGACCGGCCGGACAAGGGATTCCTGAAGGTCCCGCATCAGCCGATGTTCGATCTCAAGCAACAACTGGATGAATCCGTGTAATGGTCGCTCCTTCGAGCTCTTCAGGTATTCGGTACAACCGCCGGCTCACGAGCCGGTCCTGATTGATCCGAGGGACTCTGCAGCCAGCGCGTCAGGTAGCCGGCGATGAGCGCACCGATCATGGGCGCCAGCCAGAACAGCCAGAGCTGCGGTATCGCTCCACCATCGGCAAAGAAGGCGACCCCTGTGGACCTAGCCGGATTGACCGAGGTGTTGGTCACCGGGATGCTGATCAGGTGGATCAGCGTCAGGCACAAGCCGATGGCGATGGGAGCAAACCCGGCCGGCGCGGCCTTGCTGGTCACCCCGAGAATGACAATGAGGAAGAACAGCGTCATCACCACTTCAGTCAGGAACGCCTCGCCCATCGAGTAGCCGCCGGGAGAGCGCTCGCCAAAGCCGTTGCTGGCAAATCCGCCGATATCGACACCCGCCTTGCCGGTGGCGATCAGGTACAACACGACAGCGGCCGCGACGCCGCCCAGCACCTGGATCAGGATGTAGGGTCCCAGATCCTTGCCGGGAAAGCGGCCGGCAGCCCATAGTCCCACGCTTACTGCCGGATTGAAGTGGCCGCCGGAGATGTGCCCTACCGCGTAGGCCATGGTCAGTACCGTCAGACCAAAGGCGAGCGAAACACCGACCAGGCCAATGCCCAGCGGGTTACCGTCCCCACCGAACTGAGCGGCAAGAACCGCGGCCCCGCAACCACCAAGAACGAGCCAGAACGTGCCGAGAAACTCGGCGGCCAAGCGCTTGCTCATCATCATCTTCTCGATTCTCCCGACGTTGTTTTTGTTAGTCCATTGCCATGAGACGGTCGCACCGATCAATTCGGCAGCGATCCATCATTCCTTCTGCACCCTGATCCGCACCGCCTCGACGGTTGAACTGATGACCCTCAAGGAGAAATTCGCCGAATCGTGCCGCTTCTTGACGAGCACATCTTCACCATCATCACGCTCAACGTGGAACAGATCCTCGTCGAGTTCGTTTTCAAACACATCCTTGATCGCCTTGGCCACGTTGTTCTCGCGCGTCCCGCGCGCGATGGGCACGGTTACCAGCTGGCTCTGTCCACCGCGTGGCGTGATCTGAAAAACCATCTCTCCGGTTGATCGTGCGCCTTCGCTGACCTCGATCCGCCATTTATTCGAATAGCTGAGATCTTCAGCTTCAACAGCCAATGCAGCCTCGGCGTCCGGGCCCGGCTTCGGTGGCGTGGTGCCGCATGCCGACAATGTCAAACTCAGCACACCGGCGAGACCAAGCGCAAAAAAATTCCTCCAGGTCGTTTTCATCGTCAATAATCCTTCAGCATCGAGTAGTAGATATTCGCAGGCATCAAAGCTGCGACTGAATCGGCAAAAGACGCATCAGCCCAGCCATAAAGCGCCGACCGAAGCTGGCATCCGGTTCCTTGTCCCGGATTTCCTGGCCGTCGTACCATTGCAGGTCGCCGGATTCCAGAGAAAGGGCCCAGGTCTGCCGGCCGGCCAGGACCTTGTCAAACATCTCGTTGAACCCAGCAGTCAAGTCAGCGCTGCGCACGAAAATGCCCTGCTCCGAATTCAACGACGTTGAGCGTGGATCAAGGTTGTAACTGCCAACAAACACTGCACTGCTGTCGATCGATGCCGCCTTGGCATGCAGACTGGCACCGCTGGACGGCAGCAGGTGACGTTCGACGTCCTCACCAATAGCCGACTTGAGTTCCCACAGGCCAACGCCACCTTCGAGGAGGCGCTTGCGATATCTGGAATAGCCGCCGTGCACCGCCACAACGTCGTTGGCAGCCAGCGAGTTTGTGAGGATCGAAACGCTGTCCAGCCGCTCGGCGTGTCCGACCAGCCAAGCGCTGCCTTCACGACCCGGCACGAAGTACGGAGAAACAATCCGGATTCTCTGTTCAGCCGTATCCAAGGCTTCCATGAGTGCAGCCAGCACCCGGGACAAGCCAGGCTCCGGCTTCTGTCGCACCTTCGACGGCTCATCGGAGACAAAGCGGTATTCCTCAGTCCAATCCAGCGTCCAGTCCCCCGACAGCAGGCGCGTGACGGCGTTGTCGGAGGCGATCAGTGCGGCATAGTCGGTGAAAGGGGCCCGGCGTGCGGCCTCACTCAAGGTTTCGCGAATACCCTGCAGAGCCTCGGCATTGACTGACTCCGGGCTCAGTACAGCGATCGGGTAGCTCGCTTCATCGTTCCAGAATTGATCGAAGGACTGGCTGGCCTCGCGCACCACCGGGCCGGCCATGGCCAGTTCCAGATCGGCAAAATTCGCCGCATCGCTGGCACCAAAATATTCATTGCCCAGGTTTCGACCACCGCCCAGGGCGACCCGATTGTCAACAATCCAGACCTTGTTGTGCATGCGCCGGTTCAGCCGCCGACCGTCACTGAGAAAGTTACCCAGCAAACCCCAGGTGCCACTGCGCGACGCCGCAGGATTGAACAGGCGCACCTGTATATTCGGATGAGCATCCAGTGCGGCCAGACCATAGTTGTTGTTGCGCGCATCAAGGTCATCGAGCAGCAGGCGCACGCGCACGCCCCGATCGGCGGCGAGCAACACTTCATTGGCCAGATACAGTCCGGTCAGGTCCGCGTGCCAGATGTAGGTCTGAATATCGATGCTTCGGTCGGCCAGCGCACTGGCATGGACTCGAATAGCCAGCGCTTCTGGGCCGTGCCCGACCAGGCGAAAGCCGGAGCGTTCGCCCTGGCGCTGCTCTTCCGGGCCGACCAGGGCATCCAGTCTTGAACTCCCGTCAGGCATCAGTGCGCCTTGTTCAGCCACAGCTACGCGGTCTGGCAGCGAACTGCAGCTGCAGGCACACAGCAGCAGCAGACTG
>JAZBPR010000124.1:0-17390 GCA_036351735.1 Wenzhouxiangella sp. | reverse complement strand
CTCGATGCCATGCCCGGCAAGCAGATGGCGATCGATGCCGATATGAATGCCGGCATCATCAGCCAGGACGAGGCGCGACTGCGGCGTGAGGAAGTCCGGCAGGAAGGTGACTTCTACGGCGCCATGGACGGTGCCTCCAAGTTCGTCCGGGGTGACGCGGTTGCCGGCATCATCATTCTGATCATCAACCTGATCGGCGGGCTGCTGATCGGGATCTTCCAGCGTGATATGGCCTTCGCCGGCGCAGTCGAGGTCTATGCCTTGCTGACCGTCGGGGACGGGCTTGTTGCACAGATCCCCTCGCTGTTGCTCTCGACTGCCGTAGCGGTCATCGTGACGCGTATGTCGCGCTCGCAGGACATGGGGTCTGAAGTTTTGACCCAGGTCTTCGGCGATCCGCGGATTCTCGCTGTGACGGCAGGGCTGCTGGGCATAATGGGTATCGTCCCCGGCATGCCGAACATGGCTTTTCTGCTCCTGGCCGCACTCTGCGGATTTGCTGCCTGGTGGCAATACAACCGCCGCCAGGAGGCGGAACAGGCCGAACAGGTCGAGGCGCAAAAGCAGATTGAAGCCAAGCCTGAGGCACCCAAGGAGCTCGGTTGGGATGATGTCTCTCAAACCGATCCGGTCGGGCTGGAAGTTGGCTATCGTCTGGTGCCGCTGGTTGACAGCCGTCAGGGCGGTGAATTGATGGGGCGGGTCAAGGGCGTGCGCAAGAAACTGTCGCAGCAGCTGGGCTTTCTCATCCCACCGGTTCATATTCGGGACAACCTCGAACTTCCGCCAACCAAGTATCGGGTCACCGTGTTCGGCGTGCCGACGGCCGAAGCCGAAATCCATCCCGACCGTGAACTGGCCATCAACCCCGGAGGGGTCAGCGGTCAGCTGCAGGGCATCGAAACCACCGATCCGGCCTTCGGTATGCCGGCGGTATGGATTGAAGCCGGCAGCCGCGAGCATGCCCAGACCTTGGGCTATACGGTTGCTGATTCCGCCACGGTGATTGCAACTCACATGAGTCAGGTCATGCAGAAGCACGCGCATGAACTGCTAGGGCATCAGGACGTGCAGCAATTGCTGGATGTTCTGGCCAAGACCTCGCCGAAACTGGTCGAGGAGCTGGTGCCTAAAACACTGCCGCTGGCAACGGTGGCCCGTGTATTGCAGAGTCTGTTGGCTGAAAAGGTACCGATCCGCAATTTGCGCACGATTTGTCAGGCCTTGCTTGAACACGGTGCGCGAACGCAGGACCCGGAAGCGCTGCTGGCCGAAGTGCGTGTGGCCCTGGGTCGGCAGATCGTTCAGGAGATCAATGGCATGAATGAACAGCTGCCTGTAATCACGCTGGCGCCTGAGCTTGAACAGATGCTGCATGACCTGTCGCAGAAAGGTGCGGGCGGGGTTCTTGAGCCTGGTCTGGCAGAACGGATTCAGTCTTCTCTGCAGCGCAGCACGCGCGAGCAGGAAGCACGCGGAGAGGCGGCGGTGCTGCTGGTTCCGCCCAGTATTCGCGGCATGCTGGCGCGCTTTGTCCGCCAGGCCGTTAGCGGGCTGCACGTGTTGGCCCACAACGAAATTCCCGACGACAAGCAACTGCGTCTTGTCGGGTCGGTGGCGCGCTGAGGTGCCGGCCTGAGGCCGAACCCAGCCGCTGGTTATTTGAGCAACAAGGAAGCCGAGCGATATGAAAATCAAGCGATACATGGCACCCGACATGCGTCAGGCTCTGAAAATGGTGCGCAAGGAGCAGGGGCCGGACGCGGTGATTCTGTCCAGTCGTCGCGTCAACGGTGGGCTGGAGCTGATCGCGGCGGTCGACTACGACGAAGACCTGGTCGAACAGGCTGTGGCGCATCAGGATATGCGCAGAGCGCCAACGTCGGTATCGGCCAGTCAGAACCCTCGAGCTTCAGCATCGGCGGATGAGCAGAAGCACGACGATGCGCATTCGCCGGTTGATGACTTGCTTGCCGCCGAAGAAGACACACAGCAACGTCAGCCCGTCGAAAGGCGGGCAGCTGAGCAGGCCGCCCGTCGACCCAATGGTCGAAAGACGCATATCGTTTGGTCACAGGAGCCCACGCTGGTCAGCATGCGGTCGGAGATCAATGCACTCAGACGAATTCTGGAAGGGCAGCTGTCTAGCCTGGCCTGGAATGATCTAGCCCGCCGCAGCCCTGCACGGGCGTCGATTCTTCGGCAACTGCTGCAAATGGGCGTTGGCTCTGAGCTTGCTCAGGAACTGGCCAACGGTCTGAGCGACCAGGGTGAGCGCGAAGATTTCGCGCTGGCGTGGCGCCAGATTCTTGGACAGCTTGCCCAGCGCGTGCCGGTCACCGAGACCGAGCCGCTGGAACAAGGCGGCGTGATCGCGCTGGTCGGTGCCACTGGCGTTGGCAAGACCACAACGATTGCCAAGCTTGCCGCGCGCTATGCCCGTCAGCATGGACCGGAAAGCGTGGCGCTGATTAGCGCAGATGACTATCGGGTTGGGGCTCAGGAGCAGTTGTTTACCTATGGTCGTATGCTCAATATTCCCGTTTATGTCGCGACCACGGCGGCCCAGCTGACAGAGCGCATCGGTCGCCTGAGCCATGCTCGTCTGATTCTGCTGGATACTGCCGGTGTGGGCGCCCGAGACGCACGCCTCGAACGATCGTTGGAATCTCTGGAAACCGCAGGGCGGCCGTTGCTACCCTATCTCGTGATGGCGGCCAATTCTCAGCTTCCGGCGCTTGATGAGTCAGTCAGGGCCTTCAGCCGACTGCCGTTGGCCGGTTGTGTCGTGACCAAACTGGATGAAGCGGCCAGTTTGGGCGGCTTGTTGAGCGTTATCGTCCGCCATCAGCTGCCAATCGCCTATAGTACAGATGGTCAGGAAGTGCCCGAGCACCTTCGCCGGGCCAGCGCCCGGAATCTGGTGCGTCGAGCCCATGAGTTGACGAAGCCGGAAGAAGAAATGGACGAGGACGTGTTTGCCCAACAGCTGGGTCGGAGCGCCGAATATGCCTATGCCTGAAAACGGCAGGCAAGCTGCCGGTCTGCAGAAACCTGCGGGGCCCAGGCCTCTGCAGGTGATTGCAGTGGCCAGTGGAAAGGGCGGGGTGGGCAAGACGAACGTCTCGGTGAATCTGGCCACCGTCCAGGCGCTACGGGGGCGCAAGGTCTGGATGCTGGACGCTGACCTTGGCCTGGCCAATATTGACGTGTTGCTCGGCCTGAACGTTCGCCAGAATCTGTCCCATGTACTTGATGGCAGCTGCGAGCTTGAAGATATCGTTCTTGAGGGCCCGGGTGGCATGAAGATTGTGCCGGCCTCATCGGGCGTGGCGCGAATGACCAATCTTGGAGCCGCCGAATGCGGTGGGCTGATCCAGGCGTTTTCCGAAGTGGCCGACGATGTGGATTTGCTGATCGTGGATACGGCTGCCGGTATCAGTACTTCGGTGACCATGTTTGCCCGTGCAGCCCACCACGCACTGGTCGTGGTCTGTGATGAGCCGGCATCGATCACCGATGCCTATGCGCTGATCAAGGTGCTGGTTCGGGATCATGGCATGCACCAGATTCAGGTGCTGTCGAATATGGTGCGCAGCCCGGCCGAGGGGAAAGCTCTGTACAACAAGATTTCACGGGTGACTGATCGCTACCTGGATGTCAGTCTGAACTATGCGGGCTATGTGCCGTATGACGACTTCCTGCGCAAGGCGCTTCAGAAGCAGCAGCCGGTTGTGACGGTTTATCCCGAGGCACGTTCTTCGACGGCATTCAAGAGATTGGCCGAAACGGCCGATACATGGAGTGTGCCTTCGGGTCCCAGTGGTCACCTGGAGTTCTTCTTTGAACGCGCGCTGGGCGCACCTTCAACGGCTGCGGAAGTGGGTCCGTGAACGTGAGCGCCGAATACCAGGCCGTTGGCCAACTCTCGCAGGAGAGTCTGGTCACGCGGTATTCGGCCCTGGTTCGTCGGGTGGCTTATCACCTGGCAGGGCGCTTGCCCGACAGCGTGGACGTGGAGGATTTGATTCAGGCCGGGATGCTTGGGTTGATTGAGGCGGCCGGCAAATATCGGGGTGAACAGGGTGCCAGCTTTGAGACTTATGCCAGCATTCGAATGCGCGGCGCCATGCTGGATGAGCTTCGCCGGACCGACTGGGTACCGCGCTCGGTCCATCGCAGCATACGGGACATGGTGGAAGCCGTTCACCGAGTGGAAGCCAGACTGGGACGGCATGGCAGTGATCGAGAAATTGCCGAAGAAATGGAAGTGTCGCTGGAGCGGTACTACGAAATCGCCCGCGAGGCAGTCAGCTGCCGGATGTTCAGTACCGAAGAATTGGCGCCGTCATCAGACAGCGCCGTGTTGTCTTCAGGGCAGGAGGGTCCGGAGCGCAGTCTGGAAGCCCACAAGGCCCAGGATGCTCTGGCTGAGCAGATTACCCGTCTGCCTGAGCGGGAGGCGCTGGTCATGAGCTTGTATTACACCGACGAGTTGAACATGCGCGAGATTGGCGAAGTGCTGGGTGTCAGTGAATCGCGGGTCTGCCAATTGCACGGACAGGCGCTGGCCAGACTGCGCGCTCGTCTCGTGGAATGGCGTGGTTGAGCGCAGCCACCAAAAAATAAAGCATACGGAGGCTTGAAGGCTTTGGACAAGAACATGCAGATTCTGGTGGTCGATGACTTTTCGACCATGCGCAGGATCGTGAAAAACGTGCTGCGTGAGCTCGGATTCAGCAACCTCAAGGAGGCTGAAGACGGAGCGCCGGCCTTGCAAATGCTCAAGACGACAAAGATCGACTTTGTGGTGACTGACTGGAATATGCCGGGGATGACGGGCCTGGAATTGCTCAAGGCCATACGTGCCGACGAAAAACTCAAGACCATCCCGGTGCTGATGGTGACCGCCGAGGCCAAGCGCGAGCAAATCATCGAGGCGGCTCAGGCCGGAGTCAACGGCTATGTCGTCAAGCCTTTTACCGCGCAGACCCTGAAAGTCAAGATGGAAAAGGTTTTTGAGCGCATCAACGCATCCAAATAAGCTGCAGCGCCAACGCCTCTGGGAATTTTAAACAATGAATAACAACAGCACGAAATCAGAAAACTACGTCCCGGCTCTCGAAGCATTGCTGGAGACCGCGCGGGCCGGAGACGATCAAAAGTTTCTTGCTCAACTGGATGACTTGACATCCCTTAGAGAGAAAGCGCTTTTTCAGGATGTCGGACGCCTGACGCGTCAACTGCATGAGTCGCTGACCAACTTCCAGCTGGATTCCAAAGTCGCCAACATGGCCACGGCCGACTTTCCCGATGCTCGGGATCGCCTCGACAAGGTGATTGCGATGACCGAGAAGTCTGCCCACCGGACCATGGATCTGGTCGAAGACGCTGTGCCCGTGGTTGAAGACTTGATGAATGTCTCTAGAGTAGTAGCCGAGCGCTGGTCCGCGCTCAAGACGGGTGAAAGTCCGGATGATGAACTGGTAGCCGAGACCCGCCGGTGCCTGACCCAGTCTGGAGAGCAGGCCCAAAGCCTGCGCAAGACACTTTCAGACGTATTGATTGCCCAGAATTTTCAGGACTTATCCGGCCAGATCATTCGCGACATTATTCGACTGGTCAAGGAAGTGGAAGAGACTCTGGTCAACATGATTCGAATTTCGGGCGGCTCTGCTGAACTGGTTCAGCAACAGGCTGACGCGCGTCGCCGCAGCGAGGAAAGCGAACGCGTCCAGAATCAGGATGACGTGGACGACATCCTCTCGAGCCTAGGGTTTTAGCCGGGGAGTACTGCCATGGGTTTCGAACTTGACGACAGCATCGTTGAAGACTTTATCGCCGAAGCAGGCGAGTTGGTCGACGGGCTGGGCGAGCAACTGGTGGAGCTCGAGCAGCAGCCTGATGATCCAGCCCTGCTCAACAGCATCTTCCGTGCTTTTCATACGGTCAAGGGCGGGGCAGGGTTCCTGAATCTGGCCTCTCTGGTCGAAACCTGCCATTCTGCTGAAAACGTGTTCGACGCTCTCAGGCGCGGGGATCTGGAGCTCAACGCCGACATCATGGATGCCGTGCTGCAGGCTCTGGATGTGGTGACCGACAACATGGAGAGTCTACGCTCGGGAGACGAACTCGCACCGCCGAGTCCGGAACTGATTCAGTCCTTGCGGGGATTCGTTTCAGCGCCGGCTCCAAAGCCTGCTGCTGAACCCGCGGCGCCTGCGCCCCCCACAGAGCCGGCCGCCCCTGAGCCTGCTTTGGACCCCGCCGAACAAGCGTTCGAGGCCATGCTGGCCGAGACCCATGGCGGTGGTGCAGCCGATGCGGGTGCCGACACCGGGGGTGAATCGGATCTCATTACCGACGATGAATTCGAGGCTTTGCTTGATCAGCTGGAGGGCAAGACACCGCCCGCCGAGCCTGCCGCCGCGCCACAGCCGCCCCCGGCTTCAGAGCCCGACGACGGGTTGATTACCGACGACGAGTTTGAAGCGCTGCTCGATGATTTGCACGGGCAGGGCAAGGGTCCTGCACCTGCACCCGAACCGCCACCCGTTGCTGCCGAGAAGCCTGCTGATCCTCCGAAGCCTGACGCTCCCGAGGCCGCTCCGGCGCCGCCGCAGGCACCAGCCAAACCAGAGGCCAAGGCCGACGCGGCGGTGGCCAAAGCGGTCAAGAAGGCTGCGGCCCCGCAGGAAACCAGCGTGCGCGTGGACGTGTCTCGGCTGGATACGGTCATGAATCTGGTCGGCGAACTGGTTCTGGTCCGCAATCGATTGGTCAATCTGGGCGCGTCGTTGCATAGCGAAGAGCTCCAGAAAACTGTCGCCAATCTTGATCTTGTGACCGGAGACTTGCAGATGGGGGTCATGCAGACCCGCATGCAGCCGATCCGGAAGGTGTTTTCACGTTTTCCGCGGCTGACCCGGGATCTGGCACGGTCGCTGAACAAGGAAATCAACCTGGAAATGCGCGGCGAAGATACAGACCTCGACAAGAATCTGGTCGAGGCCCTGGCCGATCCTCTCATTCACCTCGTCCGCAATTCGCTGGATCACGGCATTGAGATGCCGGATGCCCGTGAGGCAGCGGGCAAACCAAGAGCGGGGACTGTGGAGCTGGCCGCCGAGCAGCAGGGGGATCACATCGTCATCATGATTCGTGATGATGGCGCAGGAATCGATGCCAACAAGCTGCGGGACAAGGCAGTTCAGAAAGGACAGATCACGGCCGAGGCCGCGGCCAAGATGACCCGCCAGGAATGTTTTGCGCTGATGTTTGCGCCGGGCTTGTCGACCTGCGAGAAAGTCTCGGAGGTCTCCGGCCGTGGCGTGGGCATGGACGTGGTCAAGACCCGTATGTCCGAGCTCAATGGCGTCATTGATGTGGATTCCGAGCCGGGTGTGGGCACCACCATCCAGGTTCGCGTGCCGCTGACCCTGGCGATCTTGCCGACCTTGATGGTCCGTTTGCGCAAACGAATCTTTGCGTTTCCCCTGACCCACGTGGTCGAGGTTTTCTTCCTTGACCGGTCCAAGGTCCGCAAGGTAGAAGGGCGTGAGGTCATCATGGTGCGTGGCAAGCCGCTGCCTTTGATCTTCCTCCACCGCCATCTCCTGCAGGGCGTCAGTGAGCCTGAGGGAGTGGGCTACGTGGTCGTGCTGCAGATCGGCAACGACAAGATGGGCTTTGTCACAGACGACGTTCTGGGTCAGGAAGAAGTCGTGATCAAGCCATTGGGCGCCTTGTTGCACGGAATCCGGGGCTTTGCCGGTGCGACCATCACCGGCGACGGCAAGATTGCCTTGATTATCGACATCAACGGCCTGCTCCGCACGGTCGGTGGTTGACCCGGGGTCCGTATGGATCTTCTCAGCATCATCGGTTTCCTTCTTGCCTCGGTCGCTTTGATCGGTGGCAGCCTCTCCAAGGGCAGTGGCATTGTTGCCCTGCTGGATTCGGCCGCTTTCTTGATCGTGATCTTCGGAACCGCGGCAGCAGGCCTGATCCATACCCCCATGCACACCATGAAGCACGCCTGGACGCTGTTTATCTGGGTGTTCAAACCGCCGCGCGCCGATCCCGAGGCCATGATCGAAAAGGTGCTTGATTGGAGCCAGATCGCGCGCCGTCAGGGATTGCTGGGTCTGGAGGCGCAGGTCGAAAATGAGCCTGATCCATTCGTGCAAAAGGCCATGCAGCTGATGGTTGATGGGGGTGAGCCGGACGTCATTCAGGACATCATGGAAGTCGAACTCGACGCGCGGGAGGAAAAGGATCTGGAGGGCGCGAAGGTTTTCGAGTCGTTCGGAATCTACGCACCCACGCTGGGCATCATCGGCGCTGTTCTCGGGCTGATGGCGGTGATGCAGAACCTGGCCGATCCCTCCAAGTTGGGTCCTGGGATATCTGCAGCCTTTGTGGCAACGATTTATGGCATCGCGTCTGCCAATCTGTTTTTCTTGCCGGTTGCGGGCAAGCTCAAGAGCATCATCAAGTCTCAGACCCAGATGCGCACACTGGTGATTGAAGGCGTGGTCTCGATTGCGCGCGGAGAAAATCCCCGCAATATCGAAACCAAGCTGCGCGGCTTTCTGGCCTGACCGGATGATGCGCGATGGCCCGCCGACGCAAAAAACCTGAAGAGCACGGCAATCATGAGGGTTGGGCCATCCCCTATGGTGATTTGATCACGCTCCTGCTGGCTTTCTTTGTTGTGATGTATTCGGTGTCTTCGGTAAACGCAGGAAAATACCGCGTCCTGTCAGAAAGTCTTGTTGCGGCATTTCGGGGCGAGCCTCGGACCGTCTCGCCCATCCAGCTTGGGGAAAACCGGGAGGGGACTCTGCGCGAAGACGTGCTTCTGGATCAGGTGCCGAGAAGCCAGGCGGATCTGCTGCCGCTGGAGATCATTGACCACGAGGCGGAAGAAACGGACGCACAACTTCAACCGGTTCAGATTGAAGAGGACGCGGAAACGCAGGCCTGGGAAGTCGCTCTTGAGGACAGAGCCCGCGATATTGAAGCCGGACTCCAGCGCATGGCCGAGGAAGTGCGCGAGTCGCTGGGTGAGATGATCGACCTTGAGAATATCCGGGTCAGGGAAAGTCCATTTTGGCTGGAGCTAGAAGTCGAAACCGATATTCTTTTTCCCAGCGGTTCGGCAACGATCAGTGCACCGGCCATCCCCGTTTTGGAGCAAATTGCGGGAATTCTGGCGCCATTTCCCAATCCGATCCGCGTTGAGGGGCATACGGACAACGTTCCCATCGCAACCCCTGCTTTCCCGTCGAACTGGGAGTTGTCGGCGGCGCGTGCCGCCAATGTTGTGCGGTTGTTTCAGGATACGGGAATCACGGCCCAGCGTCTGGCCGCCATTGGCATGGGCGAGTATCGGCCCATTGCTGATAATGCGACGGCGGAAGGCCGAAACCTCAATCGGCGCGTGCTGATTGTGGTGCTGGCAGGCGACGCGCCGGTGGGGCCCGACTCGCTTTACGGACGATATGAAGACGCCGGAGGTGAGCCGTGAAGACCTGGGTTGTCGCCAACCAGAAAGGTGGCGTCGGCAAGACGACGGTGGCCGTGACCCTGGCCGGTTGGATGGTTGAGCGCGGCGACAGCGTCTTGCTGGTTGATATGGATCCCCAGTGTTCTCTCAGCGCTTATCTGGGCTTTGAGCCGGAGAAGATTACCGCCAGCGTCTATGACCTTTTTACTCACCCCGATCATGATCCGGCAGAAGTGATCGTCAAGACCCGCATCGAGGGTATTGATCTGATGCCTGCGATTCCGGCCATGGCCACGCTGGACCGTCAGATGGGCCAGCGCAGCGGGCAGGGGCTGGTGCTTGGTCGGGCCTTGAATCATTTGCGCGATCGTTACGGGTATGTCCTGGTGGACTGCTCGCCAAGTCTCGGCGTATTGATGGTCAATGCTTTGGGCGCGGCTGATCGCGTGTTGATTCCCACCCAAACCGAGTACATGGCGCTCAGAGGTCTTGAGCGCATGCTCCGGACTCTGGCCATGGTGAACCATTCCCGAGCCTCGCACTTGCCATTCCACATCATTGCGACCATGTTCGATAAAGGCACTCGGTCATCAATCGGCGCGCTGAATGATCTGCGAAAACAGCATGGCGATGAGCTTTGGAAGGATGTCATTCCCATGGACACGCAATTTCGTGAAGCAAGCCGCAACGGATTGCCATTACCCCAGCATTTGCCGCAAAGTCGCGGGGCCATGGCGTTCAAGCAGTTGCTTGAGGATGTTCTGGCCGCGGAATTAGCACAGCAAGACGAGGAAGCTGCGTGAGTTCTGACCAACTGCAATCCAATCACGATGACGCACTGGCGCGATATCTGGATGAGTTGCTCAATGCCGATGGGGACGCGGATGGGACGACGGAGAAGGAACATGAGCCCGGCGTTCTCTTGCCCTGTGGCCACGTGTCACCTGAAGATGAGCGGTACTATGTCTGCGATGTCGGGGGTGTCGGTGCGGCCATCCCCGCGACTCGGGTAAGCGCAGAGCCGGCGTTTGAGGGTACCTTGGCTGGTAAGGACGGCGAAACCGTCCGAACACTGGCTTTCCCCAGCGGAAGCGTGCTTCCCGTGATTGATCTGGCCGCCCTGGTCTTGCCGCCATCTGCGCCCGCGATCAAGCCTCCATTGGCAGAACGGCTTGGCACCCTGAGCGTTCTGGATCAGGGGCAATGGGCCTTGGCCAGTGCGGGCGAGAGCCGACTGGAATTGCTGGATCTGGACAAGGTGGTCTGGCGGGGTGAGCAGGGTAGTCGACCCTGGTTGGCTGGAACCCTGGTCGACAGTCGGCTGGTCTTGTTGGACCTGGACGCTCTGGTAGCGATGCTGCCATGAGGAGCCTGCCGACCAGTGGCAATATACGGACGCTGGCCTGGATTTTGCTGCAGGTTTATCCTGTAAGTCTTTGTAAAGGAATCTCGGCATGAGTGCCGTTGTTGAAAGCGCATTGCAGGAAAAGAATACCGGACCTCGTGAGGAGTGGCTGCAATTCCTTTTGGATGGTCAGTCTTACGGGCTGAATGTGCTCCAGATCCAGGAGATTCTTTACGGCGGCACGATCGAGCCCGTGCCGGGTTCGCCACCACACGTGCTGGGCGTCATCAATCTGCGTGGCGCGATTGTGACCGTAGTGGATACACGGATGCGCCTGGGTCTGCAATCCCGCGAGCCGGGTGATTCGGAATGGATCGTTGTGCTCGATGTGTTTGGCGAAACCGTCGGCTTGATGGTCGATGAGGTTTTGGAGGTCCATATCTTCAATCCTGAGAAGGTTGAGAAAATGGCGGGTGCAGAGCTCGTAGGGCATGAGCAGCACGTCAGCGGCGTGATCGAGTTGGGTTCCATTGGCATGCTGATCCTGCTCGATGCGGCCAGCGTTTCCGGACTAAGGCGGGAGGACCAGTGATGCTAAGAGCGCAATTCGACCCGATCAGGCCCGTCCCTTCGGTTCCGGCCAGCCCGAAAACCAGCAAGAAGCGCAAAAAACTGAAACGGGATAGAGAACGGGAACACGGCGAAACGCTTTCTGAGCGGGAAGCTCCCGAATCGGATGACAGTAAAGACGATGATTCGCCCCTGATCGATGAGTATGCTTGAATGAGGTTTTTTGAACAATGCATCAAGGTCTTGGAAACCCAGCCGCTACCAACTATGAGATGGGCTCCGGTTCAGGGCCCCGCTCTGAGGGGACGAGGATAGATTCATGGCTGAAAGCGACGAACAGCCTGATCTTTCTGGGCGCCTGAACAGCAAGATTCTGACCTTTGAGGTGGAGGCCGAGGATTACGGCATCGACATCAACCGGGTCAGGGAGATTCGCGGCTGGAGCCAGGTGCGGTCGGTGCCGGGAGCGGCGGACTTCGTCCTGGGTATCTTGCGCTTGCGTGGGGCCGTGATCCCAATCGTCGATCTGAGGAGCAGGTTGGGGTTGGGTGAGAGTGTTTGTGACCACAGGACAGTGATCGTCATCGTCGCTCTGGGCGGAGATCAAGGCGTGAATAACGTCGGGCTGGTTGTGGACAGTGTTTCGGACGTGGTCGATCTTGGCCGTGGGCGTTTGCTGTCTTCGCCAGAGCTCGGCACGCCAGCGCAGAAAGCGCTCGTTACCGAAGTGGCGCTCGTGGATGAGCGTATGTATTTGTTGGTCGATCTGGATCGAATTTTTGACCAGAAGCAATTAGCCGCCCTTGAAACGGTGGTGGCACCGGGCTGATCGGCCCGGCAATCAAAACAAGAGGCAACCGATCATGACTGCGAAGATGAATCTGAGTCAAATGAGCGTTCGGCAGAAGTTGATGGTCATCGCCGTGTTACTGGGCTTTCTGGTCCTCGGTGGACTGGGCCTGGGGCTTGCCAGTGTCTGGTCGTCGAACCAGACGATGGGGCAGCTTCAGGACAAGGAGATGGGTGGTATTGTCAGCATGCTTCAGGCACGCGATATTGCTTTCTCAACGTTTGCCGCCACGCAATCGGCGCTGGCCTCCAGGAGCGCGGCCATCGCGCAGGAAACAGCGGGCCAGGTTGAGCGTGATCTGGGCCGCCTCGGGCAGTTATTTTCTGCAACAGCGCAACAGGCGGAGTCCGAAGACGCCCGTAGCCTGCTTGCCGAGATTGACGCGGCAAGGGCCAGCTTCGCCCAGGTCGCGAGTGATGCGATCAATGCGATGGGTGCTGCCGAGTATGACCGGGCCCGCTTTCTTGTTGAAACCCGGCTTGAATCGGTGATGACGCCTCTTCTGGATTTGACAAGCGACTACGCCGAGTATCTGAGTGATCGTGCTCGTCAGCGCCATGAGCGCGCGCTCTTGATCAGTCAGATCATGCTTGGCGTTTCACTGGTGGTCGTGATCCTGCTGATTCTGGCCGCCGTTGCTGTTGTGCGCTCGCTCAACGAAAGCATCCGTCATTCTGTGGAGTCTGCTGTCGAGGTAGCCGACCGGATTGCCTCTGGCGAACTCGGCCACAAGATCGACATTGACAGCAACAACGAACTGGGTGAACTCTTGCACCGGTTGGCGGATATGGATCGACGGATCGCCGGAATCGTCAGCGAAATTCTTGAGGCCTCGCTGTCTGTGCGGACCTCTGCCGGCGAGATTTCGCAGGGCAATGAGGATCTGGCGCAGCGAACCCAGCAGCAGGCATCTTCGCTGGAAGAGACGGCTTCGACCATGGAGCAGATGACAGCGTCGGTCAAGCAGAACGCCGATAACGCCAGTCAGGCCAACCAGCTTGCCAAGGGTGCACGCGGCAAGGCTGAAGCGGGTGGTGACGTTGTTCGGCGCACGATTGAGGCCATGCAGGGCATCAGCGACAGTAGCGAGAAAATTTCAGCCATCATCGGCACAATCGACGAAATTGCTTTCCAGACCAACTTGCTGGCGCTCAACGCAGCCGTTGAGGCGGCTCGGGCCGGCGAACAGGGTCGCGGTTTCTCAGTCGTTGCCGCCGAAGTTCGCAGTCTGGCGCAGCGCAGCGCCGCGGCCGCTAAAGAGATCAAGGGTCTGATCACCGACAGCGTGCACCGCGTCGAGACGGGTAGCGAGCTGGTTGATGAATCGGGCCGCACGCTTGAAGAGATCGTTAGCAGCGTCAAGCAGGTTGCCGAAATCGTGGCCGAAATCTCTGCCGCCAGCTACGAGCAGTCGGCCGGGATCGAAGAGGTCAATCGTGCCGTATCGCAGATGGACGAGGTCACTCAGCGCAATGCCGCTCTGGTCGAGGAGGCGGCCGCAGCCAGCCGTGCGCTCGAAGAGCAGGCCCTGCAGATGACCGAAAAGATTTCTTACTTCCGGATTGAGGGCAATACTGCGGTAACCCCGACTTCGGCACCTAGGTCTGCGTCGTCTTACTCACCGGCTCCGAGTACCGAAAACAGATCCAAGTCGTCTTCGGCATCTGGCGCAGAGTCTGAGGCGGTCTGGGAAGAGTTTTGAGCCATTGGCTGGTTCTGCACCGGTTGGACGCGAGGCACTGACGCCCGACGAGTTTGATTTTGTCCGCCAGTTGATCCGCGACTACGCGGGCATCGTGATTGGCGACAACAAACGCTCCATGGTGCAGGGCCGGATCAGCCGGAGGATGCGTGAGCTCGGGATCCGGGACGTGGGCGAATATCTCGCATACATTCGCGCCGCGCCCGAAGTGGAGCGCGATGGACTGGCCTCGGCGCTGACAACCAACGTCACGGCCTTTTTTCGTGAACCGCACCATTTCGAACATCTGCTGACCAGCTATTTGCCAAGCCTGCGCAACCGGGCTTTCCGAAAAATCCGAGCCTGGTCGGCGGGCTGCTCCAGCGGCGAGGAGGCTTATTCGATCGCGATTACTTTGCTGGAAGGAATGCAGGGCGAGGGTGGCTGGGATCTCGGTGTTCTGGCAACGGATCTGGACTTCAATATGATTCGCTTCGCCCGTGAGGGCGTTTATCCCGTTGAGCGTGTCGAGCGACTGCCGCCCGAGCAGGTCAAGCGCTGGTTTTTTAAAGGGGGCGGTAGCCAGGCAGGTCGGGTTATGGTCCGCCCTGAGCTCAAGCGGGTTGTGCGCGTGATGCCGCTGAATTTACTCGAAGAATGGCCCATGAAAGGGCCGTTCGACATGATATTCTGCAGGAATGTCTTCATTTACTTTGATCGCGAGGTGAAGGCCAAGATCGTTGACCGTTACGCGGATCTGTTGCCGGTGGGTGGATTGCTGTTTATTGGGCACTCGGAAAATCTGCATGGTCTGACCGACCGTTTCGATCTGATCGGAGGTACGATCTACAGGAAAACAAAATGAACAAGCAGGGGAAAGAAGAGTTTTTGGCCGTCGGCGAAATCAGCGATTTCGTCGATGCGGTCACTGGCGAATCTTCCACCCGCATTCTTCTGGGCGGCGGTTACATTACAAGGGTTCCCAAACGCCTACTGACCCTGCTCGGGTCCTGCGTCGCGGTCTGCCTTTTCGATCCGGACGCTGGCGTGGGCGGAATGAATCACTTCATGCTGCCCCAGCGGGGCCCCAACATTCCCCTTCCGGACGATGTTCGCTTCGGCGAAGACGCGCTGCCGTGGCTACTGCATGGGGCGGTCGAGCTCGGCGCTGATCGGAACCGCTTGCAGGCCAAGATCTTCGGTGGGGCCAGTGCGATGGGCCCTAATAACCGAGTCGGAATTGAAAATATCGATTTCGCGCATCGTTTTCTCAAGCAGCACCGCATTGGGATCAAGGCGGAAGAGGTCGGGAAGCGGGTATCCAGACAGATTCGTTTCGACACGGATACCGGGCGTGCCTTTGTCCGTTACGTTGACTCGGGTCACGGCCGGGTCCTGATTGGCAAGGAGCAGGCTGCAGTGGCCCAGGCCAAGGCTGAAATTTCGGAGGCTTGAAGGAGGGCTTTCAATGGTTCGTGTTTTGATCGTGGACGATTCCGCGCTGGTGCGTACGATTCTGACCCGTGCGCTGGACAGTGATCCGGACATTGAAGTGGTGGGTACCGCGCCGGATCCTTTTGTCGCCCGGGACAAGATCAAGCAACTCAACCCTGACGTGCTCACGCTGGATATCGAGATGCCGCGGATGGACGGCATCACATTTTTGAAAAACCTGATGCGCTTGAGGCCCATGCCAGTGGTGATGGTGTCAACTCTGACTCAGCACGGAGCTGATGCGACGCTCAAGGCGCTGGCCATCGGGGCGGTGGATTACGTGGGCAAGCCACAGGCCGATATCGGTGAGAAGCTGGGCGACTATGCCGAGGAACTGATTACCAAGGTCAAGTCGGCTGCCTCGTCGAAACCGCGTACGTTGCGGGTTGAGCCGCCCCCCAGAATCGAACGTTTCACACCCGCGGCTTCTGGTCGCCGCCTGGTGGTGATGGGTGCTTCGACGGGTGGGACGCAAGCCGTGCGCGAAGTCCTGGAAGTGCTTCCGGCCTCTGCACCGCCCATTGTGATTGCGCAGCATATCCCGAGCTCTTTCAGCAAGCCGTTCGCGGAGCGACTGAACCAGCACTCTGCCATGACCGTCTGCGAGGCCGAAGACGGCATGCGTATCCAGCCCGGGCATGCCTATATCGCACCCGGAGACCGTCACCTTGGCGTCGGCCGCTCCGGGCTGGAGTGGGTGTGTCAGGTTCACGAGGGCAAACGTGTCAGTCGTCACCGTCCCAGCGTTGATGTGCTGTTTCTGACCGCTGCGCGCCATGTTGGAAAGCATGCCATTGGGGTCTTGCTGACCGGTATGGGCGATGACGGCGCCAAAGGACTGAAGGCCCTGCATGATGCAGGTGCGCCCACCATGGTCCAGGATGAAGCCACTAGCGTGGTATGGGGGATGCCGGGTTCGGCCGTGCGTCTGGGTGCCAGTGACCAGGTACTGCCATTGGGTGAGATTCCGCAAGCGTTGCTCAGTCTGGCATCGGCTTGAGATGGCGCGTATGCTGACGCTGGCACCGAGCTTGCAGCGTCAGGGTTCTGAAGTTCCCTGACATATTAGGCTATGATGATGAAATCGAAGGAGGGTCTGAAGATGATGCAGGCCGGAAGTATCGCTTCAAGCGAGCAGGCAGACAGTGCCAGGGGAGGAACTCTTTGGCTCGCTGTTCTTGGCCCCGCCGTTCTGGCGGTCGCAGGTCTGTTCGGCTTGTTCGGGCTCAGTTGGGCAACTGTCGCTTTGAGTTCGGTTGTCATGCTTGCAGCGGCCGGTAGCGGCTGGTGGATGCATCGGCAGCTCGCTGAGCGCGCTGAGGCGGAAGCCGCAGCAATTGCGTCTGCCACGCCGGATGGCTCTCTTGAGCAGTTGGTCGGAGAGTCCCTGCCGATCTGGTCGCGTCATATCGATCACTCCAATCGCTACGTCGAAGAGTCCGTTTCAGGGCTCATGCAGCAGTTCAGCTATCTGATTGACAGCCTTAATCAGTCTGTATCGGCATCGTCCGAGAATGATGGCAGCGATCACGTCATCGGCACCTTGAACAGTTCTCAAAGCGATCTGTCGGACGCAGTCAGTGCTTTGCGGCAGACCCAGCAGTCGCGTCAGCAGATGCTCGAGGAACTGCGCCTGCTCAAGGCTTTCACCAGCGAGCTACAGGACATGGCGGCAGAAGTAGTCTCGATTGCCGACCATACCAACCTGCTGGCGCTCAATGCGGGCATTGAGTCAGCCCGTGCCGGTGAGGCGGGCAAGGGATTTTCGGTCGTGGCGACTGAAATTCGGGGGTTATCGGCACGATCGAGAGAAACTGCGACCCAAATGACCGAAAAAGTGACCTCGATCAAAAAATCTATCGACTCAACAGTAGATACTGCAGAGAACGCGCTCAGTCAGTCCAGCGAGCAACTGGCGCAAACTGAGCAGAGCATCGAT